>NZ_CP009434.1:1880276-2193655 GCF_000960995.1 Burkholderia glumae LMG 2196 = ATCC 33617 | reverse complement strand
CCTGCGCGACTGGCTCGCGCAACGGATCACCGCGGTCATCATGGCGGTCTACACCGTGATCCTGCTGGCCTGGTTCTTCAGCGCCCGCGATTTCTCCTACGACGGCTGGGCGTCGATCTTCTCGACCCAGTGGATGAAGCTGGCGACCTTCGTCACGCTGCTCGCGCTGTTCTACCACGCCTGGGTCGGCATTCGCGACATCTGGATGGATTACGTGAAGCCTGTCGGCGTGCGGCTGGTGCTGCAATCGCTGACCATCGTCTGGCTGCTCGCGTGCGCGGGCTACGCTGCGCAGATTCTCTGGAGAGTTTAAAAGCATGGCTGCAATCAACACTTCCCTGCCGCGTCGCAAGTTCGACGTGGTCATCGTCGGCGCGGGCGGCTCGGGGATGCGCGCATCGCTGCAACTCGCGCGCGCGGGCCTGTCGGTCTGCGTGCTCTCGAAAGTGTTTCCGACGCGTTCGCACACGGTTGCCGCCCAGGGCGGGATCGGCGCCTCGCTCGGCAACATGAGCGAAGACAACTGGCACTACCACTTCTACGACACGATCAAGGGCTCCGACTGGCTCGGCGACCAGGACGCGATCGAATTCATGTGCCGTGAAGCACCCAACGCCGTCTACGAGCTCGAGCACTTCGGCATGCCGTTCGACCGCAACGCGGACGGCACCATCTACCAGCGCCCGTTCGGCGGCCATACCGCGAACTACGGCGAGAAGCCGGTGCAGCGCGCCTGCGCGGCGGCCGACCGTACCGGCCACGCGCTGCTGCACACGCTGTATCAGCAGAACGTCGCGGCCAAGACGCAGTTCTTCGTCGAATGGATGGCGCTCGACCTGATCCGCGACGCGGACGGCGACGTGCTCGGCGTGACCGCCCTCGAAATGGAAACGGGCGACGTCTACATCCTCGAAGGCAAGACCACGCTGTTCGCCACGGGCGGCGCCGGCCGCATCTTCGCGGCCTCGACCAATGCGTTCATCAACACCGGCGACGGCCTCGGGATGGCCGCGCGCGCCGGCATCGCGCTGCAGGACATGGAGTTCTGGCAGTTCCACCCGACCGGCGTGGCCGGCGCGGGCGTGCTGATCACCGAGGGCGTGCGCGGCGAAGGCGGCATCCTGCGCAACTCGGACGGCGAGCGCTTCATGGAGCGCTATGCGCCGACGCTGAAGGATCTGGCGCCGCGCGACTTCGTCTCGCGCTCGATGGACCAGGAAATCAAGGAAGGCCGCGGGGTCGGTCCGAACAAGGACCACGTGCTGCTCGACCTGTCGCACATCGGTGCCGAGACGATCATGAAGCGTCTGCCGTCGATCCGCGAAATCGCGCTGAAGTTCGCGAACGTCGACTGCATCAAGGAGCCGATCCCGGTCGTGCCGACCATCCACTACCAGATGGGCGGCATCCCGACCAACATCCACGGCCAGGTCGTCGGCACGCCGCGCGGCCACGAAGAGCCCGTCAACGGCTTCTATGCCGTGGGCGAGTGCTCGTGCGTGTCGGTGCACGGCGCCAACCGCCTGGGCACGAACTCGCTGCTCGACCTGGTGGTGTTCGGCCGCGCAGCCGGCAACCACATCGTCGAACACGTCAAGCAGCAGCGCGAGCACAAGCCGCTGCCGAAGGACGCGGCCGACTTCTCGCTTGCGCGTCTGGCCAAGCTCGACAGCTCGAGTTCGGGCGAGTACGCGCAAAGCGTCGCCAACGAGATTCGCGGCTCGATGCAGAAGCATGCCGGCGTGTTCCGCACCTCGGCGCTGCTGGCCGAAGGCGTGCAGGACATCAAGAAGCTCGCGGAACGTGCCCAGCACATCCACCTGAAGGACAAGTCGAAGGTGTTCAACACCGCGCGCGTCGAAGCGCTCGAAGTGGCGAACCTGGTCGAAGCGGCGCGCGCCACCATGGTGTCGGCCGAAGCCCGCAAGGAAAGCCGCGGCGCGCACGCGCAGGACGACTACCCGCAACGCGACGACGAAAACTGGATGCGTCATACGCTGTGGTTCAGCGAAGGCGATCGTCTCGACTACAAGCCGGTGCACATGCAGCCGCTGACGGTCGAATCCGTGCCGCCCAAGGCGCGTACGTTCTAAGCCGAATTCGAGGAATCTGACATGGCAAAACGCATTTTCGAACTCTATCGTTACGATCCGGACAAGGACGCGGCGCCGCGCATGCAGACGTACGAAGTCGAGCTCAAGCATGAACGCATGCTGCTCGACGCGCTGGTCAAGCTGAAGGAAATCGACGAGACGCTGTCGTTCCGTCGCTCGTGCCGCGAGGGCGTGTGCGGCTCGGACGCGATGAACATCAACGGCAAGAACGGTCTGGCGTGCCTCACGAACCTGAACGACCTGCCCGAGAGGATCGTGCTGCGTCCGCTGCCGGGCCTGCCGGTGGTGCGCGACCTGATCGTCGACATGACGCAGTTCTTCAACCAGTACCACTCGATCAAGCCGTTCCTGATCAACGGCACGCCGCCGCCCGAGAAGGAGCGCCTGCAGTCGCCGGAAGAGCGCGAGGAGCTGGACGGCGTGTACGAGTGCATCCTGTGCGCGAGCTGCTCGACCTCGTGCCCGAGCTTCTGGTGGAATCCGGACAAGTTCGTCGGCCCGGCCGGCCTGCTCCAGGCTTACCGCTTCATCGCCGACAGCCGCGACGAGGCCACCGCCGAACGCCTCGACAACCTCGAGGACCCGTACCGTCTGTTCCGTTGCCACACGATCATGAACTGCGTCGACGTTTGCCCGAAGGGGCTGAACCCGACCAAGGCGATCGGCAAGATCAAGGAATTGATGGTTCGCCGCGCGGTCTGAGCTGATTCGACATGACTGAACAGTCGCACCAGTCCGACCCGCACCGCCGCGCGCGCCTTCGCTGGCGCGCGCGGCGCGGTCTGCTGGAGAACGACCTGATTTTCGAGCGTTTCTTCAGCCGATACGAGCATGACCTCACCGATGCCGACGTGGGCGCGCTGACCCGCCTGCTCGAACTATCCGACAACGACCTGATGGACTTGCTGCTTGCCCGCAAAGAACCGGAGGGCGACCTTGCCGGCCCGGACGTTTCCCGGCTGCTGGAGATGCTGCGCAGTGCATGAGAGCGCTGCGTCCGTTATCGAATTCCGTTTTCATTTTCGATTGAGGATGTGCCATGACTCCGTCTGATGTTAAAGCCACGCTATCGTTCAGCGACAATTCGCCGAGCGTCGAACTGCCGATCTACAAGGGCACGATGGGCCCGGACGTGATCGACATCCGCAAGCTGTACGGCCAGACCGGCAAGTTCACGTACGACCCGGGCTTCATGTCCACGGCCTCGTGCAACTCGCAGATCACGTACATTGACGGGGACAAGGGCGAACTGCTGTATCGCGGTTACCCCATCGACAACCTCGCGCAAAACGCGGACTTCCTCGAAACGTGCTACCTGCTGCTGAAGGGCGAGCTGCCGAACGCCGCCCAGAAGGCGGAATTCGTCGATACCGTCACGAAGCACACGATGGTGCACGAGCAGATGCACTTCTTCTTCCGCGGCTTCCGTCGCGACGCGCATCCGATGGCGATCCTGGTCGCCGCGGTGGGCGCGCTGTCGGCGTTCTACCACGACTCGCTCGACATCAACGACCCGCGCCACCGTGAAGTCTCGGCGATCCGCATGATCGCCAAGCTGCCGACGCTGGTCGCGATGGCCTACAAGTACAGCATCGGCCAGCCGTTCGTCTATCCGAAGAACGAGCTGTCGTACAGCGCGAACTTCATGCACATGATGTTCTCGAACCCGTGCGAGGAGTACAAGGTCAACGACGTGCTGGTGCGCGCGCTCGACCGCATCCTGATCCTGCACGCCGACCACGAGCAGAACGCCTCGACCTCGACGGTGCGTCTGGCCGGTTCGTCGGGTGCGAACCCGTTCGCCTGCATCGCGGCCGGGATCGCTTGCCTCTGGGGCCCGGCTCACGGCGGCGCGAACGAAGCCGCGCTGAACATGCTCGAGCAGATCGGCTCGTCGGACAACATCCCCGAATTCATCAAGCAGGTGAAGGACAAGAACTCGGGCGTGAAGCTGATGGGCTTCGGCCACCGCGTGTACAAGAACTACGATCCGCGTGCGAAGCTGATGCGCGAAACCTGCCACGAAGTGCTCGAAGAGCTCGGCCTGCACGACGATCCGCTGTTCAAGCTCGCGATGCAGCTCGAGAAGATCGCCCTCGAGGACGAATACTTCGTGTCGCGCAAGCTGTACCCGAACGTCGATTTCTACTCGGGCATCGTCCAGCGCGCGCTGGGCATCCCGACCTCGATGTTCACCTGCATCTTCTCGATGGCGCGTACCGTCGGCTGGATCGGCCAATGGAACGAGATGATCGCCGATCCCGAGCAGAAGATCGGCCGTCCGCGCCAGCTGTTCGTCGGCCAGACGCCGCGCGAAGCGGTGCCGATCGCGCAGCGTTCCTAATCGCGTCCGGCCGTCTCCGAACGGCCGCGCGCCGCGCATGAGAAACACCCCGGCGGCTTCGGCCGCCGGGGTGTTTTGCTTGGTAAGGGCGCGCTCGGGCGGTGCCGCCCGCCGCCGTGGCATGATCGGTGTTTTGACCCGACCCGGAGCCGTCAATGCTGTCCCACGTCTGCGTAGGTGTCCAGGACGTCGAGCGCGCCCATGCGTTCTACGCGCCGCTGATGGCGGCGTTGGGCCTGCCGCTGAAATTCCATGCGCCGCCCGCCATGGCGGGCTGGATGCCGGCCGATGCGGCGCGGCCGCTGTTCGTGATCTGCCGGCCGTTCGACGGCGGCGCGGCGGCGCCCGGCAACGGCCAGATGGTGGCGCTGCTCGCGCGCGACCGCGCCACCGTCGATCGCTGCCATGCGCTCGCGCTGCAGGCGGGCGGGCGTTGCGAAGGGGCGCCGGGGCTGCGCCCGCAATACCATGCCGATTATTACGGTGCGTATTTTCGCGACCCGGACGGCAACAAGCTCTGCGTCTGCTGCCACGCGCCGGCGTGACGCCGCCCGGCGGCGGCCGGCGGCGCGCTGACAAAATTCGACAGGACAGGCGCCGGATCGCCGCTACACTGCGGGCCACCATCGAATCCATCCGTTCACGAGGCTGCCCATGAATCGTCGTTCCGCCTTGCCCGCGCTGCTGATCGGGGCGCTGCTGGGTACCGCGCCCGGTGCGCGCGCCGACGTGATCGACCAGGGCATGCGCGATGCCGCGGCCGGCAGCACCAAGAGCCGAACCGACGCGCCGGCCCGCTGCCGGCCGGCGCCGCTGCTGCGCGCGGACGGCAACAGCCTGTTCGGCACCGGCATGGGGCTCGCCTCGCTGGCGGTGCTGGCGGCGGGCGCGTCGATGTTCGCGCCGTCGGGCAACCCGCGCGGCCTGCTGTTCGCGCCGCCGTGCGACCCCAGGCGGATCGCGGGGACGTCGCCCGGCGGCTATCCGTTCGTGCCGCCTTCCTCGCCCGCCGCGCCGCCCGCGGCGGCGCAATAGGGCGAGCGCGCCGCCGGGCTTCGGGCGCGCGCATCGCGGCGGCAGGATGGCAGGCGCGGCGCCTCGTGCGCGCTCACGCGCGCGGGCCGGGCATGCTAAGCTCGATGCACCTGGCGCCGCGGCCCGCCCGGCCAATCGCGGCGGCGCGGTGCCGCGCGCCTGGTTTCCGTTTCCCGTCCCGCAGCCGCTTCCATGAAAGACCGTGTCGAATACACCCGCAGCCGCGACGTCCCCGGACTCGTGCTGGGCGACGCGCGTTTCAGCGAATTCCGGTTCGATCGCCATTACCACCTCGATTTCCACGTCGGCGTGGTCACCGAGGGCGTGCAGCGCCAGCAGTTCGCCGGCCGCACCGTCCTGCTCGGTCCGGGCAGCGTCTCGATCATGCCGCCGGGCGAGGTCCACGACGGCACGCGTGCCGGCGACGATGCCTACACGCTGAAGACGTTCCGGCTGCCGACCGAACTGATGGCGGGCGTGGTCGAGGAACTGTCGGGCCGCCCCGGCGAGCCGGCGCTGCGCGGCGCGGCGCTCCACGACGCCTCGCTCGCGCAGCGGCTCGGCGGCCTGCACGCGGCGCTGCGCGTCGAGCAGGCCGAGGCGGTGCTCGGCGTGCAATCGGCCTGGCTCATGCTGCTCGAACGCCTGTTCGCCGCCTCGGCAGCGCTGACGCCGCGCGAGGTGGGCGGCGCGCTGCCGGCGGCGCAATGGGCACGCGTGCGCGACTACTGCGAGGCGCATCTGGCCGAGAAGATCACGCTCGACGAACTGGCCGCGCTCTGCGGCGTCGATCGCTTTGTATTCCTGAAGCTGTTCAAGCGCACCACCGCGATGACCCCGCACGCATGGCTGGTGCGGCTGCGCCTCGAACGCGCGTGCCTGATGCTGCATCGCGGCACGCAGTCGATCGCCGAGGTGGCGCAGGCGGTCGGCTTCTATGACCAGAGCCATTTCAACCGCGCGTTCCGGCGCGCGTTCGGCTGCGCACCGTCGCGCTATTGATACGCTATTGACACGCCATCCGGGGGCAACCGTGGTGCGCTGTTCACGCGTTCCCCGGGTGGTGGCCGGCGCCGCTCAGGCAGCCGGCGCCTGGTCGGCCGGGTTCAGCCCGCGTGCGAGCGCGAGCAGCCGGTCGACCTCGTCCTCGGTGGTCGCGAACGAGGTGACGAAGCGCACCACGCCCGGCGCCCAGCGGTCGTGATAGAAGCGCACGCCGGCCGCCAGCAGCCCCGCGGTCAGCGCCTGCGGCAGTCGGCAGAACAGAATATTGGCGGCGTTGCCGCCCACCAGCGCGACGCCCGGCAGCGCCTGCAGCCCGTCGGCGAGGCGCTTGGCCATCGCGTTGGCATGGCGCGCGTTGCGCAGCCACAGCGCGTCGGCCAGATACGCGTCGAGCGGCGCGGACAGGAAACGCATCTTCGAGCTCAGATGGCCGGCGCGCTTGCGGCGAAACGCGAGTTCGGCCGCACGGCGCGTATCGAACAGCACCACGGCCTCCGCGCCCGGCACGCCGTTCTTGGTCGCGCCGAACGAGAGCGCGTCCACGCCGGCGCGCCAGGTCATCTCGGCCGGCGTGCAGCCCAGCGCGGCCAGCGCGTTGGCGAAACGCGCCCCGTCCATGTGCAGCGACAGCGATTCGGCGCGGCAGATCTCGCCGATCGCGCCGATTTCGTCGAGCGTGTAGACGCTGCCCACCTCGGTGGCCTGCGTGATGCTGACGGCCGACGGCTGCGTGGTGTGGACGTCGCCGCGCTTGGCGCGGGCGGCCGCCGCGAGCCGCGCCGGATCGATCCTGGCGTCCGGCCCCGCCACCGTGACGAGCTTCGCGCCGCCGGCGAAGAACGCGGGCGCGCCGCATTCGTCGTTGTTGATATGGCTGTCGGGATGGCAGAGCACGCTGCCCCAGGGCGGCGTCAGCGCGGCCAGCGCGAGCGAGTTCGCGGCGGTGCCGGTCGGCACGATCGAGACCGCCACCTCGTGCTCGAACAATTCGGCCAGGCGCCGCTCGACGCTGGCCGTCCACGGGTCGGCGCCGTAGGCCGGCGCGCGGCCGCTGGCGCAGGCGACCAGCGCGTCGAGCACGGCCGGCGAGGCACCGGCGGCGTTGTCGCTGCTGAAGTCGAGCGGCGCGTCGGCCCGGTTCGGAGCGGCGGGGGAGGCGGCGTGTTCCATCGTGAATCCTGTCGAAGAAGAAGGCGTTGACCGCGACCCTAACGCGGCGCGGGCCGCCTCGATTGTAAAAAATTGAATGGCCCGCCCCCTTGAGCGGCGGCGCCGGCGCCCGCATAGTCGGGGCCTCGATGGCATCGCGATGACATTCGCCCAGGAGCTTTGATGACGATTCGACGCTATTACGACAGCGATGCGCTCGCGCTCGATACCGAGGTGCTGGCCTGCGAGCCCGACGGCGACGGCCATTTTCGCGTGAGGCTGGCCGAGACGCCGTTCCACCCGCAGGGCGGCGGCCAGCCGTCCGACACCGGCCGGATCGGCGCGGCGCGCGTGCTGCACGTGGCCGCCGAGGGCGAGGCGGTCGTGCATCGCACCGATCGCGCGGTGGCGCCCGGCGCGGCGGCCGTGGAGGTCGACGCGGCGCCGCGCGCGCTGCATGCGCGGCTGCATTCGGCCGGCCATCTGATCGGCTATGCGGCTGCGGCGTCGGGCTGGCGCGCGGTGAAGGGGCACCACTGGCCCGGCGAGGCGCGGGTCGTGTTCGAGCCGGGCGAGGGCGCGCGGCCGATCGATGCCGAGACGCTCGCGCGCGAGGTGAATGCCGTGGTGGCGGCCGCGCTGCCGCGCACGACGCGCATGCGCGACGGCATGCGGGTGATCGGGTTTGGCGACTTCGAGGCCCAGGGCTGCGGCGGCACGCACGTGGCGTCAAGCGCGCAGGTCGGACGGATCGTGATCGTCAAGGTCAAGGAGAAGAAGGGGCAACTGACGGTGCAGTACGAGGTGGCCTGAGCGAGGCGGCCCGCGCGCCGTGCCCGGCTCGCGCTGCCGCCGGCCGGGGCGCGGCGTGCCCGACAGCGCTGGCCTCGCTTTCGGCCGGGCTACCGGGTAGCCCTTATCCGGGTACTGAAAATACCAGACAAGCCACTGTTTTCATTGGGTTTTTTTGGAATTTAGGGGTGCCGCGCGGCGGGGTTGATGGCATAATTGCTAGCCAGGAAGCGCCCGTTGTCACCCTAACCCCGCATACCCCATGGCACAGACTCTCTACGATAAATTGTGGAATTCTCACGTCGTCCACACCGAGGAGGACGGCACCGCGTTGCTCTACATCGACCGTCACCTGCTGCACGAAGTGACGAGTCCGCAGGCGTTCGAGGGCCTGAAGCTCGCCGAGCGTCCGGTCTGGCGGATCAGCGCGAACCTCGCGGTGTCGGACCACAACGTGCCGACCACCGACCGCACGCACGGCATCGCCGATCCGGTCTCGAAGCTGCAGGTCGACACGCTCGACGCGAACTGCGACAGCTACGGCATCACCCAGTTCAAGATGAACGACCTGCGCCAGGGCATCGTCCACATCATCGGGCCGGAGCAGGGCGCGACGCTGCCGGGCATGACGATCGTCTGCGGGGATTCGCACACCTCCACGCACGGCGCGTTCGGCGCGCTCGCGCATGGCATCGGCACCTCGGAGGTCGAGCACGTGCTGGCCACCCAGACGCTGCTGCAGAAAAAGAGCAAGAACCTGCTGGTGAAAGTGGAAGGCCAGCTGCCGCGCGGCTGCACCGCCAAGGACATCGTGCTCGCGATCATCGGCAGGATCGGCACGGCGGGCGGCACCGGCTACGCGATCGAATTCGGCGGCTCGATGATCCGCTCGCTGTCGATGGAAGGCCGCATGACGGTCTGCAACATGGCGATCGAGGCCGGCGCGCGCGCCGGCATGGTGGCCGTGGACGACACCACCATCGACTACCTGAAGGGCCGGCCGTTCTCGCCGACCGGGGCCGAATGGGATCAGGCCGTGCAGTACTGGCGCACGTTCGTTTCGGACCCCGGCGCGCAGTTCGACCGCGTGGTCGAGCTGACGGCCGCCGACATCGTGCCGCAGGTCACCTGGGGCACCTCGCCGGAGATGGTCACGGCGGTGGACGGCCGCGTGCCCGATCCCGAGCGCGAGAAGGATCCGGTCAAGCGCAACGCGATGGAGCGCGCGCTTGCCTACATGGCGCTCGAACCGAACACGCCGATCGAATCGATCCAGGTCGACAAGATCTTCATCGGCTCCTGTACCAACGCCCGCATCGAGGACATCCGCGCCGCCGCCTATGTCGTGAAGAAGCTGAACCGGCGCGTGGCCGCCAACGTGCGGCTGGCGATGGTGGTGCCGGGCTCGGGCCTCGTGAAGGCGCAGGCCGAGCGCGAGGGGCTCGACAAGGTGTTCCTCGAGGCCGGCTTCGAATGGCGCGAGCCGGGCTGCTCGATGTGCCTCGCGATGAATGCCGACCGGCTCGATCCGGGCGAGCGCTGCGCGTCCACCTCGAACCGCAACTTCGAGGGGCGTCAGGGCGCGGGCGGCCGCACCCATCTGGTGAGCCCCGCGATGGCCGCGGCCGCGGCCATCGAAGGCCATTTCGTCGACATCCGCCGTCTCGGGTGAGCCTCATGTCACGCACGCAGCTGCGCCGCCTCGCGGCGCTCGTCGCCCTCGCGGGCATGGTGCTCGGTCTCGCGGCCTGCAACACGGTCGCCGGCATGGGCGAGGACATCAACGCCGCCGGCCGCGCGATCACGCGCGCGGCGGACTAGGCGCGGCGCGACCCGCCCGACGGACAAACGATTTCGCCGGCCCGCGGGCCGGCATCCAATCTGGTCACGGATCATGGAAAAATTCACTGTACACACCGGCGTCGTGGCGCCGCTCGATCGCGCCAACGTGGACACGGACGCGATCATCCCGAAGCAATTCCTGAAGTCGATCAAGCGCACCGGCTTCGGCCCGAACGCGTTCGACGAATGGCGCTACCTCGATCACGGCGAGCCGGGCCAGGACAACTCGAAGCGGCCGCTGAACCCCGATTTCGTGCTGAACCAGCCGCGTTACCAGGGCGCCTCGGTGCTGCTCGCGCGCGAGAACTTCGGCTGCGGCAGCTCGCGCGAGCATGCGCCGTGGGCGCTGCAGCAGTACGGCTTCCGCGCGATCATCGCGCCGAGCTTCGCCGACATCTTCTTCAACAACTGCTTCAAGAACGGCCTGCTGCCGATCGTGCTGGGCGAGCGCGAGGTCGCGCGCCTGTTCGACGAGACCTATGCGTTCAACGGCTACCAGTTGACGATCGATCTCGACGCGCAGGTGGTGCGCACGGGCGACAATCGCGAGTACCCGTTCGAGGTCAGCGCGTTTCGCAAGTACTGCCTGCTGAACGGCTTCGACGACATCGGCCTGACGCTGCGCCACGCCGACAAGATCCGCCAGTTCGAGGCCGAGCGGATCGCGCGCCAGCCCTGGTTGAACAACCGCCTGATCGGCTGACCGATGGCCGCGGCGCCGCGCGCGAGGCCGGCCCCGGCCGCCTGCGCGGGCGCGCCCGAATTCCCAACCTACCGAGGAAAAATCGCATGAAGATTGCAGTGCTGCCGGGCGACGGCATCGGCCCCGAGATCGTCAAGGAAGCGGTGAAGGTGCTCAACGCGCTCGACGAGACCTTCGAACTGGAGCAGGCGCCGGTGGGCGGCGCCGGCTACGAGGCGGCCGGCCATCCGCTGCCGGAGGCGACGCTGGCGCTCGCGAAGCAGGCGGACGCGATCCTGTTCGGCGCGGTCGGCGACTGGAAGTACGATACGCTCGAACGCGCGCTGCGTCCGGAGCAGGCGATCCTCGGCCTGCGCAAGCATCTGGAGCTGTTCGCGAACTTCCGCCCGGCGATCTGCTACGCGCAGCTCGTCGACGCCTCGCCGCTCAAGCCTCAACTGATTGCCGGGCTCGACATCCTGATCGTGCGGGAGCTGAACGGCGACATCTACTTCGGCCAGCCGCGCGGCACGCGCGAGGCGCCGGACGGCCCGTTCGCCGGGGCCCGCGAAGGCTTCGACACGATGCGCTACTCGGAGCCCGAAGTGCGCCGCATCGCGCACGTGGCGTTCCAGGCGGCGCAAAAGCGCGGCAGGAAGCTGCTGTCGGTCGACAAGGCCAACGTGCTCGAAACCTCGCAGTTCTGGCGCGACGTGATGATCGACGTGTCCAAGCAATACGCCGACGTCGAGCTTTCGCACATGTACGTCGACAACGCGGCGATGCAGCTCGCCAAGGCGCCGAAGCAGTTCGACGTGATCGTCACCGGCAACATGTTCGGCGACATCCTTTCCGACGAGGCCGCGATGCTGACCGGCTCGATCGGCATGCTGCCGTCGGCCTCGCTCGACAAGAACAACAAGGGCCTGTACGAGCCCTCGCACGGCTCGGCACCGGACATCGCGGGCAAGGGGGTGGCCAATCCGCTCGCCACCATCCTGTCGGCCGCGATGCTGCTGCGCTATTCGCTGAATCGCGCCGAGCAGGCCGAGCGCATCGAGCGCGCGGTGCAGAAGGTGCTCGAACAGGGCTACCGCACCGGCGACATCGCCACGCCGGGCTGCCGGCAGGTCGGCACCGAGCAGATGGGCGACGCGGTGGTCGCCGCGCTGTAACGCCGCCCCGGCGCGCCTGGCGGCCCGCAAAGGAGGGCTGCGGCGCGCCGGTCGCGATTGTTTCATGGGGCCGTTGTCCGGCCCTGCAGGTTTGTGTAGACTCCAACGCATGGCGCTGAATCTCTTGATCTCCCCGGTCCTGAATCCGCACGGCGAAGCCCGTGTGGATGTGCTCGCCATCGTCTCCACGAAAATCATCATCACGAAAACGATCACGAAAAGCTGATCGTCGTCCGTCGTGCCCGCCTGATTTCCCCGCGCGGTTACGCGGGGGGCGGAGAAGGCGGGGAAAATTCTCAAGCAAAGGTTGAGTCATGAAGGTAGGTCTCGTAGGTTGGCGTGGCATGGTCGGCAGCGTGCTGATGCAGCGCATGCAGGAAGAGGGCGATTTCGATCTGATCGAGCCGGTGTTTTTCAGCACCAGCAATGCTGGCGGCAAGGCGCCGGCCTATGCGAAAAACGAGACCACGCTGAAGGACGCGGCGAGCATCGACGAGTTGAAGGGCTGCGACGCGATCATCACCTGCCAGGGCGGCGATTACACCAACGAGGTGTTCCCGAAGCTGCGCGAAGCCGGCTGGAAGGGCTACTGGATCGACGCGGCCTCGTCGCTGCGGATGAAGGACGACGCCGTCATCGTTCTCGACCCGGTCAACCTCGACGTGATCAAGGACGCGCTCGTGAAGGGCGCCCGCAACTTCATCGGCGGCAACTGCACCGTGAGCCTGATGCTGATGGCGC
Source organism: Burkholderia glumae LMG 2196 = ATCC 33617 (assembly GCF_000960995.1). NCBI lineage: Bacteria > Pseudomonadati > Pseudomonadota > Betaproteobacteria > Burkholderiales > Burkholderiaceae > Burkholderia > Burkholderia glumae. The sequence continues at coordinate 2,180,776 of NZ_CP009434.1, read as the reverse complement.
TGGGCGGCCTGTTCCGCGAGAACCTGGTGGACTGGATGACGGCCATGACCTATCAAGCCGCCTCGGGCGCCGGCGCGCAGAACATGCGCGAGCTGATCGCGCAGATGGGCGTGCTGCACGGCGCGGTGGCCGAGCAGCTGGCCGATCCGGCCTCGGCGATCCTCGACATCGACCGCCGCGTGTCGGCCGCCATGAACGGCGCCGACATGCCGAGCAGCCAGTTCGGCGTGCCGCTCGCGGGCTCGCTGATTCCGTGGATCGACAAGGATCTCGGCAACGGCATGTCGAAGGAAGAATGGAAGGGCGGCGCCGAAGCCAACAAGATCCTCGGCAAGCCGGGCATGGGCGAGCCGGGTTCGATCCCCGTCGACGGCCTGTGCGTGCGGGTCGGCGCGATGCGCTGCCACTCGCAGGCGCTCACCATCAAGCTGACCAGGGACGTGCCGCTCGACGAAGTCAACGCGATCATCGCCTCGGGCAACGACTGGGTGAAGGTCGTGCCGAACGAGCGCGAAGCGTCGATCCGCGAACTGTCGACGGCGGTCGTCACGGGCACGCTGTCGGTGCCGGTCGGCCGCCTGCGCAAGCTGGCGATGGGCGGTGAATACCTGTCGGCGTTCACGGTCGGCGACCAGCTGCTGTGGGGCGCGGCCGAGCCGCTGCGCCGGATGCTGCGCATCCTGCTGGACCGATAAGACCGGCGCGGTCCGCGTCCGCAGGGACGACGGCGGCGTTCGCGGTGCCCGGCATCCGGCCGGGGGCGGCGAACGCCGCTTCGTTTTGGGGCGTGCGCCGCCCCGCGCCGCGCCATGGTTGCGCCGCTCGCGCGTGGCGGGCGCGATGAAATGCGCGAAATGCGCGAAATGCGTGGCGGGTAAAGTAAACTACGCGGCTACGACGCAATCCGGCGTCGCACGCGCGCGGCGCCTCGGGCCGCCGGCGCGTCCGTGTCCGAATCCTGTCCTCTTCCAACGCGAACCAGGGCCGCGCGCTGCCGCGGCGAATGTGCCGATGACGCTGCGATTTATCCCCGGTATTTCCTTTCTTGCACGAATCCGTCCGCCCGCCGCGCGCCGTGCGTTCGTGACGCACTCGATCGCTGCCGCGGCCGCCGCGCTGCTGTCGGCCGCCGCGCCGCCCGCTCACGCGGCGCCTTCGGAGGCCGCCGCCGCGCCGCTCGCGATCACCGTGCGGCCGGGCCAGTCGCTGACCGATATCGCGGTGGCCGTCACGCAATCGCATGATCCCGCGGTGCTGGGCCGTGCGAGCCACGCGCTGTTCGACGCGAATCCGCAGGCGTTCATGAAACGCGATCCGAGCCGGCTGCGGCTTGGCGCGACGCTGACCGTGCCGCCGCTCGATGCGAGCGGGGCAGCGCTGGCGGCATCAGCCGCATCAGCGGGACCGGCAGCGGGCGCGGCGGGTACCGCACGCGCCGCCGGCGCCTCGGCGGCAAGCGCGGCAGGGGCAGGAGCAGGTGCCGCCGCGCCGCGTGCCGTGAGCGCCGCGGCCGGGACGCACGCGGGCGTGACGGCGGCACCGGCACCCGGCGCCTCGGCCAGCGCGCCCGCCGCGGCGCCGGCCGCCAGCCCCGTCGCGACGGGGCCTGGTGCCGCGAACGGCGCGTCGCATGCGGCCGATGCCACGGCCGCGGCCGCCGCGACGGGAGGTTCGTCGGCGGCTGGTGGGGCGTCGGCAGGCGCCGCTGCTGCGCCGTCGTCGGCCGCGAGCGCGGCACCGGCCGCCGTGGCGCGTCCGGCCGATGCCGGCTCGGCCGCGGTCGGCGCGGGCGGTCCGCACAGCTGGAGCGGCTCGATCCATACCGCGCCGCCGGTCGGTTCGAGTGCGGCGGAAGCCGCGCTGCTCGCACCCGGCGCCGCGGCCGGCAGCAGCGCCGCGCAGGCATCGTCGGCCGCGCAGGCGCGCCCGTCGAGCCTCCAGCAATTGCTCGCCTTGAAAAACCGCGTGCTGATGGAGCTGCAGCAGCATGGCGTCGGCAAGCCGGCTGCCGAAAACGCGGCGCCGACGCCGAAGGCGGCCACGCCGGCACCGGATGCCGCATCGATGCCGGCCCCGGCCAGCGCACCGGGTGCCGCCTCGGCCGCGAGTGCCGCCGAGGCAGGCTCGGCAGCCGCGTCGGCCCCGGCGCCGGCCGCGGTGGCCCCGCCACGGCCGGCCGCCGCCCGGCCGGCATCGTCTGCCGTGCCGCTCGACCGCACCGCGGTGATCGCCATCGGCGTCGCTGCGGCCGCACTGGTGCTCGGTTTCCTGTTCCGCCGCCGCCGGCGCGCAGCGCCTGACGAAGCGCCGCCGGCTCCGGCTCCGCAAGCCCCGGCGGGCGAAGGCGGCGCGCCGCCGGCGCCCGCCGCCGATGACGTGGTGCCCGCCGCGGCCGGCGCTGCGGCGGCTGTCGCGGCTGCCGATGCGGCTTCGCGCGAAGCGGAGCCGGCCGGCGAGGCCGAGCCGATCGAACCGCCGGCCGTGATGCCGACGCCGCGCGAGCCGGAACCCGAACCCGTCCCGCGAGCCACGGCCATGACCGAGCCGCTGCCGCCCGCGATCGAACACGCCGAACCGGCCGAACCGGCCGAACACGCCGAACACGCCGAACACGCCGAACACGCCGAACACGCCGAACCGGCCGTTGCCAAGACCGCCGAGCCGCCGAAAACGGCCGAGCCGCCGATGCTGACCGAGCCGCTGGCGTCGCCCGCTGCCGGGCCGCTCGCACCGGCTGAGCCGGATCAGCCCGTGGCGCCGGCCGAACCCGAGGCGCGAGCCGTGCCGCCCGCGCCGAGCCTACCCGAAGACGAGCCGCCGGGCGCCGCCGTGCCGCCGCCCGTTCAACCCGAAAGCGGGGAGCCTCCCGCGCAGCGCGAGGACACCGCGGGGGCGCCGCCCGTCCTGCCCGCGAGCGCGACGGACGCGAGCGAATCGAGCCAGACCGCCGCGGCCGACGCGCACGAATTCCCGGCCGACGCGGTGTCCGCGCTCGACAGCCTCGACATGCCCTTGCCGCCGCGCGTCGGCGAGCCGGAGCCGGAGCCAGGCCTGCCGTCACCGCTTGATTTTGCAGCGCAAAAAGCAACTAACGGTCTGCCCGCCGACACCCCGCAAACGCCGGCCGGCGACGCACCGGCAACGCCATCCGGTCAGCAGGCCAGCGAGCACGGCGAGCACGGCGAGCCCCCGGCAACGGTTTCGGGGCCGGAACAATGGGACGATGACGAACCGGCCGATCCGCCTCCCGCCGGGTCGCTCCCCGAAAACCGTTCCGCCGCGGGCTTCGGCGCGCTCGGCGGCGCGCAGTTCGGCGCACTCAATCTCGACTTCGACCTCGATCTGCCGGTCGGCCCGAGCGCGACGCCGCCGCCGCCCACCGACGACGCGCTCGACCGGATCGCGCAGAACAAGCTCGAACTGGCGGCCGAATACGTCGAACTCGGCGACCTGCACGGCGCCCGCATGCTGCTGAACGAGGTGATCGACGCGGGCCGCGCCGGCACCCGCGACGCCGCGCGCACGCTGCTCGCGAAACTCGCCGACGCGACGTGATGCGCATCGCGCTCGGCATCCAGTACGACGGCGCGGCGTTCCACGGCTGGCAGTCGCAGCCGCACGGCAACACCGTGCAGGACACGCTGGAGCGGGCCCTGAAGGCGTTCGCGCGGGTGCCGCTGCAGACCGTCGTGGCGGGGCGCACCGACACCGGCGTCCACGGGCTCGGCCAGGTGGTCCATTTCGACACCGAACTCGACCGCACCGCATTCTCCTGGGTGCGCGGCACCAATGCGTTCCTGCCGCCGAGCGTCGCGGTGCAGTGGGCCAAGCCGATGCCCGAGGCGTTCCATGCCCGCTTCGCCGCGTTCGAGCGCACCTACTACTACGCGCTCTACGTGCATCCGGTGCGCTCGCCGATGCTGGCCGCGCGCGCGGGCTGGGTGCACACGCCGCTCGACGTGGAGGCGATGCGCGCCGCCGCGGCGCATCTGATCGGCGAACACGATTTCTCGTCGTTCCGCTCCTCCGAGTGCCAGTCGAAGACGCCCGTCAAGCATCTGTACCAGATCGACATCCGGCCGTCGGGCAGCTTCATCCATTTCCGTTTTCGCGCCAACGCGTTCCTGCATCACATGGTGCGCAACCTGATGGGCTGCCTGATCGCGGTGGGGCGCGGCCGCTATCCGGCCGACTGGCTCGACGAGGTGCTGGCCGCGCGCAATCGCGACCGGGCCGCGCCGACCTTCGCGCCCGACGGCCTCTATCTGGCCCATGTCGGCTATCCTGACAGCTTTGCCGTGCCGCCCGCGCAGCTCGGCAGCGTGCCGTGGAGCACGGTCTGGGCCGACCTCGACGCGCCGCCGGCCCCGCCAGCGAACCCCTGATGCGGGCGGCCACGCCCGCGCCCCGAGCCGATCCCTTGTTGACGATGAGCGATACTCTGACTTCCCCCGGCGCCGCGCCGCGCCTTCGCACCCGCATCAAGCTGTGCGGGCTGTCCCGTCCCGCCGACGTCGAGCACGCGGTCGCGCTCGGTGTCGACGCGGTCGGTTTCGTGTTCTACCCCAAGAGCCCGCGCGCGGTCACGCCGCAGCAGGCGGCCGAGCTCGCGCGCCGGCTGCCGCCGTTCGTCTCGGCGGTCGGCCTGTTCGTCAACGCGAGCGCCGACGAGCTCGCGCGCGTGCTCGACGCGGTGCCGCTCACCACGCTGCAGTTCCACGGCGACGAGACGCCCGAGCACTGCCTGACGCTCGCGCGCGCGGCGCGCCTGCCCTGGCTGCGCGCGTTGCGCGTGGGCGACTCGACGCGGCGCGCCGATTTGGTAGAATCGGCACTTCACTATTCGACAGCCGCCGGCTGGTTGTTCGACACACACGTGCCGGACTACGGCGGCAGCGGCAAGGTCTTCGATTGGTCACTTATTCCCGCAGAGCTCGTGCATCGGGCCGTTTTGAGTGGTGGCTTGAACGCTCGAAACGTCGGTGAGGCGATTCGCCAGGTCCGCCCCTACGCGGTCGATGTCTCCAGTGGCATCGAGGTAGCGGGCGAGAAGGGCGTGAAGGATCACGCCCGGATGACGGCGTTCGTGAGCGCGGTGCGCGACGCGGACGCCCGGTGAGCCACAAGCCGGCGCGACCCCCCTCCGGGCCGCGCCGTCCAATCGAGAGTCACGGCATGTACAACTTTCCTGATGAGCACGGCCATTTCGGCCCCTATGGCGGCGTGTTCGTCGCCGAAACGCTGATCCACGCGCTCGACGAACTGCGCGGCGCCTACGAGCGTTTTCGCGACGATCCCGAATTCGTCGCCGAATACCAGCGCGAGCTGAAGCACTTCGTCGGCCGCCCTTCGCCGATCTATCACGCGCAGCGCTGGAGCGAGATGCTCGGCGGCGCGCAGCTCTACCTGAAGCGCGAGGACCTGAACCACACCGGCGCCCACAAGATCAACAACGTGATCGGCCAGGCGCTGCTCGCGCGCCGGATGGGCAAGCGGCGCGTGATCGCCGAGACGGGCGCCGGCCAGCACGGCGTGGCCACGGCCACCATCTGCGCGCGCTTCGGCATGGAGTGCGTGGTCTACATGGGTGCCGAGGACGTGCGCCGTCAGGCGGCCAACGTCTACCGCATGAAGCTGCTCGGCGCGACCGTGGTGCCGGTGGAGTCGGGTTCGCGCACGCTGAAGGACGCGCTCAACGAGGCGATGCGCGACTGGGTCACCCACATCGAGTCGACCTTCTACATCATCGGCACGGTGGCCGGCCCGCACCCCTATCCGATGCTGGTGCGCGACTTCCAGCGCGTGATCGGCGACGAGTGCAAGGTGCAGATGCCCGAGCTGGCGGGGCGCCAGCCCGACGCGGTGATCGCCTGCGTCGGCGGCGGCTCGAACGCGATGGGGATCTTCTATCCGTACATCGACGACACCGACGTGCAGCTGATCGGCGTCGAGGCGGCCGGCGACGGCCTCGACACGGGGCGCCACGCGGCCTCGCTGACGGGCGGCAGCCCCGGCGTGCTGCACGGCAACCGCACCTATCTGCTGCAGGATGCCGACGGCCAGATCATCGAGACGCATTCGGTCTCGGCGGGCCTCGACTATCCGGGCGTCGGCCCCGAACACGCCTGGCTCAAGGACAGCGGCCGCGCGCAGTACGTGCCGATCACCGACGAGGAGGCGCTGAAGGCGTTCCACGAGTGCTGCCGGATCGAGGGCATCATCCCGGCCCTCGAGTCGAGCCATGCGATCGCCTACGGCGCGAAGCTCGCCCCGAGCCTGCCGAAGGACAAGATCCTGCTCGTCAACCTGTCGGGCCGCGGCGACAAGGACATGCATACCGTCGCCGAGCGCGGCGGCATCACGCTCTGACGCCCGGATGCGCGACCTGATCGAAGAGTCCGCCGGCGCTGCGGCGCGCGAGACCGGCGCGGCTCCGGACGCGGCGCGCGCGCGCGCGCTGCCCGGCGACATCGACCTGCGCCACCGCGATTTCCTGACCGATGCGGCGAGCCTGCCGGACGCCTCGATCGACCTGATCGTCGCCGATCCTCCTTATGGGCTCGGCAAGGACTACGGCAACGACTCGGACAAGCTGCAGGGCGACGCCCATCTGGCATGGACCCGCCAGTGGCTCGAGCTGGCGATTCCGAAGCTCAAGGCGAGCGGTTCGCTGTACGTGTTCTGCACCTGGCAATACGCGCCCGAGATCTTCAGCTTCCTGAAGACGCGCCTCACGATGGTCAACGAGATCATCTGGGACCGGCGCGTGCCGAGCATGGGCGGCACCACGCGGCGCTACACGTCGGTCCACGACAACATCGGGTTTTTCGCGGTATCGAAGAGCTATTACTTCGACCTCGATCCGGTCCGCATTCCCTACGACGCCGAAACGAAGAAGGCCCGTTCGCGCAAATTGTTCGAAGGCAGCAAGTGGCTCGAACTGGGCTACAACCCGAAGGACGTCTGGTCGATTTCGCGGCTGCACCGCCAGCACGCGGAGCGCGTCGACCATCCGACCCAGAAGCCGCTCGAACTCGTCGAGCGGATGGTACTGTCGAGCTGCCCGCCGGGCGGCGTGGTGCTGGACCCGTTCATGGGCAGCGGCACCACCGCCGTGGCGTGTGCCCGGCACGGGCGCGGCTTCGTCGGCTACGAGATCAACGAAAGTTATTGCGCGATCGCGCGCGAACGCGTGGCCGCGCTCGCCGCGCCGGCGGATGCGTGAGGCGGGCCGGATGCCCGCCTGAGCGCCGCCCATCGTCATCGAATCAAGGAAAGCCACACCATGTCCCGAATCCAGAATACCTTCGCAGCACTGGCCGCCCAGGGCCGTAAAGGGCTGATCCCGTTCATCACGGCGGGCGACCCGGACCCGGCGAAGACCGTCGATTTCATGCATGCGCTCGCGGCGGGCGGCGCCGACGTGATCGAGCTCGGCGTGCCGTTCTCGGACCCGATGGCCGACGGCCCGGTGATCCAGCGCTCCTCCGAGCGCGCGCTGGCGCGCGGCGTCACGCTGCGGCACGTGCTCGACGACGTCAGGCGCTTTCGCGAGCGCGACGACCGCACCCCCGTGGTGCTGATGGGCTATGCCAACCCGATCGAGCGGATGGGCACCGAGGCCTTCGCCGCCGCGGCCAGCGCGGCCGGCGTCGACGGCGTGCTGGTGGTGGACTATCCGCCCGAGGAGGCGGCCGGGTTCGCCGCCACGATGCGGGCCGCCGGGGTCGACCCGATTTTCCTGCTCGCGCCGACCTCGACCGAGCAACGGATGGCCGAAGTGGGCCGGATCGCGAGCGGATATGTTTATTATGTGTCGCTGAAGGGGGTGACCGGCGCCGGAAATCTGGATGTTTCCAGCATTGCGGGTAAAATCCCGGCCATCAAGTCGCGCGTGCCGGTTCCGGTCGGCGTCGGCTTCGGGATCCGCGACGCCGCCACCGCGCGCGCCGTGGCCGAGGTTGCCGATGCCGTGGTGATCGGCAGCCGCCTCGTGCAACTGCTCGAGGAGTCGGCGCCGGAGGCGGCCGCAGGCGCGCTGCAGGCGTTCGTCGCCGGCATCCGCGCCGCGCTCGACGGCGAGGCGAAGGCGGCCTGACGGCCGCCGGTTGCCGTCGCTGCCCCGCACGCGCACCGTCCAGAAACACCGAACGCGGGCCGCCACCGGCCCGCCATGAAGAAGGAAACCAAACGATGAGCTGGCTCGACAAGCTGTTGCCGCCGAAGATCAAGCAGACCGACCCGAAGAGCCGCAAGGGCATCCCCGAGGGGCTGTGGGTCAAGTGCCCGTCGTGCGAGGCCGTGCTGTATCGCTCCGATGTCGAGGCGAACCTGCACGTCTGCCCGAAGTGCGACCACCACATGCGGATCGGCGCGCGCGAGCGCCTCGACGCGCTGCTCGACGCGGAAGGCCGCTACGAGATCGGCCAGGAAATCGTGCCGGTGGACACGCTGAAGTTCAAGGACAGCCGCAAGTATCCCGATCGCCTGAAGGAGGCGATGGAGGATACCGGCGAGACCGACGCGATGGTGGTGATGGGCGGCGCGATCCGCACGCTGCCGGTGGTGGCCGCCTGCTTCGAGTTCTCGTTCATGGGCGGCTCGATGGGCTCGGTGGTGGGCGAGCGCTTCGCGCGCGGCGCCCAGAACGCGCTCGAACAGCACGTGCCGTTCATCTGCGTGACCGCCTCGGGCGGCGCGCGGATGCAGGAAAGCCTGCTCTCGCTGATGCAGATGGCCAAGACCACGGCGATGCTGACCAGGCTGTCCGAGGCCAAGCTGCCGTTCATCTCGGTGCTGACCGATCCGACCATGGGCGGCGTGTCGGCCAGCTTCGCGTTCCTCGGCGACGTGGTGATCGCCGAGCCGAAGGCGCTGATCGGCTTCGCCGGCCCGCGCGTGATCGAGCAGACGGTGCGCGAGAAGCTGCCGGAAGGCTTCCAGCGCTCCGAGTTCCTGCTGAAATCGGGCGCGATCGACATGATCGTCGATCGCCGAAAGATGCGCGACGAGATCGCGCAACTGCTCGCGCTGCTGCAGCGCCAGCCGGCCGACGCGCTCGCCTAGCGCGGCGCGCGCCGCGCGGCATCCGCCGACGCGTCGTCCGGCCCGGCCGGGCGGCGCGTTTTCGTTTTTCCGGGCAGGCCCGTGCGCGGGCCTGCCGCTTCGCAGTGGTACAGATGAGCACATTTCCCACTCTCGATGCCTGGCTTTCGCACCTCGAAACCGCGCATCCGGTCGGCATCGACATGGGCCTCGCCCGCGTCACCAAGGTCAAGGAGGCGCTCGGGCTCGAGTTCGCCTGCCCGGTCATCACGGTGGGCGGCACCAACGGCAAGGGCTCGACCTGCGCGTTGCTCGAGACGATCCTGCTGAAGGCTGGCTATCGCGTCGGCTGCCATACCTCGCCGCACCTGCTGGCGTTCAACGAGCGCGCGCGGATCGGCGGCGCGAACGTCGACGACGCGGCGCTGCTGCCGCATTTCGAGGCGGTGGAGGCGGCCCGCCTGAGCCTGGCCGAGCCGGTCACGCTGACCTATTTCGAATTCACGACGCTGGTGATCCTGCGCCTGTTCGCGGCCAGCCAACTCGACGCGGTGATCCTCGAGGTGGGGCTGGGCGGGCGGCTCGACGCGATGAACATGCTCGACGCCGACTGCGCGGTCGTCACCAGCATCGACATCGACCACACCGAATACCTCGGCGACACGCGCGAGCAGATCGGCTTCGAGAAGGCCGGCATCTTCCGCCCCGGCAAGCCGGCCGTGTGCGGCGATCCCGCGCCGCCGCAGACGCTGATCGATCACGCGAACGCGATCGGCGCGGACCTCTGGCTGGTCGGACGCGACTTCCGCTACGAGACGCAGCCCGGCAACGAGCGCCAGCAGTGGAGCTACCTGGGCCGCGACAAGCGCTATCCGGCGCTCGCCTATCCGGCGCTGCGCGGCGCGAACCAGCTGATCAACGCGTCGGCCGCGCTGGCCGCGCTCGAATCGCTGCGCGCCCGGCTGCCGGTGTCGGCCCAGGACATCCGGCTCGGCCTTGCCAACGTCGAGCTGCCCGGGCGCTTCCAGGTGCTGCCCGGCAAGCCCGCGATCGTGCTCGATGTCGCGCACAACCCGCACGCGTCGGCGGTGCTCGCGCAAAATCTCGGCAACATGGGCTTCTTTCCGTACACTTACGCGGTGTTCGGCGCGATGCGCGACAAGGACATCGCGGGCGTGCTGCGGCAGCTGAAGGGCGAGATCGATCACTGGTGCGTGACCGATCTGCCGCTGCCGCGCGCCGCTTCGGCCGAGACGCTCGAGGCCGCCTTGCGCGAGGCCGGCGTCGAGGACGGCCCCGACAGCAGCGTGACGCGCTACGCGTCGCCTGCCGAGGCATTTCGAGATACGCTGAAGCGGGCCTCGGAGAATGATAGAATGGTGGTCTTTGGTAGCTTTTATACGGTAGCCGGCGTGATGGCCTATCGTAAATCGCAGCAACACTGACGGGCAGTCCGGATCAGCCATACATGGGAATCTTCTCGTTCGGCAAGAAGAAAGACGACGACGCGCCGCCCCGGCGCGGGTCACGGTCCGGGTCTCGCCCCGACTCCCGGGCCAGTCGCGGTGAGCGTGCCGAGCGGCGCACGCGCCGGGCCGAGCGCCCCGACGCGGACGCGCTGCTGCTCGACCCGACCCTCCCCGAGAAGCAACGTGCGCGCCGCCGCCTGGTCGGCGCGATCGCGCTGGTGGTGGCCGCCGTGATCGTGCTGCCGATGGTGCTCGACTCGCACCCGAAGCCCGTCACCGACGACATCGCGATCGACATCCCGAACCGCCCGACGCACGCTGCGCCCGCGCGCGACGACGAGGCCATCGACACGCAGGCCGGCGTCGCGCACGACGCACCGCCCGCGTCCGGCGCGGCCGAGGCGGACGCCGAAGCGGCGCCCGCCTCGGGCTCGAACCCTCCCGGCACTGCCGGCCCGTCGGCTGCGCAGGCGCCGCGGACGCCGTCGCCGCCGGCCGCCGCCGCGAAACCTGCCGTACCGCCCGCCACGCCGAAGCCCGCCACGCCGAAGCCGTCCGTCGCCCAGTCGAAGCCGTCGCCCGCACCGGCCGCCGCCGGGCAGGGCGGCGCGTCGCCGGCGTCGCCGCCCGGCGCGCGCTTCGCGGTGCAGCTCGGCTCGTTCAAGGACGACGCAACCGCGCGCGCCTGGGCGGACAAATTGAAAGCGGCGGGCGTACCTGCATATGTCGAGCATCGCAAGCAGGCGGATGGCAGCACGGCTACACTGCTCCGTGCCGGCCCGTTCGCCGATCGCGCGGCCGCGTCGGCCGCCATCGCGAAGGTGCGCGATGCGGGCCTGACCCAGTAAGCGCCGATGCTGACCGCGTTCGACTACGCCGTGCTGGCGGTGATCGCCCTGTCGGCGCTGCGCGGTGCGTGGCGCGGCTTCGTGTCGGAGATCTTCGGGCTGATCGGCTGGGTCGCGGCGTTCATCGTCGCGTGCCGCTATGTCGGCGTGGTGCTGCCCTTCATCCCGTCCACCTGGCCGGGCGGCGCGCTGACCCAGTGGATGATCGCGTTCGGCGTGATCGTGATCGGCGTGGTGCTGGTGGCGGGCGTGGCCAACGCGCTGCTGTCGAGGCTCGCGCAGGTGACGGGGCTGGGCGGCGTGGACCGCTCGCTCGGCTTGCTGTTCGGCCTGGTGCGCGGGGTGCTGATGGTGTTGCTGCTGGTGGCGGCGGCGGGGCTGACCGAGCTGCCGAAACAGGATTTCTGGCGCAACGCGTTGTTGCGTCCCTTCGCCGAGCAAGGCGTGCGCGAACTGAAGCCGTTCTTGCCCGACGGGCTGGCTGCGTACATCCACATCTGAGTACGCGGCGGCCAAACCGTTTTTGTATCCTTGAAGGACCCATGCCATGTGCGGCATCGTAGGCTTTATCTCTCATTCGCCGGTCAACCAGCTCATTTATGACAGCCTGCTGCTGCTGCAGCATCGCGGTCAGGACGCGGCGGGCATCGTGACGGCGGACGGCAGCAACTTCCACATGTACAAGGCCAACGGCATGGTGCGAGACGTGTTCCGCACGCGCAACATGCGCAGCCTGCCGGGTACCTCGGGGATCGGCCAGGTCCGCTATCCGACGGCGGGTTCGGCGTCGAGCGAGGCCGAGGCGCAGCCGTTCTACGTCAACGCGCCGTTCGGCGTCGTGCTCGCCCACAACGGCAACCTGACGAACATGGAGCAGCTCAAGGACGAGATGTTCCGCATCGACCGGCGCCACATCAACACGAACTCCGACAGCGAAGTGCTACTGAACGTGTTCGCACACGAGCTGCAACTGGCCACCACCGGCCTCGAGCTCGATCCGGCCGCGGTGTTCAAGGCGGTGGCGGGCGTGCATCGCCGCGCGCAGGGTTCGTATGCGATCGTCTCGCAGATCGCCGGCTACGGCATGCTCGCGTTCCGCGACCCGTTCGGCATCCGCCCGCTTTGCATCGGCAAGCTCGAGACCGAGCAGGGCACGGAATGGATGGTCGCCTCGGAATCGGTGGCCGTGGAGGGCATCGGCTTCGAGTTCGTGCGCGACGTCGAGCCGGGCGAGGCGGTGTTCGTCACGCTCGACGGCAGTTTCTACACCCAGCAGTGCGCCGAGAACCCGAGCCTGAACCCGTGCATGTTCGAGTGGGTCTACCTCGCGCGTCCCGATTCGTGCCTCGACGGCGTGCCCGTCTACAACGTGCGCCTGCGCATGGGCGACTACCTCGCCGAGAAGATCAAGCGCGAGCTCAAGGACGTGCCGATCGACGTGGTGATGCCGATCCCCGATTCGTCGCGGCCGGCCGCGATGCAGGTGGCCGCCAAGCTCGGCGTCGAGTATCGCGAGGGCTTCTTCAAGAACCGCTACGTGGGCCGCACCTTCATCATGCCGGGCCAGGCGGTGCGCAAGAAGTCGGTGCGCCAGAAGCTCAACGCGATGAGCATCGAGTTCAAGGACAAGCACGTGCTGATCGTCGACGACTCGATCGTGCGCGGCACGACCTCGCACGAGATCGTGCAGATGGCGCGCGATGCCGGCGCGAAGTCGGTGATCTTCGCCTCGGCCGCGCCGCCCGTGAAGTTCCCCAACGTCTACGGGATCGACATGCCGACCCGCAACGAGCTCGTCGCGCACGGCCGCACCGACGAGGAAGTGGCGAAGATGATCGGCGCCGATTACCTGATCTACCAGGATGTGGACGATCTGCGCCGCGCGGTGCGCGACATCAACCCGGCGCTCCAGGACTTCGAGGCCTCGTGCTTCGACGGCCGCTACATCACCGGCCACGTCACGCCCGAATACCTCGATTCGCTCGAGCGCGCGCGCCTCGCGCCGGCCTCGCAGCTCGATCGCGACCAGAACGGCGAGTCGGGCCGCTCGCAGATGAACCTGCAACTGTCGGTCGAATGAAACGCCGCGCCCGTCGTGACACATGTTAGGATGGGCGCTGCGTCGATTTGATCTCAGCTTGCGGACGCGGGGCAGTCACCCGAAACAGCTAAAGCGAAGGCCGGCCCGAATGCCGGCCCGAGTCGAAAGCTGCCGCACCTGAAGCCCGCCGATGCCGACGCATCGCGGGCTTTTTCGTTGGCCCTCGCGGCCTGGCGTGGCGCGCCCGCGGCGCGGCGCGCCCGAATGAAACCGGATGAACCAGACATGGACGACTCTTTCAATTTCGACACGCTCGCGATTCGCTCGGGCACGCTGCGCAGCGAATACAACGAGCACTCGGAAGCGATCTTCCTGACCTCGAGCTTCTGCTTCACGAGCGCCGCCGATGCCGCCGAGCGCTTCGCGAATTCCGAGGACAACTACACGTATTCGCGCTTCACGAACCCGACCGTCACGATGTTCCAGGACCGGCTCGCGGCGCTGGAGGGCGGCGAGGCCTGCATCGCGACCGCCTCGGGGATGGCGGCCATCATGTCGGTGGTGATGGCGGCGCTGCAGTCGGGCGACCATCTGGTCAGCTCGCGCAGCCTGTTCGGCTCGACGCTCGGCATGTTCTCGCAGATCTTCAGCAAGTTCGGCATCACCACCACCTTCGTCGATCCCACCGACCTGGAGGCGTGGCGCGCCGCGGTGCGTCCCGAGACGAAGATGTTCTTCCTCGAGACGCCGTCGAACCCGCTCACCGAGCTGGCCGACATCGAGGCCATCTCGAAGGTCGCGAAGGCCGCCAATGCGCTGTTCGTGGTCGACAACTGCTTCTGCAGCCCGGCGCTTCAGCAGCCGCTCAAGCTCGGCGCCGACGTGGTGATGCACTCGGCCACCAAGTTTCTCGACGGCCAGGGCCGCGTGCTGGGCGGCGCGCTGGTGGGCTCGAAGGCGTTCATCACCGGCAAGGTGTTCCCGTTCGTGCGCAGCGCGGGGCCCACGCTGTCGGCCTTCAACGCGTGGGTGCTGCTCAAGGGCATGGAAACGCTGTCGCTGCGCGTCGAGAAGCAGTCGGCCAACGCGCTGGAGATCGCGCGCTGGCTCGACAGCCATCCGGCCGTCAAGCGCGTGTTCTATCCCGGGCTCGAATCGCATCCGCAGTACCAGATCGCCAGGCGCCAGCAGAAGGCGGGCGGCGCGGTGGTGTCGTTCGAGCTGAAGGGCGACACGCCGGAGGCGCAGCGCGCGAATGCGTGGCGCGTGATCGACAGCACCAAGATCGTGTCGATCACCGCGAACCTCGGCGACACGCGCACCACGATCACGCATCCGGCCACCACCACGCACTCGCGCATCACGCCCGAGGCGCGCGCCGCGGCGGGCATCAGCGAAGGGCTGATCCGGCTCGCGGTGGGGCTGGAGAACGCCGGCGACATCCGCGACGATCTCGCGCGCGGGCTGGCGGGCTGACGCGCGGGTCGGGCCCGGCGCCGGTCTGGTGCGCCGCCGGGCCGGTGTGGCGTCCGACCGGGACGCGGCGCGGCGTGCCGCTCGGCGCGCCGCCAGATACTGCCGGGCGGCCGCGTAGCTGCCGCTTTCGTCCGACGAAAGGCGTGCCTGCGCCGCCTCGACCATCCAGCGCAGCGTGTCGCCGAGCGGCGCCGCGGCCTCCGCACTGCACAGCCGGCCGCCGCGAGGCTCGTCGCGACAAGCGGCCCGGGAAGCCGGCCAGGCCCGTCACGAGCGCGCGGCGGACCCGGTTCGAATCAGCAGGTTTCGTGATGGAGGTTCCGCGTGAGATCGGCCTCGACCATCATCTGGCAGAGCTGTTCGAGTGTCGTGCGGGGCTGCCAGTCCAGCTTTTCCCTTGCCTTGTCGGCGCAGCCGATCAGCAGATCGACCTCGGCCGGCCGGTAGAAGCGCGGGTTCACCTCCACCAGGACGCGGCCGGTAGCCGTGTCGATGCCGCGCTCGTGCTCTTCCTTGCCGCGCCATTCGAGCTGGTAGCCGGCCGCGGCGAACGCCATCTGCGCGAAGTCGCGGACCGTCTCGGTGCGGTTGGTGGCGAGCACGAAGGTGTCGGGCTCGTCCACCTGCAGCATGCGCCGCATGCCGTCCACGTATTCGAGCGCGAAGCCCCAGTCGCGTTTCGCGTCGAGGTTGCCGAGCTCGAGCCGGGTGGCCTTGCCGAGCTTGATCTTGGCGACCGTGTCGGTGATCTTGCGCGTGACGAACTCGCGCCCGCGCAGCGGTGATTCGTGGTTGAACAGGATCCCGCTGGCCGCGAAGATGCCGTAGGACTCGCGATAGTTGACGGTCATCCAGTGGGCGAACAGCTTGGCGACGCCATACGGGCTGCGCGGGTAGAACGGCGTCGATTCGATCTGCGGAATGGCCTGCACCTTGCCGAACATCTCCGAGGTCGAGGCCTGATAGAAGCGCGTGCGCGGGCTCACGGCGCGGATCGCCTCGAGCAGGTTCAGCGTGCCGAGCCCGGTCACGCCGGCGGTCGTCATCGGCTGGTCGAACGAGACGCCGACGAAGCTCTGCGCCGCCAGATTGTACAACTCGTCGGGCTGGACGCGCTCGATCAGCCGCAGGCTCGACCCGGGATCGGTCAGGTCGTGCTCGACCAGCGTCAGGTTCGGATGATCGGCCACGCCGAGCTCGGCGATGCGCCAGAAGTTGACCGAGCTGGTGCGCCGGTAGGTGCCGGTAACCTGATAGCCGCCGTCGAGCAGCAGCTTGGCCAGATAGGCGCCGTCCTGCCCGGAGATGCCGGTGATGATCGCCTTGCGTGCAGAGTTCATAACGGGTTCCTGATGGAGCGAGTGGAAGGCCGGGGCACGGCCGGCCGCGACGGCGCGGGCGCAGAGCGCGTGAGGCGCCGTTCGAAGCCGAACCAGGTGAGCGTCGCGTAGCCGAGCGTGATGACGAGCGCGAGCGCGGCGCTCTCGTAGCGGCTCAGATGCCATGACCAGAGCGCGTACAGCACGCTCAGGTGGATGAGATAGACCGTGTAGCTGATGGTGCCGACGTAGACCAGCACCGGATGCGTCAGCACGCGCTGCACGAGGCCGCGCCCGCGCAGCGCGATCACCACGATCGAGGTGCAGAGCACGAGCGAGATGCTGTAGAGCGCCGCGTTCGACAGCGGCGTGTTGGCGGCGCGAAAGCGCGGATTCGACAGATGCAGCCAGGCGAGCAGCGCGAGCGCGAGGCAGGCCGCCGCCACCGCCACGCCGGTATACGGTTCGAGCGCGCGGCGGTCGCGGCGCAGCACCACGGCGAGCAGCGCGCCGGCCGCGAGCAGATCCATGCGGAACGGGGTGAGGTAGTAGATCGGCCAGAACGAGCCGAACCACGGCGTCGCGATCGCGCGCAGCACGGGCGCGGCGATCACCAGCGCAGCGGCCACCCAGGCGAGCCGGCGCTCGGGGCAGAGCAGCACCACGAACGGCCAGAAAATGTAGAACTGCTCCTCCACCGCGAGCGACCAGAGCACGTTCAGGCTCTCGTGGCCGATGCTGCCGAGCGACAGCCCGATGTTGGTCGAGAACAACGCGTACCAGGGCCAATGCGCGAGCCAGCCGGCGCCGAACAGCAGCGTGGAGACCAGCAGCAGCAGCGCATACGAGGGCAGGATGCGCCGCGCGCGCCGCAGGTAGAAATGGCGGAACAGCGGCAGGCCGCGCGCCTTGCGGTCGAGCAGGATGCCGGTGATCAGCAGCCCGCTCAGCACGAAGAACAGATCCACGCCCATCCACAGCGGCGCCTTCACGGCGTGCTGCAGGAACACGGCCATCACGGCGATCGCACGCAGGCCGTCGAGCTGGACGATGCGGCCTGCGTGCGGCGTCGGCGGAGGAAGTGTGTCGGTCGTCATCATGTCCGTTCAGCCAGGAGGAGAGGCCGTCAGGCCTGGTTCGTGAATGAGCCGGGTGCGTAGCCCTGCATATGACGCCTGCCGCGCGGCAGGCGGGCGCTCCTGCGCCGGCCGACGGCCCGAGGATTATCGGGGCGACATTCGAATCCGGTGCGAGTGGGATTCTAGGGAAAAGAAATCGGCAAAAAATAACGATGTGGATCGACGCGAAGCGTGCTGCCGGGGATGGCGCAATCGTTTGCGACGGGGCGATCCGCGCGCGGCTGCCGGTACAACTTACGCATATTTTCTGATCGGGCAAGCCGAAATTGCCGAATGGCCGGCAAAACGGTGCGCTCATGCCGGTGGAGGCCGCCTTGCTGCGTTGCGGGAAATTATTCGCAATTTCTTGTGATTATTTTCGCTTGTAACCTGCCTCGCACCGTGCCTGGCGGCGCGGCCCGATGCGAACGCGCTTGCTGCGGGCACACGCGAGGGCCGCCGCCGGCGCGGCACGGACCGTTTTGCCCATCCGTCCACTTCGGAGAGCCCCATTGCGACGTTCGCCCCCGATCGCCCTCACTGCCCTGATCATCCTGATCCTCGCCGCCTGCCTGCCGCTGCACGCGCGGGGCGCGGCCACGCTCGAGGCCAGCAATTCGTGGATCGGCAACACCTACGGCTACGGCGACGGCAGCTGGACCCAGATCGATATCCGCGCGATTGCCGTCACGCCCGACGGCAAGGTCTACACGAATGCGCCCTGGGACGAGAGCGGCGCCGAGGCGAGCGTCTATCAGGACGGCCGGATGCTCGGCTTCGCGGGCGGCACGCACGGCTGGGGCAATGCCGGCGGCAACGCGATCGCCGTCAACGACCACTACGCGTATGTCGCGATCGGCGTCGGCAACGAGAAGGGCCGGCTCGTGAACCCCGGCATCTGGCCGGAGAAGGGCCGCCAGTGGTACGGCATCTCGCGGCGCGCGATCGGTGACCTGAAGCGGCCCGCGCCGTTCCGCGCGGCGGCCGCCGGCGACGCGCGCGGCAAGCTGGCCGCGAGCTTCCTGAAGGTCAACGACGTGCCGGTCGACACGCGCGCCGAGATCGCCGGCCTGGCCGCCTCGAACCAGCGTCTCTACGCCACCGATCCGCAGCACGACAGCGTGGACGTCTACGATGCCGGGTCGATGGACAAGCTCGCCTCGTTCACGGCGCACGAGCCGGGCCGCATCGCGCTGGCCGCCGACGGCACGCTGTGGCTGCTGACCGATTCGGTGCACGGCCCCGCGAAGCTCGCCCACCTGCGAGCCGACGGCCGCGCGATCGACGACGCGCCGGCGCTGCCGGCCGACACCGACGCGGTGGACGTGGCGGTCGATGCCAAGGGCCGCCTGCTGATCGCCGACAACGGCCCGCGCCAGCAGATCCTGATCTACGCGAAATCGGACCACGGCTATGCGCCGAGCGGCACGCTCGGCGAGCGCGGCGGCATCTTCTCGGGGGTGGCGGGCCGCCCCGGCCCGCAGCGCTTCAACGGCCTGACCGGCGTGGGTGCCGATCGCGACGGCAACATCTACGTGGCGATGAACGGCATCGGCGTGAAGCAGGGCTCGCTCGGCGCGGGGCTCGGCGCGACGCTCGCGAGCTACGCGCCCGACGGCAAGCTGCGCTGGCAGGTGGATGGCCTGCTGTTCGTGGACGGCGCCTGGATCGATCCGGCGCGGCCGAACAGCGTCTACACCGGCAACAAGCGCTTCGAGCTCGATTTCTCGAAGCCGGCCGGCCGCGAGTGGCGCTACGCGGGCTTCCTGACGAACCGCTTCAAGTATCCGCAGGACCCCGTGTTCACCACCGACCAGTGGCCCGGCATGCCCACCGCGCGCCGGCTCGACGGCCACACGTTCCTGTATCTGACCGACATGTATGCCGATCACCTGAAGATCTACCGCTTCGATCCGAAGCGCGACGGCGAGACCGCGATCCCGTCCGGCCTGATCGCCGGGCGCGCACGGCCCGTGGACCGGGTGCCGAACCGGCCGTCGGGCGGCGACTGGATCTGGCGCGACCAGAACGGCAACGGCCGCTTCGAGGACGGCGAATTCTCGCTGAACACCACCGGCAAGCCGAAGGCGGCGGGCGGCTGGGGCTGGTGGATCGACGCCCGCGGCGACATCTGGCGCGCCAGCGACACGCGCGGCATCCACCGCTTCCGCTACGGCGGCCTCGACAAGGCCGGCAACCCGATCTATTCGTTCGACAAGCTGACCGACTATCCGACCCCGGCGCCGTTCACCGAGCTGCGCCGCGCCATCTACGAACCGGACACCGACACGCTCTACGTGACGGGCTACACGGCCGACATGCCGCCGAAGGGCGGCATCAACAAGGAGGTCGGCCCGGTGCTGGTGCGCTACGACAAGTGGTCGAGCGGCGAGCCGGTGCAGCGCTACCAGCTGGCGCTGCCGTGGCGGCTCGACGCCAAGCCGATCTTCGACCTGATCGGGCTCACCGTCGAGGGGCGCTACCTGTTCGGCGTGGAGCCGGCCGGCATCGTCCACGTCTACGACAAGCAGAACGGTCACGAACTCGGCGTGATCAAGCCGGGCGCCGAGGTCGGACATGCCTCGGGCTGGGTGGACGTGCCGTTCGGCATCAGCGCGCACCGGCGCGAGAACGGCGAGTACCTGATCTTCGTGGAGGAAGACGCGCGCGGCAAGGTGATGATGTACCGGTGGACGCCGCGCTCGACGGAGGCGACCCAGCCATGACGATCGAGATGACGGCGGTGAACGCGCGGCGCGGCGCAAGGCGGCGCCATGGATAAGCGAATCCTGAAGAACGTCGCGGTGAATTTCGTCGGCCTGATCCTGCCGACCTTCGTGTCGCTGGTGACGGTGCCGGCCTACATCCACACGCTCGGGGTGGACCGCTACGGCGTGGTGAGCCTGGTGTGGACGCTGATCGGCTACTTCGGCATCCTCGATCTCGGCATGAGCATGGCCGCACAGAACCAGATCTCGAAGGCGCTCGCGAGCGGCGACCCCCAGCAGTGCGAGCGCGTGTTCTGGAGCGCCTGCTGGCTGAACCTTGCCACCGGCATCGCGGGCGGCCTGCTGATCTACTTCGGCGCGTTCATCTACACCTCGTACTTCACCAAGGTCTCGGCCGAACTGCAGCACGAGGTTTATCGCGCGCTGCCGTGGCTCGCCTGCGCGATTCCGATCGCGAACGTGTCGTGGGTGTTCTCCGGCGCGATCAACGGCGCCGAACGCTTCGGCGTCTACAACGCGAACCAGACGTTCGGCACCTTCCTGTTCCAGCTGCTGCCGCTGTTCGCGGCCTGGCTGATCGCGCCGACGCTGCCCGCGGTGCTGGCCGCCGCGGTGCTGGCGCGGCTGATCGCGGCGGTCCTGCTCGGCCGCGCGAGCCTGCGCGTGCTGAACATCCGGCGCGTCGCGCCGCCGCGCTGGCGCACCGCCAGGGAGCTGTTCACGTTCGGCGGCTGGATGCTGATCGCCAGCACGGCGACCATGGTGGCCGATTCGCTCGACCGCGTGATCCTCGGCGCGCATCTGGGCGCGCGCTACGTGACCTACTACACGGTGCCGCAGAACCTCGTCACGCGGCTCAACATGCTGCCGAACGCGGTGGTGCGCACGCTGTTCCCGCGGCTGTCGGCGGTCGATCGCGACCATGCCGACCACCTCGTGCGGCAGTCGCTCGAATTCCTCAACGGCGTGTTCACGCCGGTGGCGATCGTCGCGATCTTCGCGCTGCAGCCGTTCCTCGAACTCTGGGTCGGCCACGATCTCGCCACCCAGTCCTCGCCGGTCGGCCGCGTGCTCGTGATCGGCATCTGGCTGGTGGGGCAGGCCGGCGTGATGCGAATCCTGATCCAGTCGCAGGTCAATCCGGCCCGCGCCGCCCTGGCGGGGCTCGTCGAGCTGCCGTTCTTCGTCGGCGGGCTCTGGTTCGGCATCACGCACTTCGGCCTGATCGGCGCGGCGGTGGTGGTGGTCGCGCGCGCGCTCATCGACTACGGCGTATTGCTGGTGCTGGCGTCGGTGAAGCGCCGGCCGATCGTGGCCGACATGGCCGCCCACCTGGCCTTCTTGTTCGGCAGTCTCGCGCTGGCCTGGACGACGCCGGCCCTGGCGCAGGCCGTCGCGCTCTGCGCACTCGTCGCCGCGCTCAACATCGCGTGGTCCTTCGTGATGACGCCCGGCCTGCGCGCGCTCGCGCGCGGCGTGCTGGGCCGCCTGATTCCCGGGAAAAGCATATGAAAGGCGAACTCGTAGAACGCTCCGTGCCGTCGTTCGCACGGCAGCACCAGACGGCCGGCACCGCGCGCGCGGCCGGCAAGCCGTCGGGCAAGCCGCTGCGCGTGGCGATCGTGCACGACTGGCTCGTCACCTACGCCGGCGCCGAGCGCGTGCTCGAACAGATCATCGCGTGCTTTCCCGACGCGGACCTGTTCAGCCTCGTCGATTTCCTCGACGATCGCGGCTTCCTGCACGACCGCCCGGTGACCACCTCGTTCATCCAGAAGCTGCCGTTCGCGCGCCGGAAATATCGCGCCTACCTGCCGCTGATGCCGCTCGCGATCGAGCAGCTCGACGTGTCGGGCTACGATCTGGTGATCTCCAGCAGCCACGCGGTGGCCAAGGGCGTGCTGACCGGGCCGGACCAGATCCACATCAGCTACGTGCATTCGCCGATCCGCTACGCCTGGGACCTGCAGCACCAGTACCTGGAGCAGTCGCGGCTCACGCGCGGCCCGAAATCGTATGCGGCACGGCTGATCCTGCATTACATCCGCAACTGGGACAGCCGCACGTCCAATTCGGTGGACGGCTTCATCGCCAATTCGGCGTTCATCGCCCGGCGCATCCGCAAGGTCTACCAGCGAGACGCGGCCGTGGTGTTCCCGCCGGTGGACGTCGAGGCGTTCTCGCTTGCCACCGAGAAGGAGGATTTCTACCTCACCGCCTCGCGGATGGTGCCGTACAAGAAGATCGACCTGATCGTCGAGGCCTTCGCGCGCATGCCGGAGCGCCGGCTGGTGGTGATCGGCGACGGCCCCGAGATGAACAAGGTGCGCGCCAAGGCCGGCCCGAACGTGGAGATTCTCGGCTACCAGCCGTTCGAGGTGCTGCAGGACCACATGCGCCGCGCCCGTGCGTTCGTGTTCGCGGCCGAGGAGGATTTCGGCATCTCGGTGGTGGAGGCGCAGGCCTGCGGTACGCCGGTGATCGCGTTCGGCAAGGGCGGCGCGCTCGAAACCCTGCGCGACGGCAGCGCCGACGCGGCGCCCACCGGGCTGTTCTTCGAGGAACAGAGCGTGCCGGCGATCGTGGCGGCCGTCGATGCGTTCGAGCAGGCCCCCGGGCGCTTCACGCCCGAGGCCTGCCGCGCCAACGCCGAGCGTTTCGCGACCCGGCATTTCCGGCGCCGGCTGGTCGAGCAGATCGAAAGCCTGCTGCCCGACGCGCAGGCGCGCGCCCGCGCCGGCGCGCGCGATGCCGGCACGGTGGCGGCCGCCAAGGTTCGCGCGCTGGTGCTCGACCAGAGCGGCGTGCTCGGCGGTGCCGAGCTGTCGCTGCTCGAATTCCTCACGCACTGGCGCGGCAGCGCCAACGTGCTGCTGTTCGACGACGGCCCGTTCCATGCGGCGCTCGCCGAGGCGGGCGTGGACGTGACGGTGCTGCGCTCGCGCGGCCTCGACGGCGTGCGCAAGCAAGGCGGCGTCTCGTTGCGCGCGGCGGGCGGGCTGGTCTCGCTGGTGCGCGAGGCGGTGCGGCGCGCGCGCGACGTCGACGTGATCTACGCGAACACGCAGCGCGCGATGGTGGTGGGCGCGCTCGCCGGGCGCCTCGCGCGCAAGCCGGTGGTCTGGCATTTGCGCGACATCGTCAGCGACGCGCATTTCGGCGCGAAGCAGCTGTTCGCGATCCGGCGCTGCGCGAAGCTCGGCGTGACGCGCGTGATCGCCAATTCGAACGCGTCCGCGCAGGCCTATCTGGCGCTGACGGGCGGCGCGCAGGAGTCGGTGGACGTGGTCTTCAACGGCATCGACGCGGCGCCCTTCGAGGCGCTGGAGGCCGTGCCGC
This sequence comes from Burkholderia glumae LMG 2196 = ATCC 33617, assembly GCF_000960995.1. Lineage (NCBI taxonomy): Bacteria > Pseudomonadati > Pseudomonadota > Betaproteobacteria > Burkholderiales > Burkholderiaceae > Burkholderia > Burkholderia glumae. The sequence continues at coordinate 2,157,392 of NZ_CP009434.1, read as the reverse complement.
GCGCGACGCTGCGCGCGCGCCTCGGGCTGCCCGAGCATGCCTGGCTGGTCGGCTCGTTCAGCCGCCTCGCGCGCTGGAAGGGCCAGCACCTGCTGCTCGAGGCGGCCACGCGCGATCCGGACCTGCACGTGGTGCTGGTCGGCGCGCCGCTGTTCGGCGAGGACGAGTACGCGGCCGAGCTGCAGGACCTCGTCGCGCAGCGCGGGCTCGGCGACCGCGTGATCTTCGCCGGGTTTCAGCGCGACGTGGCGTCGTGGATGAAGGCGGTGGACGTGGTCGCGCACACCTCGATCACGCCGGAGCCGTTCGGCCGCGTGATCGTCGAGGGCATGCTCGCGAGGCGGCCGGTGGTGGCCGCGCGCGCGGGCGGGGTGGTCGAGATCATCGACGACGGCGTAAACGGGCTGCTCTGCGAGCCCGGCGACGCCGCTTCGCTGAGCGCGGCGCTCGCCGCGCTGCGCCGCGATCCGGCGCGCCGCGAACGGCTCGTCGCGAACGGCTTCGAGACGGCCACGCGCCGCTTCGGCACGCATACCTATGTCGAGGCCGTCGAGCGGATCCTGGTGGAGGTCGCGCGCGCCGCGCGCTGACGCCACGCGCTGGCCGGCGTGGCAGCGCGCGATCGCGCGTCACGCCACCGCAGTGATGGCGGCACGCGCCGGGCGCCGGCGCGTCGATCCCTTCGCGTGCGCGACCCCGCCGGCGTTCCGATACCGTCAGGCGGCCATGGGCCGCGCGCGCGTGAACCGAGCATGCCGGCCCGCGCGCGGCATCCGTCGCGCCGCTGCAGGGCCTGATCGCGCCGGCCGGCGCCGATCCTCACCGATTCCCGCGTATTTCCGGGCGGTCGCCGCCTGCAGCCGATGTCGTCCACCGTTCGGGCTCGGCATGCCGCCGGCGGGGCGCCCGCGCGCGTCGCCCGGCGGCCACCCCGACCTGGACTGTCCTGCGTGCCTCATGCCGTCAGCGTCGGCGCGGCCGGCCGCTGCTTGCCGCCCGACGGCTTGAGGCTTGCCGACCAGCGCATGGCGGGCCGCTCGACGGCCAGGTGGAACAGCCAGGCGAGCGCAATCGCGACGGCGACGAACGCGAACGACGGCCAGATCGACACCTGCAGCTGCGAGCGATACAGCAGCGAGGCGAGACAGACGAACAGCGGCAGGTGGATCAGGTACAGCGAATAGCTGAAATCGCCGAACCACGCGAACAGCCGCACGATCGCGCCGGACGGCGCCGGCCGCGCGATGGCGGCGTGCAGGCAGCAGGCAAAGCCGAGCGACCAGAGCTGGAAGGCCCCGTACTGGCCGATGCGGAACGCCGCGCAGCCGAGCGCGATGCCGGCCGCGCCGGCCAGATACCAGCGGCGCGACGGCGCCGGGCCGGCCGCGCGCCGCACGCGCAGCTCGGCGATCAGCGCGCCGAGCGTCCACGACAGCCAGTACGAGGTGAAGACCTGGAGGTCGTGCCGCTCGAACAGCCAGGCCGAGCCCGCGTTGACGAACGCCACCGCCAGCACCACCGGCACGATGCCGATCCGCTTGCGCAGCGCGAGCCAGAGCGGATAGACGGCGTAGAACTGCACCTCGAGCGACAGCGTCCAGAGCGCGCCGTTCGAGCCGTAGGTCGGGCCCGCGATGCCCTGCAGCGACAGCAGGTTCACCATGAACGCGCGCCAGCCGATCTCGCGGATCTTGTGGCTCACCGGCGTGACCTGCAGGCTGATCAGGTCGAGTGCGAGCGTGACGAGCAGCGCGGCGAGCAGCACCGGATAGATGCGCGCGAAACGGCGTGCCCAGAAGTTCAGCGCATCGAGGCGGTAGTGAGGGGCGGCGGCCAGCTTCAGCGCCGCGCCGCGATGGATGCAGTAGCCGCTGATCACGAAGAACACCGGCACGCCGGCCGAGCCCCAGGCGAACGGGAAGGTCAGGTAGGCGGCCAGCGCGCCGGCGTCGAGCGCGTGGCCGTGCGTCTGGTGGAACGCCTGCATGCCGATCCAGACCACCTGCCGGCAATGGAAATACGCCACCAGCAGCGCCGCGAAGCCGCGCAGCGCGTCGATCAGGGCGTCCTTGTGCTCGAGGGCGGCCGGCCGCGCCAATGCCGGCCCGCTGGGGAAATTCATGCGTCGGTGTCCTTGCCTTGGAAGTGCGGGAAGCGCGCCGCGTACCGGCCAATCTGCCGCCGGACGCCGCGCGCGCATGCCCATCCTAGAGCGTGAGAAATCGAACGATGAACAAAAAAAACACGGCCCGAAATTGCAACAAGACGTTTCGACATCGGGCCTTTTCCAGGTGATGAAACGCGGCCAATTATTTCTCGATTTTTTTTTGATAGTTTGGGCCCGGGTCGAAACAGACGAGGAGTTCAGAATGGACATCAACTGGATTGCAAGCGGTGCCGTGCTGCTCGTGATGGTCGTGTTGTCAGCCTATCGCGACGCGCTGAAAAACGAACCGATCAGCCGTTTCGGCTTCGATAGCGGCAACACGCTGACCGAGGAGCGCGAGTGAGCGCGAACCCACGCCGCGGCCGGCGTGCTGCGTGCGTCGCCGGCCGCCCGCTGCGCGCGGCCATCACTTTCACCGGAACGTAATCATGCTCAAAGTCAAGAAGGCCGTGTTTCCCGTTGCCGGGCTGGGCACGCGGTTCCTGCCGGCGACCAAGGCCAGCCCGAAGGAAATGCTGCCCGTGGTGGACAAGCCGCTGATCCAGTACGCGGTGGAGGAGGCGATCAACGCCGGCATCACCGAGATGATCTTCGTGACCGGGCGCAGCAAGCGCGCGATCGAGGATCATTTCGACAAGTCCTACGAGATCGAGGCGGAACTCGAGGCGCGCGGCAAGGACAAGCTGCTCGAGCTGGTGCGCGGCATCAAGCCGAGCCACGTGGACTGCTACTACGTGCGCCAGCCCGAGGCGCTCGGACTCGGCCACGCGGTGCTGTGCGCCGAGAAGCTGGTGCACGGCGAGCCGTTCGCGGTGATCCTCGCCGATGATCTGCTGCACGGCGAGCAGCCCGTGCTCAAGCAGCTGGTGGACGTGTTCAACCACTATCACAGCTCGGTGATCGGCGTCGAAACGATCGCGCGCGAGCACAGCCGCTCGTATGGCGTGGTCGAGGGGCGCGAGTGGGAGGAGGACGTGATCAAGCTGTCGGGCATCGTCGAGAAGCCGGCGCCGGAACACGCGCCGTCCAATCTCGGCGTGGTCGGGCGCTATGTGCTGATGCCGAGCGTCTTCGATCACCTGCGGCGGATTCGCCCCGGCGCCGGCGGCGAACTGCAGCTGACCGACGCTGTGCAGTCGCTGCTGACCGAGGAGCAGGTGCTCGCCTACCGCTATTACGGGACGCGCTTCGACTGCGGCAGCAAGCTCGGCTACCTGAAGGCGACCGTCGAGCTCGCGCTCGAGCATCCCGAGGTAGGCCGCGAATTCGAGGCCTATCTGCGCACCTGCCTGCCGGCGCTGGCCGCCGTCGCCTGAGGCGAGGGGCGGCGGAAATACGCCGCGACGCTCCGTTTCATGTCGTCCATGTGGTGGTTGTTCCCTTCGCCCCGGCGCCACGCCGGGGCTTTTTTACGGAGGCGCGGCGCGCGCGATGCCGCGCCGGATGCCTTGCCGCAGACATGGCCGAAGGCCTCGCCCGAGGCCGCGGCGCCGACCCTATCGCAGCACATATTGCAGCCCGTATTGCAGTCCTTATCGCAGGCCATCTCGCAGGCCATTTCGACGGGGCGGCCGGGGCGCGGGCTGCAGATAATTCGAGCCATCGCGCGCTCGCCAGGCGCCTTCCCCACCGTGTCGGCGCGCACGACAGTCTGCACCGAGCAACAAAACCTGCCGAAAACCCGCATAACGCGCACAAAAGTGCAGCACAAAGCGGCGCGCCGCTTGTAGAATCCGGCCTTGAAGCATGCACGTCGTGTGCTTCGCATCCAACGACCACACCTGGTAGGAGAAACATGGCGACTTCCGCAAAAAAGGTGGCCAATAAGGCTGCCGCACCGGCCAAGAAAGTGGCTGCCAAAAAAGCAGCGCCCGCGAAGAAAGTAGTGGCCAAGAAGGCTGCCGCGAAGGTGCCGGCCGCTCCGACGCCGATCAAGGAGAGCTTCACGAAGGCATCGCTCGCCACGCATATCGCCGAGCGCGCCGAAGTCGAGCTGAAGACGGTCAAGGCCGTGCTCGCGACCTTGGAAAACGTGATCCTCGGCTCGATCCACAAGAAGGGTGCGGGCGAATTCACGCTGCCGGGTCTGCTGAAGATCTCGGCGCAGGCAGTCGCGGCGAAGAAGAAGCGCTTCGGCAAGGATCCGTTCACGGGCGAGGAGCGCTGGTTCCCGGCGAAGCCCGCGAGCGTGCGCGTGAAGGCACGTGCGCTGAAGAAGCTGAAGGACGCAGCAGCCTGAGGGAATTGCTGAGGCGCCCGGAGCAACCGGCCGTCACGGCAGCCCAAAAAGATCCCCGCGTGCGGCAAGCGCGCGGGGATTTTTTTATTCGCCGGCGGTGGCAAGCGGGGCAGCCCGCTGCCCGTGCGGGCGAAAAAAAACCAGCCGTCGGCGACAAGCCTCGGGCTGGTTTTCCAGAGCGCCCCGTGCGGTGCCGGCAGGCACCGCGGCGGGCCGCGGGTGATGCTTGCTTAGAACTTGTGGCGCAGGCCGAGTGCGACGATTTCCTGCGAGCTGGTGCCGGCGATGCCGTACGAACCGATCGAGGCTTGCGCCGCTTGCGTCACGAGGGTGGTGCCGTTGCTCACACGTTGCGTGCCGCTCGCGTGCTGGTACGCGCCGACCAGGTAGATGTCGGTGCGCTTGGACAGCGAGTAGTCGCCACCCAGCGAAACCTGGTGGTACTTCGCGTCGGTGTCGCCGCTTGCCTTCGTGTACGAGTAGCCGAGGCCGAGCAGGATCGCCGGCGTGGCCTGGTACGTCGCGAACGCGCGGCCGGTGTTGAACTTCTCGGTCCTCGCGAACAAGGAGGAACCGTCGCGCTTGTATTGCGCGTTGCTGTAGCCGAGGCCGGCCGTGAACGGGCCGAACGTGTACTGGCCGGCAACCTGGCCGATGCCGATCGACTTGGCACTGGTGTAGCCGGTGTTGATCGGGCCTTCGAAGATCGCGTCCGACGAGGCACCGGTCCAGCCGCTGCGTGCTGCGCCGTACAGGTTCGAGGCGTAGAAGTAGCCGCCTGCCAGGCCGATCGGGCCGTTGTTGTAGGCCACCGCGGCCGACCACGTCTGACCCGAGCCGTTCGAGCCCGCGACGCCGCCCAGCGCGTACATGCCTTCGAACTGCAGGCCCGCGAACACCGGCGAGGTGTACTTGATGGCGTTGTTCACGCGCAGGCTGTTGTCGTTGTTGTCGACGTCGCCCGGCGTGGCGAACACGCTGCCGAAGTAGTTGTCGGCCGTGACGGCCTGGACCATGTCGACCAGCGGATCGTACTGGCGGCCGAGCGTCAGCGTGCCGTAGTGGTCGCTTTGCAGGCCGACGTAGGCTTGACGGCCGAACATGCGCGAGCTTTGGCCGAGGCGGCCGTTGCTCGAATCAAAGCCGTTTTCCAATTGGAACACCGCCTTCAGGCCACCGCCCAGGTCTTCCGCGCCCTTCAGGCCCCAGCGGCTGCCTTGCAGGTTGCCGCTGTTCATGGCCCAGGTGTTGTTACCTTGGCCGTTGCTGCCATGGACGTAGGTGATGGCCGTGTCGATGACGCCGTACAGCGTCACGCTCGATTGGGCGTGAGCGGCGCCTGCTGCGCCGAGCAGTGCCAGGGAGAGGGTAGACAGAGCGATTTTTTTCATAGGAAACGTTCTCCACGCAAGGTGATTCGTTATTTATTTGTTGCGGAAAGGAGAATAGCGCAGTGCGGAACCCGCAAGAAACCCGGAAAAAATAAAGTGTCTCCAAAACGTCACAGCGGTAAAAATCTTGCAATATCAAGAGGATAGTTGATTGTTGCGAAATCTGAACGAACTGTTTTGTGTGGCGCGGACGTTGTTGCGAGAATTGAGGGCCATGGCGACGTGGTGCTCGAGGGGGCGGTTTTTCACCGAAAACGCGGGAATTTCAACGTTTGCGCGCAACGGTTGCGTCATTTTGTTCCCGGTGCCGGCGAGGCCGAACGTACCGGGTCCGCCGGTGGGGGCGCTTGCGGCGAAGCCCGCCCGCGTGTCAGGAATTGTGCGTCGCGGTGTCGCGGTTTGAGGCGTGCGCCTGCTCGGCGCGGCCGCGCGCGGCCGCGAATTCGGCACCCAGCAGCAGCACGGCCGCCGAGAAGTACAGCCACATCAGCAGCACCGCGAGCGAGCCGGCGGCGCCGAACGCGCTGGCGGTGCCCGCGTGCGCCAGGTACAGCGCGAACAGCTTCTTGCCGGCCGAGAACAGCACGGCCGAGACGATCCCGCCCGTGAGCGCGTCGCGGCGCGTCACATGGGCGTCGGGCAGGAACTTCAGCAGCGCGGCGAACGCGGCGGCCAGGATCGCGATGCCGGCCGTGAACTGCAGCAGGTTGCCGATCACCACGAACGGCGTGTTGCCCCAGAGCCAGCGGCCCACGAACGTGATGGCCGTGTCGAGCATCAGCGAGACGATCAGCAGGAACGCCACGCCGAGCACCAGGCCGAACGAGATCAGCCGCACCCGCACCAGCCCGAACATCGATGACCAGCGCTTCTCGGCGGCCGGCCAGACCACGCCGAGCGCGGTGTTCAGCGACGAGAACGTGGCCGACGCGCCCACCACCAGCAGCAGTACCGAGACGGCCGCCGCGAAGCCGCCGGCGTTGCCCTTGCGGTGCGCGTTCTCGACGATGGTCTGCACGCCGGCCGCGGCCTCGTTGCCGATCAGGCTGTGGACCTGGCTGAACACCTCGCCGCGCGCCGCGTCGGCGCCGAAGAACCAGCCTGCCACGGCGATCACCATCACCAGCATCGGCGCGAGCGAGAACGCCGAGTAGAACGCGATGGCGGCGGCCATCGTCGTGCAGTGGTCCTCCGAGAAACGCCGGAACGCGTCGAGCGCCCAGTTCACGTTGGTCTTGACGAGCTTTTCATGCGGTTGCGAGAGCAAGGGCTTCATAGGCGGTGACGTCGGACGCGCGGCGCGCCGTTCATGGTTGCGCCGTTCATGGTTGTTTTCGGATCGGAGGCATGACCTGCCGACGAGTGTATTCGATCGGGCGCGCGGCGCCACCCGCCCGCGTTCGCCCGCGCCGGCCGCGGCCGCCGCCGCGCCCGCGCCCGCCGCGGACCCACCGGGGGCCGGAACGCGCTTCCCGCGCGCGCAGGCGCCGGCCCTGCCCAGCAAGCGGCATGCCCGGCACGGGCCGGCGCCGCGGGCCCGAACGGCCGGGTGGGAACGGGCGGCGAGCGCGGCGCACCCGGATTGGCGCGAATGCCGGTAAGCTCGCGGTATCGTTTTCGAGCCCGTCAACCCTGATCATGACCGACGTATCCCCGCGACTTCCGAACCCGATCCGCTGTGAAATCGATCTCGACGCCGACGGCAAGCAGGCCGGCTACCTGCGCCTGCCGCACTCGGTGCATCGCTCCGCCTATGGCTGGCTGCCGGTGCCGATCGCCTCGATTCGCAATGGCGAGGGGCCGGTGGTGCTGGTGATGTCGGGCAATCACGGCGACGAATACGAAGGCCAGGTGCTGAGCTCGCGGCTGATGCGCGAACTGACGCCGGAGGCGGTGCGCGGGCAGGTGATCGTGCTGCCGATGGCGAATTTTCCGGCCGCCGAGGCCGGCATGCGCACCTCGCCGCTCGACGGCGGCAACCTGAACCGCACGTTTCCGGGCGACCCGTCCGGCACGCCCACGCAGATGATCGCCCACTACATCGAGCACACGCTGCTCGCGCGCGCCGACTATCTGGTGGACCTGCATTCGGGCGGCAGCTCGCTGATCTACGACGGCGGCAACCTGATCGCGCTCGATCCGCGCGATGCCGACGAGGAACTCCGCGTGAAGGCGCTGCTCGGCGCGTTCGGCATGCCGCGCGCGTTCCTGCACGCGCCGAACCCCACCTATGCGTCGGCCGCCGCGCGCCGCCAGGGCGCGATCTCGATCCTCACCGAACTGGGCGGCGCCGGCATGACCGATGCGAAGCTGCTGCGCCAGGGCTGGCAGGGGCTGCTGCACTTCCTCGGCTTCATCGGCGTGGTGCACGGGCCGCTCGTGCCGGACGGCCCGCCCGCCGTCACGCGCTTCATGCGCGCGAGCGGACCGCAGCATTTCGTGTATGCCTACGAGCACGGCGTCTACGAGCCGCTCGTCGAACTCGGCGAGATCGTGCAGGCCGGGCAGCCCGCGGCGCGCATCCATTTCCCCGAGACGCCGCTGCGCGAGCCGGTGGTTCACCGCTTCGAGGCGTGCGGCGAGGTGGTGTGCCGCCGCGTGCCCGCGCAGACGCGGCGCGGCGACTGCCTGTTCCAGCTCGCCGAACCGCACGACACGCTCTGACGCACGGGCTGCGCCGTTCCGCGAAGCGTGTCGGTATCGCGCCGCCGGCCGCGAGGAGGTGGCGGCAAGGCGGCAAAGCAAGGCGAGCGGGGCGGCAAAGCGGGGCGGGGCGGCGCTGGGGGGATCGATGAAATCGTCGAATCCGGGCGGACCCGACTAGCTATCGGAAGAACAGTTTCCTATAAACGAAATGAGACGGAACGCGTAAAATCGCCTCGCGACTCAGTGTCATATGAAACACCTACGTCCCCCCTACCTCACCGCCGAGACCACCATGCTCCACCTGTCCCGGCGCCAGTTCTTGAAGGTGACCGCCTCCACGCTCGCCGGCTCGAGTCTCGCCCTGCTGGGATTCTCGCCCGCCGACGCGCTCGCGGAGGTTCGCCAATACAAGCTGGCGCGCAGCGTCGAAACCCGCAACACCTGCCCGTACTGTTCGGTGGGCTGCGGCATCCTGATGTACTCCCTCGGTGACGGCGCGAAGAACGCCAAGTCGAGCATCATCCACATCGAAGGCGATCCCGATCATCCGGTGAACCGCGGCACGCTGTGCCCGAAGGGCGCGAGCCTGATCGACTTCATCCACAGCCCGAGCCGGCTCACGCAGCCCGAATACCGCGCGCCCGGCTCTGACAAGTGGGAGCCGATCTCGTGGGAGGCGGCGCTCGACCGCATCGCGAAGCTGATGAAGGAAGACCGCGACGCCAACTTCGTCGAGACCACGCCGGACGGCCAGAAGGTCAACCGCTGGCTGACCACCGGCATGCTGGCCGCGTCGGCGGGCAGCAACGAAGTGGGCTATCTGACCCACAAGACGATTCGCAGTCTCGGGATGCTCGCCTTCGACAACCAGGCACGTGTCTGACACGGCCCGACGGTGGCAGGTCTTGCCCCGACGTTTGGCCGCGGCGCGATGACGAACCATTGGGTCGACATCAAGAACGCAGACATTATCCTGGTGATGGGCGGCAATGCCGCCGAAGCACATCCGTGCGGATTCAAGTGGGTGACGGAAGCCAAGGCGCATCGCAAGGCGCGGCTGATCGTGGTCGACCCGCGTTTCACGCGCACCGCATCGGTAGCGGACTACTACGCGCCGATTCGCACCGGCACGGACATCGCCTTCCTCGGCGGGGTGATCCATTACCTGCTCGCGAACGACAAGATCCAGCACGAGTACGTCAAGAACTACACGGACTTTCCGTTCATCGTCCGTGAGGATTTCGCCTTCAACGACGGCATCTATTCCGGCTACAACCCGGACAAGCACGCCTACGACAAGGGCACCTGGGACTACGAGCGGGGCGACGACGGCTTCGTGAAGCTCGATCCGACGCTCTCGCATCCGCGCTGCGTCTACAACCTGATGAAGCAGCACTACGCGCGCTACACGCCCGAGATGGTCGAGAAGACCTGCGGCACGCCCAAGGACAAGTTCCTGAAGGTGTGCGAGATGCTCGCGTCCACGGCGGTGCCCGGCCGCGCCGGCACGATCCTCTACGCGCTCGGCTGGACCCACCACTCGGTCGGCGCGCAGATGATTCGCACCGGCGCGATGGTGCAGCTGCTGCTGGGCAACATCGGCATCGCCGGCGGCGGCATGAACGCGCTGCGCGGCCACTCGAACATCCAGGGGCTGACCGATCTCGGCCTGATGTCGAACCTGCTGCCCGGCTACATGACGCTGCCGTCGCAGGCCGAGCAGGACTACGAGGCCTACATCGGCAAGCGCGCGACGCAGCCGCTGCGGCCCAACCAGCTCAGCTACTGGAAGAACTACCGCGCATTCTTCGTGAGCTTCATGAAGTCGTGGTGGGGCGACGCGGCCACCGCCGAGAACAACTTCGCCTACGACTACCTGCCGAAGCTCGACAAGCCCTACGACCTGCTGCAGACCATCGAGCTGATGGCGCAGGGCAAGATGAACGGCTACATCTGCCAGGGCTTCAACCCGCTCGCGGCCGCGCCCTCGAAGGCCAAGACCGCGGCCGCACTGGCCCGGCTGAAGTGGCTCGTGGTCATGGACCCGCTCGCCACCGAAACCTCCGAGTTCTGGAAGCCGCACGACGACTACAACGTGGTCGACCCCGCGGCCGTGCAGACCGAGGTGTTCCGGCTGCCCACCACCTGCTTCGCCGAGGAGCGCGGCTCGCTCGTCAATTCGGGCCGCGTGCTGCAATGGCACTGGCAGGGCGCCGATGCGCCGGGCGAGGCGCGCAGCGACCTCGAGATCATGTCGGGGATCTTCCTGCGCCTGCGGGCCGCCTATCGGAAGGACGGCGGCAAGTATCCGGACCCGATCCTGAACCTGACCTGGCCGTATGCGAACCCGGAAAGCCCGACGCCCGAGGAACTGGCCATGGAGTTCAACGGCCGTGCGCTGGCCGACCTGCCCGACCCGAAGGACCCCGCCAAGGTACTGGTCAAGCGCGGCGAGCAACTGGCCGGCTTCGCGCAGCTGAAGGACGACGGCACCACCGCGAGCGGCTGCTGGATCTTCTGCGGCGCCTGGACGGCGGCCGGCAACCAGATGGGGCGGCGCGACAACTCGGACCCGACCGGCATCGGCCAGACGTTGAACTGGGCCTGGGCCTGGCCCGCGAACCGGCGGATCCTCTACAACCGCGCCTCGTGCGACACGGCCGGCAAGCCGTTCGATCCGACCCGCAAGCTGATCGGCTGGAACGGTCGCGCCTGGAGCGGTGCGGACGTGCCTGACTACAAGGCCGACGAGGCGCCCGAGACCGGCATGGGGCCGTTCATCATGAACCCGGAAGGCGTGGCGCGCTTCTTCGCCCGCGACGGCATGAACGAAGGCCCGTTCCCCGAGCACTACGAGCCGTTCGAGACGCCGCTTGCGGCCAACCCGCTCAATCCGGGCAATCCGCGCGCGCTGAACAACCCGGCCGCGCGCGTGTTCCCGGACGACCGGGCCGCCTTCGGCACGCCCGACAAGTTCCCGCACACGGCCACCACCTACCGGCTCACCGAGCACTTCCACTACTGGACCAAGCATGCGCGCCTCAACGCGATCGTGCAGCCCCAGCAATTCGTGGAGATCGGCGAGGATCTCGCCAGGGAGGTGGGGGTGGTGCACGGCGACAAGGTCAGGGTGTCGTCGAACCGCGGCTACATCGTGGCGGTGGCGCTCGTGACCAAGCGCATCAAGCCGCTGATGGTGGAGGGGCGCAAGGTGCAGACGGTGGGCATTCCGCTGCACTGGGGCTTCAAGGGGCTGACCAAGCCCGGCTATCTCGCGAACACCCTGACGCCGTCGGTCGGCGACGGCAACTCGCAGACACCGGAATTCAAGTCGTTCCTGGTGAAAGTGGAAAAGGCATAAGGGGAACCCGAGATGGCATTGCAATCGCTGGACATCAAACGGGTGTCCGCCACCACCACCCCGCCGCCCACCGCGCGCGATCCGGTCACGGGCACCGTCGCGAAGCTGATCGACGTGTCGAAGTGCATCGGCTGCAAGGCATGCCAGACCGCCTGCATGGAGTGGAACGACCTGCGCGACGAGATCGGCACCAACGTCGGCGTCTACGACAATCCGGCCGACCTCAGCGAGCATTCGTGGACGGTGATGCGGTTCTCCGAATACGAGAACCCGGCCGGCGACCTCGAATGGCTGATCCGCAAGGACGGCTGCATGCACTGCGAGGACCCGGGCTGCCTGAAGGCCTGCCCGTCGCCGGGCGCGATCGTGCAGTACAACAACGGCATCGTCGATTTCCACGAGGAGAACTGCATCGGTTGCGGCTATTGCGTGACCGGCTGCCCGTTCAATATCCCGCGGATCTCGAAGCAGGACAACCGTGCCTACAAATGCACGCTGTGCTCGGATCGCGTGGCCGTCGGCCAGGAGCCCGCCTGCGTGAAGACCTGCCCGACGGGCGCCATCATGTTCGGCACCAAGGAGGACATGAAGCACCAGGCGGCCGAACGGATCGCGGACCTGAAGGATCGCGGCTTCGCCCAGGCGGGGCTGTACGACCCGCAGGGCGTGGGCGGCACGCACGTGATGTACGTGCTGCACCATGCGGACAAGCCGTCGCTGTACCACGGCCTGCCCGACAATCCGTCGATCAGCCCGTTCGTGAAGCTCTGGAAGGGCATCGCCAAGCCGCTGGCGGTGGCCGGTCTCGCGCTGACCGCGCTGGCCGGGTTCTTCCACTACACGCGGGTCGGCCCCAACGAGGTGAGCGAGCAAGAGGACGCCGCCGCCCGTGAGGAAGCCCGCCGGATCGAGGAGGACACCAAATGAGCCACCAGGACCCGAACCTGATCGTCCGTTACTCCGCGAATGAACGCTCGAATCACTGGATCACCGCGATCTCGTTCGTGCTGCTCGCGCTGTCCGGCCTCGCGCTGTTCCATCCGTCGATGTTCTGGCTCACCGCGCTGTTCGGCGGCGGGCAATGGACGCGCATCCTGCATCCGTTCGTCGGCGTCGTGATGTTCGTGTCGTTCGCGATCATGGTGGTGCGCTACTGGCATCACAATCTGCTCGACGCGGACGACCGCCGCTGGCTCGCACAGATCGGCGACGTGCTGGGCAATCGCGAGGAAAACCTGCCGCCCGTCGGCCGCTACAACGCGGGGCAGAAGCTGCTGTTCTTCACGCTCGTCATCTGCCTGCTGCTGCTGCTGCTGTCGGGCATCGTGATCTGGCGCCGGTATTTCTCGCTGTATTTCCCGATCGAGGCCATCCGGCTCGCGGCCGTGGTGCATGCGGCCGCCGCATTCGTGCTGATCGCCGGCATCATCGTCCACATCTACGCGGCGCTGTGGGTGAAGGGCTCGATCGGCGCGATGGTGCGCGGCACGGTGTCGTTCGGCTGGGCGCGCAAGCACCATCCGAAGTGGTTCCGCCAGGCGGTGAAGCAGCCGGGGCGCGCGCGCTAGGGCGCGCCGCGCATCACGCGCCATCGCGCGCCGGCCGCCCGGCGCGCTTCGGGGCCATCCATGGGATGGCCCTTGTCGTTTGGCGCGCGGCCGGCCGCGGGCGCGGCGATGGTTTCAGAACGCGCAGCGACCGGGCACGGCCGGTTCCGCGCCGCGCCGGGGCTCGTGGCGCCCGCGGCACGGAAGCGGTATGCTTCACGGCGGCGCCTTGCCTGCCGTCGGCTACCCTGGCCGGCCCCGCGAGCCGGCCTTCATTCCCGATCGGCATCGATCCTCGCGGCGGCGAGCGCACCGCGCGCGTGCCGGTCGCGGCGAATCATCCGGCGCTCCGGCGGCGTCGGCACAGACTGTACTGGGTGATCCACGTGACACAACGCATACTCGATCCGAACGACATCGCGGCGCTCGATCATTCGGCGATTCCGCGCTTCCGGCTGCCCGAGCGCGCCACCGCGTTCGCCGAGCGCGCCGCGCGGCTGCGCAAGCTCGCCGATCTCAATCCGATTTCCGGCTATCTGCGCCTGATGGCGGCACTCGCCGACACGCAGCAGGCCGTGCTCGACACGCTCGAGGCCGCGCCGCCGAGTGCCGAGGCGATCCGCCGGGCGCAGGCGCATTCGATGCCGGTGCTGCCGGCGATGACGGGCGCGCGCGACCCGCAATGGCGCGCGGTGCTGCAGCGCCTGCTCGACGGCATCGAGCAGGCCGGGCTCGCCACGCCGCCGCTCGCGAAGCTGATCGACACGCTGCGCCTGAAAAGCGCGGCCGAACTCGAGGCCCAGGCCGACGCGCTCGTCGCGCTGCGGCTCGCCGAGATCGAGCCGGCCTCGGCGCCGTTCATCGCGGCCGCGCTGCAGGTGGTGTGGACCGATCTCGCCTCGCGCGTGGCGCCTGCCGACGTGCCGTATCTCGACCAGCCGGGGCTGTGCCCCGTGTGCGGCTCGCACCCGGTCGCGAGCGTGATCCGCGTGGGCGGCCCCTACAACGGCTATCGCTTCCTGCAATGCTCGCTCTGCACGAGCGAATGGCACATGGTGCGCACCAAGTGCTCGTCCTGCGATTCGACCAAGGGCATCGCGTATCACGGCGTGGAGGGCGGCAGCGAGGCGCTCAAGGCCGAGTCCTGCGACGAATGCCATACCTACCGCAAGATCGGCTACCAGGAGAAGGACTACGGGTTCGAGCCGCTCGCCGACGATCTCGCCAGCCTCACACTCGACCTGCTGATGAACGAAGCCGGCTATCGGCGCGCGTCGCCGAATCCGCTGCTGTGGCCCGAGCTGCCGGCCTCCGACGCTTGAGCGGAGCACCGACTTGAGCGATCACGGCCCGACCGAACTGAAGGCGCTGCTCGCGCGCGTGCCGTCCGTGGAGCGGATCGTGTCGTCCGACGCGTTACGCCCGCTCATTGGCGACCATGGACGCACGCGCGTGCTCGCTGCCGTGCGCGCCGCGCTCGACGCGTGGCGCGAGCGCGCGCGGCGCGATCCGGCCGGCGTGAGCCCGCCCGACGACGCCGGCATTGCGGCCGAGGTCCGCGCGCGGCTCGCGGCGGTCGACACGAGCGCGCTGAAGCCCGTCTTCAACCTGACCGGCACCGTGCTGCACACCAACCTCGGGCGGGCGCTGCTGCCCGACGAGGCCGTGCGCGACGTGGTGGCCGCGCTGACGCGGCCGATGAATCTCGAATTCGATCTCGCCACCGGCAAGCGCGGCGACCGCGACGACCTGATCGACGACCTGGTCTGCGAGCTGACCGGCGCCGAGGCCGCCACCGTCGTCAACAACAACGCCGCCGCCGTGCTGCTGACGCTGTCCGCGCTCGCCGCGAAGCAAGAGGTGATCGTCTCGCGCGGGGAACTCGTGGAGATCGGCGGCGCGTTCCGGATTCCCGACATCATGAGCCGGGCCGGCGCGCGGCTGCGCGAGGTGGGCACCACCAACCGCACCCATGCGCGCGACTACGCCGAGGCGATCGGCCCGCGCACCGCCCTGCTGATGAAGGTGCACTGCAGCAACTACGCGATCAGCGGCTTCACGAAGGAGGTGCCGATCGAGGCGCTCGCGCCGCTCGGCCGCGAGCGCGGCGTGCCGGTGGCCGTCGATCTCGGCAGCGGCACGCTGGTCGACCTCTCGCAATGGGGGCTGCCGCGCGAGCCCACCGTGCGCGACACCATCGCGGCCGGCGCCGATCTCGTCACGTTCAGCGGCGACAAGCTGCTGGGCGGCCCGCAGGCCGGCCTGATCGTCGGCTCGCGCGAACTCGTCGCGAGGATCAAGAAGCATCCGCTCAAGCGCGCGCTGCGCGTCGGCAAGCTCACGCTGGCCGCGCTCGAACCCGTGCTGCGGCTCTACCGCGCGCCCGAATTCCTGCGCGAGCGCCTCACCACGCTGCGTCTGCTCACGCGCCCTCACGCCGAGATCGCGGCCGCGGCCGAACGTCTGCTGCCGGCGTTCCAGCGCGCCGTGGGCCAGGCGTTCGCGGTCGGCGCCGAGCCGATGTTCAGCCAGATCGGCAGCGGCGCGCTGCCGGTGGACCTGCTGCCGAGCCACGGGCTGGTGGTGCGCACCGTGGGCACCAAGCGCAGCGGCCGCGCGCTCGGCCAGCTGGAGGCGCGGCTGCGCGACTGGCCGCGGCCGGTGATCGGCCGCATCGCCGACGATGCGCTGCGGCTCGACCTGCGCTGCCTCGAGGCCGCCGACGAGGCCGCGCTGATCGCGCAGTGCATGGCCGCTGGTGCCGCGGCGCTGGGCGAGCCGGGAGGCGCGCGCGCATGATCGTCGGCACCGCGGGCCACATCGATCACGGCAAGACCACGCTGGTGCGCGCGCTGACCGGCGTGGACACCGACCGGCTGAAGGAGGAGAAGGCGCGCGGCATCTCGATCGAGCTCGGTTACGCCTACACGCCGCTCGACAACGGCGAGGTGCTCGGCATGATCGACGTGCCCGGCCACGAGCGGCTCGTTCATACCATGGCCGCCGGCGCCTGCGGGATCGACGTCGCGCTGCTCGTGATCGCCGCCGACGACGGCGTGATGCCGCAAACGCGCGAGCATCTCGCGATCCTCCAACTGCTGGGCGTCACGCATGGCCTGGTCGCGCTGACCAAATGCGATCGCGTGGATGCCGCGCGCGTCGCGCACGCGCGCGACGAGATTCGCGCCGAGCTGGCGGGCACCGCGCTGGCCGCGGCGCCGATCTTCGAGACCTGTGCCACGCGGGCCGGCGATGCCGGCGTGGCCGCGCTCGGCGCCGCGCTGCGCGCGCTGGCCGCGCAATGGCGCGCGCGGCGCGACGACGGGCTGTTCCGGCTCGCCGTGGACCGCGTATTCACGCTGAGCGGGCAGGGGACCGTGGTGACCGGGACCGCGCTCGCCGGGCGCGTGCGTGCCGGCGAGACGCTGACGGTCGTGCGCTCGGGCGAGGTCGTGCGCGTGCGCGGGCTGCACGCGCAGAACCGTGCCGCCGAGCTTGGCCGTGCCGGCGAGCGCTGTGCGCTGAACCTGGCCGGCATCGACAAGGCCGCGCTCGCGCGCGGCGACGTGGTGGCCGACGCGCGTCTGGCGAGCGTGTCGCCGCGCATCGACGTCGAGCTGAGCTTGCTGGCCGAGGCGAGCCTCACGCTCAGGCACTGGGCGCCGCTGCACGTGCATCTCGGCACGCAGCATCAGGTGGCGCACGTCGTGCCGATCGACGTCGACGCGCTCGCGGCCGGACAGCGCGGCCGCGTGCAGCTGGTGTTCGATGCGCCCGTGTTCGCGATGCCCGGCGACCGCTTCATCGTGCGCAACGCGCAGGCTACGCGCACCGTGGGCGGGGGGCGCGTGCTCGATCCGTTCGGTCCCGCGCACAAGCGCCGGACCCTCGCGCGCCGCGCTTGGCTCGACGCGCTGGCCGTGTGGCTCGATGCGGGGCAACTGGGGCCGCTGCTCGACGAGGCGCCGCTTGGCGTGCCGGTCGCCACGCTGGTGCATCTGACCGGGCTGGCCGCCGAGGCGCTGCCGCTGCCCGAGAACGCGGCGGTGATGCCCGGCGCGGGCGGGCCGCGCGCGATCGCGCCGCGTTATCGCGAGGCGCTGCGCCGGCGCGTGCTGGAGGCGCTGGCCGTGTTCCATGCGCGCACGCCCGACGAGCCGGGGCCGGAGCTCGGGCGGCTGCGTCGCATCGCGCTGCCGCTCGCCGACGAGCCGCTGTGGCGGGCGCTGATCGACGCGATGGCTGGTGAAGGCAGCGTGGTGCGGCAGGGGCAGTGGGTCCACCTGCCGACTCATACGGCAAGCCTCGAGCCCGCCGACGAGGCGCTCGCGCAGCGCCTGCTGCCGTTGCTGGCGGCGGGGCGCTTCGAGGCGCCGTGGGTACGCGATCTGGCGGCGGCGACGGGTGCCGGCGAGGAGGCGGTACGCACGCTGCTGCGCAAGCTCGCGCGGCGCGGCGAGGTGCATCAGGTGGTGCGCGACCTGTTCTATGGACGCGAGGCGGTGGCCGAACTCGCGCGGATCATCGCCGCGCTGGCGGCGCAAGGCGGCGGCTCGGTGGACGCGGCGACCTTTCGCGACGCGACCGGCCTGGGCCGCAAGCGCGCGATCCAGATTCTCGAATTCTTCGACCGGGTTGGGTATACTCGTTTTCATCGCGACCGCCACCTGTTGCGCGCGGAAAGCGCACTACGCGATCTCGCGTAGCGGCGGTGGTGGCGCGCGGCACGCTCGCGGAAGGCATTCGTATCCGGTGGTGCGGCCAGGCTTCAAACCTGGTTGGGGACGTCAATCGTTCCCGGGTTGGTTCGACTCCAGCTGCCTTCCGCCACTTGGCTTGGCGCGATTCTGCCGAGCCTGAAATCCTCCTGTTCCAGTTCCGCAAAAACGGTGCTGTTCCGCAAAATCGGTCATCGCGTAGGCTTGACCTTGTCGCCCCGGCGGTTGCGAACGTAGTGTTCGGTCATGCCGATTGTGGTGTGTCCGAGCTGCTTTTGAGCCTGCCGGATGTCGCCAGTGCTGTCGGTCTTGTCGGTGCCGGCCTTGGCCCGCAAATCGCGAAATTGGAACTCCGAGTCGCCGATTCCTGCACGGCGGCGAGCTTCCCGAAAACGGCGCTGAAGTGTATCTAGCGTCATGCGCTCCCCGCGCTCGTTCACGATCAACACCGTGCTCACCACCTTGTAGCCGGCTTTCCTGGCGCGAATTCGATCGATGAGCGCCTTCAACTCGCCAGAGATCTCCATTCGCAGTTTCTTCCCGGTTTTGCCTTGGTCGATATGGAGAAAGTTGTCGCGGATATCTCGTTCATCGTGCGATAGCGTGTCCTGGGGACGCTGGCCGGTCAGATAGGCGAGGTCCATTGCATCACGTGTAGAAGTTCAGACTTGATCTGACAGTAATGCCTTACCAAGAGGCGGGGTTACCCGTTTTGATAGAGGTGCGAATCTTCATCAAAACAGCGCGCAAGCGCCAAGGAGTAACCCCGTGAGTAGTCTCAACCAAAATGTCATCCGCCACAAGATCGGTCTGCTGAATCTGGCCACCGAGCTCGGGAACGTGTCGAAGGCCTGCAAGGTGATGGGGCTGTCGCGCGATACGTTCTACCGCTATCAGAACGCCGTGGCCGAGGGCGGCGTCGATGCCCTGTTCGACAGCAATCGGCGCAAGCCGAATCCCAAGAATCGAGTCGATGAAGCGACGGAAATCGCCGTGCTGGCCTATGCCATCGAGCAGCCCGCCCACGGGCAGGTTCGGGTCAGCAACGAATTACGCCGGCGCGGCATTTTCGTGTCTGCATCCGGCGTTCGTTCGATCTGGCTGCGTCACGCGTTGTCGTCCTTCAAGCTGAGGCTCGTGGCGCTGGAGAAGCAGGTCGCTGAAAAAGGCATCGTGCTGAGCGAGGTCCAGGTGGCCGCGCTGGAAAGAAAGCAGGACGACGATGTGGCTCATGGCGAAATCGAAACCGCTCATCCCGGCTATCTGGGCTCGCAGGACACGTTCTACGTGGGCACGATCAAGGGCGTAGGCCGGATTTACCAGCAGACCTTCGTCGACACCTACAGCAAAGTGGCGATGGCCAAGCTGTACACGACCAAGACACCGATCACGGCGGCCGATCTGCTCAATGACCGGGTGCTGCCGTTCTTCGAGGAGCACGGCATGGGTGTGATCCGCATGCTGACCGATCGAGGCACGGAGTATTGCGGCAAGCCGGAATCGCACGATTATCAGCTGTACCTGGCGCTGAACGACATCGAGCACACCAAAACCAAGGCGCGACATCCGCAGACCAATGGCATCTGCGAGCGGTTCCATAAAACCATCCTGCAGGAGTTTTATCAGGTCGCGTTCCGCCACAAGCTCTATCTGACGCTGGTGGAACTGCAGGTCGATCTCGATACTTGGCTGATGTACTACAACGGCGAGCGAACGCATCAAGGTAAGATGTGTTGTGGTCGCACGCCTTTGCAAACGCTCATCGCGGGCAAGGAGGTGTGGAAGGAGAAAGTGAGCCACCTGAATCTGATCTGACAGTCACGCACCGTCGGAACGGGTAACTGTCAGATCGGGTCGCGACTTCTACAAATGATCCGAGCAGTGGCTGTAGCCGCTGTCGCCGGCAGGAAAGCTGCGACCACACTGCGAGCAGTAGGTGCGCATGAATTTCTTGCCGCGTGCGCAAGCGTTTACCGCGTCATCGAACAGGTTGTCGATCTGCCAGAGAAAGTGCTTGCGGTCCGAGTGGAACGCGCGCATCAGTTGCTCGCGGTCTGACTTGCACAGATTCGCGAGCTTTTCGAGCGCGTCATCGAGCGTGACTTCTCGGCGTTTGGCGTCGAGTTCGTCGGCCAGCGCCTCCTGGGCATCGTTGAACTGCGCGTGCTGGCGATCTGTCCAGAACTGGGCCGCGCTTTCGGTGTGAGTGAGCGGGCGCATGTCAGCCTCGAGCCTTGAGTATCGAGTCGGCCGCCATGTAGGCGAATCGAGCGGCCGAATCAAAAATGTAGAAGTCGCGACCCGATCTGACAGTTACCCGTTCCGACGGTGCGTGACTGTCAGATCAGATTCAGGTGGCTCACTTTCTCCTTCCACACCTCCTTGCCCGCGATGAGCGTTTGCAAAGGCGTGCGACCACAACACATCTTACCTTGATGCGTTCGCTCGCCGTTGTAGTACATCAGCCAAGTATCGAGATCGACCTGCAGTTCCACCAGCGTCAGATAGAGCTTGTGGCGGAACGCGACCTGATAAAACTCCTGCAGGATGGTTTTATGGAACCGCTCGCAGATGCCATTGGTCTGCGGATGTCGCGCCTTGGTTTTGGTGTGCTCGATGTCGTTCAGCGCCAGGTACAGCTGATAATCGTGCGATTCCGGCTTGCCGCAATACTCCGTGCCTTGATCGGTCAGCATGCGGATCACACCCATGCCGTGCTCCTCGAAGAACGGCAGCACCCGGTCATTGAGCAGATCGGCCGCCGTGATCGGTGTCTTGGTCGTGTACAGCTTGGCCATCGCCACTTTGCTGTAGGTGTCGACGAAGGTCTGCTGGTAAATCCGGCCTACGCCCTTGATCGTGCCCACGTAGAACGTGTCCTGCGAGCCCAGATAGCCGGGGTGAGCGGTTTCGATTTCGCCATGAGCCACATCGTCGTCCTGCTTTCTTTCCAGCGCGGCCACCTGATCGTCGCTCAGCACGATGCCTTTTTCAGCGACCTGATTCTCCAGCGCCACGAGCCTCAGCTTGAAGGACGACAATTCGTGACGCAGCCAGATCGAACGAACGCCGGATGCAGACACGAAAATGCCGCGCCGGCGTAATTCGTTGCTGACCCGAACCTGTCCGTGGGCCGGCTGCTCCATGGCATAGGCCAGAACGGCGATTTCCGTTGACTCTTCGACGCGATTCTTGGGATTCGGCTTGCGCCGATTGCTGTCGAACAGGGCATCGACGCCGCCCTCGGTCACGGCATTCTGATAGCGGTAGAACGTATCGCGCGACAGCCCCATCACCTTGCAGGCTTTCGACACGTTACCGAGCTCGGCGGCCAGATTCAGCAGACCGATCTTGTGGCGGATAACGTTTTGGTTGAGACTACTCACGGGGTTACTCCTTGGCGCTTGCGCGCTGTTTTGATGAAGATTCGCACCTCTATCAAAACGGGTAACCCCGCCTCTTGGCAAGGCCTTACTGTCAGATCAAGTCTGAACTTCTACATATGATCTAAGAGGCCAGTTCAAAAACCCTGCTCAGCTCGTCTGAAGATGTTCCAACAGATGATCGAGCAGCCAAGTTTGAGGAATGCTTCGTGAATGTAGGCACGTCGCTCGAAGCGAGTGCGTAGGCGCCGGAAATTGTGGAGCCAGGAATGCGTACGTTCGACTACCCAACGATACTTGCCCAGACCACTGCCATGCTCGGTCCGGCGCTTGGCGATCACGGGCTTAATACCGCGTTCGCGCAACGCGCGACGATGTCGGGTGGAATCGTAGCCGCGATCGGCGTAGACGACGCCGGGCTTCTGAAGCGGTCGGCCACGAACGCCGCGAATGGGTGGAATCGCATCAACGAGCGGCAGCAACTGCGTGACGTCGTTGGTGTTCGCGCCAGTCAGGATCGCAACGAGAGGAACGCCGTTGGCGTCTACGAGGACGTGGTTACTGAAAACGGGGGGACGTCGGATAGACAATGTGTCGATGGAACACCTGAGAAGCGAAAAGTTGGGTCGCCCTGCCACCCGGTCGGGACAAATTGCGTCCCGTGTAACAGGTACTGATTCCTGTTGACCCTACTGCCAAAATCTTGGCAAACTACTGTACAAACATACAGTATCAGGGCCGGGTTGGACGGGAGAGATGATGAGCGGGAACGGAGGGAAGCGGAGCGGGTTACGGTGCAGGCCGGGGGATCTGGCGATCGTGACAAAGTGTGGGGTGCCGGAGCGGATCGGGCTGATCGTGCGCGTCGTCGAGCGTTGCACTGACTCAGGCTACGATTGGCTCACCGAAGTACAAGGTCCAGGCTATCCCGGCAGAGACATTCGAACAGGGTTGCGCGGCCTGTGCAAAGAAGCGCTTGTCCATGATTGGAATCTGACCCCTATTAATGGTCAGCATCTTCAATGCCGCCCCGAACAAGGCGCTGCTGATCGTCTCCACGAAAAAGCCTGAGTGTCTGGCGAAGAACTTTGAAGGCCTCAGCCCCGAGGCCATTGTTGTCTGCGTCAATGATCGCGGTTATCAGGGCGCGGCTTTCTGGGCTTAACTTCTGCGATTTTTCTGATGTAGATTCGTGAGCCACATCATTGACCACCTTGCTGTTTCCCACCAACGCCGCCGCCGCCATGACTTCAAGAGCGATGCGGGGGCTAATCTCCTCAAGCCCACACCCGAACGCCTTGGCGTAAGCGATAGCTGCCTCTCGCCCGATGGGACGTTTGGCCGTGATGTGCTGATAGACCATGGCGTCGCCGCCCGGTATGGAGTTGTCAGTAGCGAACTCTTTACGGTTCGGAACGCCGCGAAACCTTTCAGCCAAATGCTCCGCTTCTTCGGAAAGTGTCCAGATTCTCATGTAGCGATGCTATGTAACTTTCAATGAAGCGTGGCTTGATTTGTTGATGAAGCGCTGCTACATTTGCGCCATGGACATCCTTACCTACCTCATGGCTCGCAACACGTCTCAGGCTGATTTTGCAAAAGCCTTGGGCGTCTCCCAGGGTCTCGTGTGCCAGTGGATCAAAAAGCGCCGTCCGGTCGCTGCCGACCGTTGCGTCGCCATTGAGCGCGCTACTGATGGCGCGGTCACCCGCCGCGACCTTCGCCCCGACGACTGGCAAGACATCTGGCCCGAGCTTGTGCAGCCGAAGGAGGTTGCGTGACCACTTCTGCCATCGAAATCGAGATCCCTGTCGACGCCGCGCCGCTTCTGACTGCGCTCGACAAGCTGCTCTGCTCGATTTCCGAACATCCCGAGCTGGCGCCGATGCTGCGGGAAGAACTGTCGAAATCTGCATCGATCGGTGCCGCGCTGATGACCCCAGCCCGCGCATTGTGATCGCGCCGAGCCTCGGAATCCGGGGCGGATCGCATAGGTCACTGCCTCGCAGCGATGGCCAGCCGATCGAGCATCGCGCGTAGCGAACTCGAGGGCTCAACCGACGTAGATGCTTTGGTGAACGCGATCGTTGCCTCGCAGTACGCAACGAAACATGCGAGGAACGAACCGTCTCGGCTCTGCATGAAGGCCTGCAAGTAGTGCAGCAGAACCTTCGTGGCGTTTGAGTCCGCGCTGGTTGCGAGCAGGGCAGCGGTGAGGTCTTCGATCTGCTCGCTGGTTTCATCTTTCATAGGACTTTCTCTCATGTGCTGGATCGATATCAATCTTCGGGCGGCCGCATGAAGCAGTTGAAGCGCCGTGCCGAGTTCCGCAAGGAAGTGAAGGCGACGATGCCCGAGCGGACTTACGAGGCGTGGCTTGCATGGAAGGCCCTGGTTGGCATCGATAGCGACAGTGCTGCCATCTGCCGTATGGCCGACCTTTTCTTGCTTGGTGCAGTTGGCACTTTGCCCGCTCAGTTGGTGGGCGTCATTGTCGAAGTTTCCCAAAGTGCCCCGGGGTGATTGATGGCTAAAGACAAGGTAGAGCAGGCCGTGGAACTGCCTTTGGCGGAAGCAGCCGATCTGGCGACGCGTGCGGCCGCGAACGGCGTATCGACGCCCGAATATTTGGGAATCCACGTCCTGCGTAGTGCTTACGGTGCTTTGCACCCGATCGTGGCTCGCTTCGAGGCACGGGACGTTTTTGGGACAGAACGGGACGGAAGAAAAGTGATTTTTTTAATCTTTACAAATAGTAATACTAACCGAATAGAGCGCGGGGTATGCGATGCGTGAGTATGGAAAGATACACGGTCGCTTTTGGACTAGCCGCACTATCCGGTCGTTGACTGACGACGGTCGAATTCTTGCCGCATATCTTCTGACGACCAACCACGCGAACATGCTTGGCTGTTTTTATATGCCAGCGGGATACGTTGCCGAAGACCTGAAGTGGAGTATCGAAAGGGTTAGGGAAGGGTTTGCTGAACTGTTTCAGAAGGGTTTCGCAACCTTCTCGGAAGGGTCAAATTGGGTAGTTATCCACACGTTCCTTAAGTGGAACCAGCTTGAGAACCCGAATGTTGTCAAGGCAGCGGTCAAGTTGTTCGATCAAATTCCCGATGACTGCGGCCTCAAGCCTTTACTGGCGAGGTTTATCGGAAAGTACGAGAAGCGTTTCCCTGCTGCGAAATTGAACCCTATCGAAACGGTTTTGGAACCCTATCGAACACAGGATTGTTGATTTCCACCGAGTCTTAACCCACCGATTTCATCTAAATCTGACCCACCCCGAGACAGCGTAGTACATCTATTCCGGTGTGGATAACTCTTCGTTACCCGCTGGTTTTGCCGCTCTTTTTCTTGTTGTCTTTGCCTTGGCAGAACTGGTCCTGAAGCGCCACGATTCATTGCCCGTTTCGACGATGTGGCAGTGATGGGTGACGCGGTCCAGCAGCGCCGTCGTCATCTTTGCGTCCCCGAACACGCTCGCCCACTCGCCGAAGCTGAGATTGGTCGTGATCGCGACGCTCGTGTGCTCGTATAGCTTTGAGAGCAGATGGAACAGCAATGCACCGCCGGTCTGGCTGAACGGCAGATAGCCCAGTTCGTCGAGGATCACCAGGTCGACGTACATCAGCTTGTGGGCGATCTGGCCTTGTTTTCCGATGGACTTCTCCTGCTCCAAGGCGTTGGTCAGCTCGACAGTCGAGAAGTAGCGCACGCGCTTGCCGTGGCGCTGTACGGCTTCGATTCCGATCGCTGAGGCGAGGTGCGTCTTGCCGGTGCCCGGACCACCGATGAACACGACGTTGTGCGCGCTTGCGAGGAACGACAGCTCGCTCAGTTCGCGCACCAGCGCTTCGTCGACGTGTGCCTGCGCGAAGTCGAAGCCCTTCAGGTCGCGGTGTGCCGGGAAGCGAGCGGCGGTCATCTGGTAGGCGATCGAGCGCACCTGCCGTTCGGCGGTTTCAGCCATCAGCAGCTGCTTCATGAAGCGCTCCGGGTTGAACTCCGTGTGACGCGACTGCGCCAGCAGCTCCGGCCACGTGCTCGCCATGCCATGCAGTTTGAGCCCCTTGAGCTGGGCGGCGATGTCGTTAGACATGACGGTCCTCCGGTGGGTTGGCACGCAGGGTTTCGTAGCGGCTCACGTCGGCGGCCGGCTCTTCGGTAAGCTGGAGTTTCGTCGTCGCGAGGTTGGTGCTCGTGGTGGGTGCCTTCAACCGGCTCAGCACGTTCAGAACGTGCTCTGCGCTGGGGCGTCCTGAATCCAGCGCAGCCTGTACGGCGAGCAGCACCGCATCGAGCCCGTGTTCGCGCACCGCAGCGAGCACCTGCGGCATCGTGATGAACGGTGCGCCGTTGCGCAGTGCGCCGGGTTTGCGTTCGACCAGCGTGACGTAGTGGCGCCAATCGTAGAAGGTCATGTGCCGCTCGAAGCTGCGTTCGTGGCGTGCGATCTCCTGGGCGTTGGCGACGACGCTGAGATATGCCGGATAGCAGCGCACGCTCACCAACTGGTTCGTGTACTCGGTGGGCACGCTGTAGCGGTTGCGCTGGAAGTGAATCAGACTGGTCGACGAGACTCGCAGGGTCTGCTCGATGTAGCCGTCGAACGGCCGTGGATTGGGCATCA
Organism: Burkholderia glumae LMG 2196 = ATCC 33617; assembly: GCF_000960995.1. Lineage (NCBI taxonomy): Bacteria > Pseudomonadati > Pseudomonadota > Betaproteobacteria > Burkholderiales > Burkholderiaceae > Burkholderia > Burkholderia glumae. Next base: position 2,131,301 of record NZ_CP009434.1, on the reverse strand, counting down.
GCCTGATGCGCTCGTCCTGCAGCACGTCCTCGACTGTCAGCTCGGGCCACTGCGGGTGCCGCATCTGCCAGGCCTCACGACACTGACCAGCGACCCATTCGTTTAGGATCTCCAGCGTTTCCCAGCGCCGTAGCGCTGCTTCGTGCCAGATCTGACGTCGCCGGTCCTGAACGTTCTTCTCGACGATGCCTTTCTCCCAGCCGGCGGCACGGTTGCAGAACTCTGGCTCGAACAGGTAGTGACTGCACATTGCTTCGAAGCGCGCGTTGACCGCGCGCTCCTTGCCGCGGCCGACCTTGTCCACGGCGGTCTTCATGTTGTCGTAGATGCCGCGCCGGGGCACGCCGCCGAACGCGGCGAATGCGCGCGCGTGTGCGTCGAACAGCATCTCGTGACTCTGGGTGGGATAGGCGACCAGCCAGAACGCCCGGCTGGAGTTAAGTTTGACGTGGGCGACCTCCAAGCGTCGCCGCAGCCCGCCAACAAACGCATATTCGCAGCTCCAGTCAAACTGGAAGGCTTCGCCGGGTTCGAAGGCGAGCGGCACGAAGGCCTTCCTGCGAGGCGCCTCAGCCTGCTCCTCGTGCCAACGCCTCACGAATGCGCTCACGCGGCCATAACTGCCGGCGTAACCCTCGGCGCGGATCGCCTCGAACATGAACCGGGCGGTGCGCCGGTCACGCTTTGGGCGATGACTGTCGGCACGCAGCCAACCTGTCAGCTGTGCGGCCCAGTCGTCGATGACGCTCGGGCTGACGCGCTTCGGATACTTCGGCTCGACGGCATCAGTCTGCCGCAGCCAGCGGCGCACCGTGTTTCGGGACAGGCCCGTACGCCGCGCAATCTCGCGCAGCGGGACCTTCTCGCGGAAATACATCCGCCTGATCTTGGCCAATATGCCCACCGTGATCACCTTTGTATCCCCTGCTCAAAGATTGAGCAGGGCATTCAATCACGTGGGTCAAAATTCGATGAAAATTTTCAGCTCTAGTGGGTCAGTTCTGTGCGGACATCAACAACTGAGCCGTTCCGCGGAGCGTGGAGGCCGGTTGGCGTAAGTTGAGCAGGACCGTCAGCGGCACGTCCGAGTGGCCTTGGATCGTTCCAGCCGGCGCGTTGTCGTGGCGATGCCGTGGCTGCCGGCCGATGGCCAGACAGCCCCAAGCGCCTCTGGGTTGAGGCACGACATCCGTGGCTGAGCACGGTCACCGGCAAGCGCTCACCCGGTGCTGAGCGAGCCACCAGCGGCGCGTCCGGACCGGCTCCGGCGAATTCGAGCGGATCGTCACGGTTGTCTTCCGAGGCCGGAAAGATCCGGACAAGTCCGGCCGTCGCCCCCGCGCGCCCACGGCGCGCGGTTCAGCGCGGTTCAGCGCGGTTCAAACGCCCAGGTGCGCCAGCCACTGCGCGAGCGCGGGGTCCTCGAAATCGCGGATCGTCTGGTGCGCGCCGGCCTCGCGCAACTGCGTGTCGCCGAGCGCGGTGCGCATGCCGAAGGTATGGATGCCGGCCGCGCTGGCCGAGCGCACGCCCGAGGCCGAATCCTCGAACGCCACCGCGCGCGCGGCATCGCCGCCGAGCGCCTCGAGCGCGGTGAGGTAGGGCAGCGGATGCGGCTTGCCGTGCGCGAGTTCGCCGCCGATCACGAGCGTCTCGAAGCGGGCGGCGAGACCGAGCGCCTCCAGCATCATCCGGGCATTCTCGCGCGGCGCGTTGGTGACCACGGCGCTGCGCGCGCCGGCGCGCTCGATGCGGCGCAGCAGCGCCTCGGTGCCGGCCGTCGGCGTGAGGCGCGCGCCGAGCTGATCGCGAAACAGTTGCTCCTTCTCGGCCGCCAGCGCCGTGAACTCGGCCGCCGGCATGCCGGGAAACAGGCCGCCGAAGATCATGTGGTCGGGAAAGCCCATCACGTGCGTCTTGTAGTAGTCGAGATCGATCGCGCGCTGCCAGCGCGCGAGCAGCGTGTTGTAGGCGTTCAGGTGCAGGGCGTCGGTATCGACGAGCGTACCGTCGAGGTCGAACAGGAACGTGATGTCGCTCACTTCGGGGAGACTCCTTCTGAGGCTTGGTAATGGGCGGTGCGCGGTCTTGGCTCGCGCAGCCCGGGCAGGAACGGCAGCATCAGGAGCGGGCACGCCACCAACAGCGAGAACGCGGCGCGCATGCCGATGTGCTCCGACAGCATGCCGAGCAGGAACGGCGCGACCAGCAGCGCGACGCCCACCGCCTGCGAGGCGCGCGCGCTCAGGGTCGGCCCGGCGTCGGGCGCGGCGCGCATCGCCGCGCCGAGGATCAGCGGGAAGAAGTTGCCGAGACAGGCGCCGAGCAGCGCGGTGAGCGCGGTGGTGACGGCCAGGTCGCGGGTGGCGTGCAGCGCGCAGAACACCGCGATCGCGCCGAGCGCGACCGCGGCCAGCAGCGTGAGCGGGTGCAGTCGGCGCAGCAGCGCGCTGCTGGCGAGGCGGCCGGCCACGGTGCCGCCGAAATAGACGCTCATCAGCGTGGCGGCGGCCGAGGCGTTGCCGGCCACGGTGTCCTTCAGGAACTCGGCACCCCAGAAGCCGACGCCCCATTCACCCGAGATGCCGAGGATCACCAGCGCCCACAGGCTCACCAGCAGTGCGCGCGGCGCCCGCGCCGCGGCACCGGCTGCCGGTTGCCCGGGCGCGCCGGGGCCGGCGTGCAGCGCGGCCTCGTCGCGACGATAGGCCGGCACCGGCCACGCGGCCAGCGCCACCGCGATCAGCGCCACCAGCACCGGCGCGACGCGCCACGATGCGCCGGCCGAGGTCGCGGCGCCGATCAGCAGCGCGCCGCCCAGCACGCACAGCCCGGCCACCACGTGTGCCTCCACCAGCCGCGCGGCAGCCTGCTCGCGATAGCGCGCGCCGAGCTTGGCCTGACCGATGGCGAGCACGAGGCCGCCCGACAGGCCCATCGCGACGGCCGCCAGCAGCGTGACGGGCAGCGCGCGCGCGAGCGAGAACAGGCCGCTCGACACCACGATCGAGAGGATCGCGATCTGGCCGAGGCCGGTGGGCAGGCGGCGGCGCGTGAGCCAGCGATAGGGCAGGCCGATCGCCACCAGGCCAAGCGCATAGGCGGCGAAGTGCAGGCCGACGGCACGCAGGTCGAGGCCGAGTTCGGCGCGCACGAACGGCATGGCCGGGCCGAGCATGCCCTGCTGTACGCCGTACAGGCCGAACATCAGATAGAGCATCCACGGGCGGCCGGCATCGAGGCGGGTGGCCGGCGCGCGGCCGGCCTCGGGGGAAACGGAATCGGTCATGTCGGAGCAGGGTGGTCGTGGAGAGGGCGCCGGCGTGCGGCACACGCGGCGGCGGCCCGGGCAGATCGAGCGGCGCCGGTTCGGGCGTGACATCGAGATCGTTGGCGACGCCGGTCTCGGCTGGTGCGCGACAGCGGCGGCCCGCGCCCGCGTCGCGACAGGCTCCACTGTGCCATAGTGCCGGCTGATCGTGGCGGCTTCGGGCGATGGCATCGAGCCGGGCGCGCGCTGCGCGGGCAGGCAATGCGAGGAGCCGTACACCTCGAACTCGTAGCGCCGTGGCCTTGCTCGCTCGGACGGTCCTGCGCCTTTCAAGCGGAACATCCTAGGCGATCATGCCGCCGCTCGGGGCGCGGGCAGCGTCGCGGAGCATGCCTCATCGGGCCGCTGAGCCGCCAGGCTCGAACGGGGCCGTTTCCGGCTGCGCAACGCGACGTCATCGGCTCGCGATGCGGGGATGCCCGGGGCGGGCCCTGAACACGGCACTAGCTGCCGCTGCAAGGCCCCGTCGACCCGCGCATCTTCAAGACCGCCGGCACCACATGCCCGTGCCGCCGCGGCTTGCCGTCCAGCGCATCCAGCAGATGCCGCGCCGCTACCACGCCGATCTCGCGCGTATCCACATGCATCGTGGTCAGCGACGGCCGCGCCTCGCGCGCGATCGCCAAATCGTCGAAGCCGGTCACGGACAACTGCCCGGGCACGGCAATCCCCAGCTCTTCCGCTTCCCGCAGCACCCCCAGCGCGATATGGTCGTTGCCGCAGATGATCGCGCTCGGCCGCGGTCCGGCTTGCTGCCAGATCGAGCGCAGGGCGCGCCGGCCGAAATCGAGCGTGGCGTCTCCCTCGAACCGATGCTCCGGCCGCACCGTCAGGCCATGGCGCGCAAGCGCCGCGCCGATGCCCGCCAGCCGGGCCTGCACGCGGTCGTTGCCGTGGGTCGACTGGAGGCAGACCGCGAAAGCGCGATGGCCCAGCCCGACCAGGTGCTCGGTGATCTCGCCGTAGGCGGCGTGGTTGTCGAAGCCGATGCAGTCGTGCGGGCTGCCCTCGCGCCACGCGTACAGCACCACATAGGGCACCCGCCAGACGCGCAGCGCATCGAACAGCGCCGGCGGATGCGCCTCGCCCACCACCGCGATCGCTTCCACGCCGCGCGCGAGCATCGCATGAACCTGCGACAGCGCCTCGTTCGGGTCGTAGTTCGAGCAGCCGAGAAACAGCGTGATGCCGCGCGCGGCGAAGCTGGCCTGCATGCCGCTGACCAGCGAGGCGAACACCTGATCGTCGAGCGTGGGGATGACGATGCCGGCGATATGGCTGCGGGTGGAGGCCAGCGCTCGCCCGGCCGCATTGGGGAACCAGTTCAGTTCCAGCGCGGCCTGCTCGACGCGCGCGCGCACGCGCTCCGACACCTTGCCGGGCTCGTTGTAGACGCGCGAGACCGTGGCGGTCGACACCCCGGCGCGCTTCGCCACGTCGGACAGGACCGCCCGCCCGCTGCCGCGGCGCGCGCGTGCGCCGGTCGAGCGCTGGGCCGGCAACGGTTCGCCGTCTTCAGGGGCCGGGGCGGCGGCGGAATCGGAGGAGCGGGGCATCGACAGTCGGTTTCGTGCAGGCGGTTCGCCATCTTACCCGCTGCGGACCGGGCGGCGCCCCGCTCAGGCTCCGGCGGCGATGCGCGCGCGGAAATGCTCGGTGCCCTCGACGATCTTGTCGAGCACGGCATCGAGCGCCCAGAAGCGCTCGCGCACGTCGTAGTCGATCGCGCGGCAGCGGATCGACTGGAAGGTGCCGATGCGCTGGTGATAGAGCTTCGCGAGAGCCGGATAACCAAGCGCCTCGGACACCGCCGACAGCACCAGGAAGGTCGAGAGCTCCTGGGCCAGCGCGGGGTGCTCGTCGGCACGATTGCGCAGCCAGTGGTACAGATCCGGATGGAAATTCGTAAACACGCCGTTGAATCCGCCCGAGCCGGCCTTCATCGCATCCCAGGCGATCGCGGCATTCGCGTTGAGGATCGTCATCGGCGAGCCCTGGGCCAGTGCGACGCGGCGCTTGACCGTGTCGAGCTCGCAGCTGACGTCCTTGAGCATCACGAAGCGGCCCGTGTCGATGCAGAGCTTGAGCTCGTCGTCGGACAGCAGGCGCCGGTAAGGCGCCGGGCATTCGTACAGACCCAACGCGATGTCGGACGGCAGGCGCTTGAGCAAGCGGTGCAGGTTCGCCGCGAACGCCTCGCTGCCCTCGCGGCGCGGATCGAGCCGGTTCGTCACCAGCACGATGCCGTCCGCACCCGTTGCGGCCGCAACGTTCAACTCCTCGGCCTGCGCGTCGGGGTCGTCGCTGATGTGGCCAGACACCACCACCGGCACCCGGCCGGCCACGCGCTCGACCACGAAGCGGCCCAGCGCGCCGCGCTCGGCCAGACTCAGGAACTGCATTTCGCTGGACTGGGCGACCGCGAACAGCGCGTCGCTGCCGTGCGCGAGATACCACTCGATCAGCCGTTCGAGCCCGGCGTAGTCGATCGCGCCGTCCTGGTCGAACGGCGTCAGCATGACGGGAACGATGCCTTCGATCGGTTGCGGCGCGCGTGCCGGTGAGAGGGGGGATGTCATGTCGATGTCCTGCCGTGTGGGGAGTGGGGTAGGGGCGGCTCAAGCCGGCGCACGCACCGTGCTGGCGGGTTGCGCCTCGCCTTCGATCGGCTTGCGCACCAGGAACAGGTAGCTCATCGCACCGACGAAGGCGATCGCGGCGGCAGTCAGCAGGGCCGGCACGAAGGACCAGGCCTGCGCGATGTAGCCGGTGAGGATGGGCGCCAGCGCGCCGCCGAGAAAGCCGCCGAAATTCTGGATCGCGCCGAGCGAGCCGACGCGATTGGGCGGTGCCGCGGCCGTCGCGAGCGCCCAGGAGCAGGCCGAGGCGGCATTGGCCAGGAAGATCACCACCGAGATGCAGACGATGGCCACCGTATTGCTTTCCACCAGCGCGGCCGGCACCGTGAAGGCCACCATGCCGAGCATCGCGATCACCACCGCGTTGCGCCGGCTCGCCACCGGCGAGGTGCTGTGCTTCGTGATGAGGTCGGAGAACCAGCCCGCGCCCAGCGCGCCGAGGAAGCCGCAGAAGAAGGGCAGCGAGGCGGCCATGCCGGTATGGAGCAGCGTCATGTGGCGCTGCATCGTCAGATAGCCGGGCAGCCAGGTCAGGTAGACCCAGTTCAGGTAGACCGAGCCGAAGAAGCCGATCAGCATGCCCCAGGTGGTCAGGTTCGAGAACAGGGCACGCCAGTCGGCGAAGCTCAGGCGTTCGGCGGCCGGCGTCTCGGCCGCGCCGCCCTGCAGATAACGGGCTTCCTCGGCCGTCAGCACCGACGGGTTCGGGTCGCGATAGACGGCAAGCCAGATCACCGCGACGACGAGGCCGAGCGCGCCGGTGACGATGAAGGCCCAGCGCCAGTGGAATTCGGCGACGAGCAGCGACAGGCAGAGCGGGGCGAGCGCGGTGCCGAGCGGCGAGGCGGCATTGAAGATCCCGGTCGGCTTGCCGCGCGAGCGCAGCGGAAACCAGTTGCTCACCACGCGCGCGGCGGACGGAAACTGCGGCGACTCGCCGATGCCGAGCACGATGCGCGCGACGATGAACCAGCCGAAGGTCGAGACCATGCCGCCCGCGGCCTGCGCGAGCGACCAGACGATCAGGCCGATGCCGAGCAGCCGGCGCGGCCCGATGCGATCGACGAGACCGCCGACCGGCAGTTGGAACAGGGCGTAGCTCCACGAGAAGGCCGACAGCAGCAGCCCCATTTCGCCGAGCGAGAGGCCGAGATCGTTGCGGATCAGCGGATTGGCGACCGCGAGCGTGCCGCGGTCCAGGTAGTTGACGATGCCGCTCACCATCAGCAGCGTGAGGGCCACGATCTGGGCGCGGCGCACGCGGGGTGGGGTCTGCTCGGGCGTGAGGCTTGGTTTCATGCTGGTCGTCTCCATGCGTCTTCTTGTGGGGCTGCGGCAGCGGCTGCGCGCAGGCGGGTCTATCGGGCGGCGAGGGCGGCGGGCCCGGACGCGGTTCGCGCCCGGGCCTCGGCCTGCGTCGGGATGGATGCCTGCGCGCCCTGACGCTGAACGCTGAGCGCGGCGGCCTGCTGGCCGAATTCGATCGCCTCGCGCAGGCTCGCGCCGCGCACGTGCTCGGCGGCGAAACCGCCGACGAAGGTGTCGCCGGCGGCCGTGGTATCGACCGCCTCGACACGCGGCGCGGGCAGATGGCCGGCCTCGCCGCCGTGTGCATACCAGACGCCCTGCGCGCCGAGCGTGACGATCACCGTCTGCACGCCTTTCGCGAGCAGCCAGGCCGCGGCTTCGCGGGCCGAGGCAGGGCCGTCGACGGGCAGGCCGCTCAGCAGTTGCGCTTCGGTCTCGTTGAGGATCAGGAAGTCGATCTGCCGGTACAGCGCGTCCGGGAGCGGCTGCGCCGGCGCGGGGTTCAGCAGCACCGGCGTGCCGGCCCGTGCGGCGAGCGCCACGGCGTGCAGCACCGTATCGAGCGGCACCTCGAGCTGGCAGATCAGCAGGCCGGCCGCGCCGATGGCCTCGCGTGCCGCCTCGACATGATCGGGCGCGAGGCGGGCGTTGGCGCCCGGCGAGACCACGATCGTGTTCGCGCCGTCCTCGGCCACCGTGATGACGGCGGTGCCGCTCGTGGCGCCGGCGATCGTGTGCAGATGGGCAGTGTCGATCCGTTCGGCCTGCAGGCCGTCCCGAAGCTGCGCGCCGAAATCGTCGGCACCGACGCAGCCGAGCATCGCCACCGACGCGCCCAGGCGCGCCGCGGCCACCGCCTGATTGGCGCCCTTGCCGCCGCCGAACGTCGCCAGATCCCCGCCCAGCAAGGTTTCCCCGCGTGCGGGCAGGCGCTTGGCCTGCACCGTGAGATCCATGTTCGCGCTGCCGACCACCAGCACCGAGGCTGGCGCCCGCGGATTCGTCGGCGTGATGTTAGCGCTTACATTTTGGGGCGTGCAGGAATTTTGCATGGGCAAATCGGCGGTGACGGGAATGAGGACGTGAAATGTTAGCGCTTACATGGACGATGCCGGAGCATAGCAGGCAAGCAGCGAGGGCCGGCAGTAGGGGAACTCCTTAAGCCGGGCTTCGGGTTCCCCTGTGGGCGACGCGTACGTGCTCAGCGCGCGGCGGCGGACGCGCTGTTCGCCTGCTGCGACACCTGCGTCAGGATCTGGCTGGCCGAGCCGAACGACGGGTTCATGTAGATCTTCGAGAACGAATGACCCGCGGGATCGGTCAGGAGATGCACGCCCATCGAGAAGTTCGCGGGCAATACCGTCTGCACGAGGCCGAGGCTTCCGATCACGGCGTCCGAGCTCGAGGTCAGGTAACTGGAGCCCGGCAGCAGATAGCGCGCCGCGTTGCCGACATTGACCGTGCTGATCCTGCCTTGTGCGTGCTCGGGGCCGGTGATCAGCACGTTCGTCTCGAAGTTGGCATACAAGGAACCCTGGGAGTGGCCGACCAGCACGATTCCGCGCTTCTGCTTCAGATACGCGCGATACTGGTTCAGATGGTCCGGCAGTTCCGGCACCTCGTTCTTGGTCAGGATATCGATGTATTTCTGTTCGAGCGCGGCGTCCATGCCGCTCGCCGGCAGGCTGTCGCCGTCGACCGCGCGCCAGAAATCGGCCGGACTCGATCCCTCGACCGCCTTTTGCTTGAACACCTGGTAAAGATCGCTGAAGGCGCCCTGCGTCGCGTTGTAGGCGTTGCCATACACATAGGCATTGTTCGCATTGCGCGCGTTCAGCTGGGTCTTGAGCACCTGCAGGTTCGCGATCGCATCGTCGAAGGTGTTGTTGATGCCGTTGACGAACACGATCGCCGCGTTCGAGGGCGCGGCGGCGGCCACGGCCGGCGCCGCATTCAATGGCAGCGAATAGGGCAGCGCGAGCAGCGAGCCGCACATCATCAGGCTGGCGAGTTTTTTCATCGGGCAGGGATCCTTGAGTGAGGGGAGGGCACGGCACCGCATGCTCAGTTCTGTAGCGAGCCCGGGTCGAAGCCGCAGGAGCGGGGACCGGGATCGTCGAAGTACTGGCCACCGGCAAGCGATTGAAAACGGATGTAGGCCTGCGTGTCGGCCTCGGTATCGAGCATCACCGCGCGCGTCTCCTTGATGCGGCCCAGCATGGCCTGCTGGTCGACGCCGGACTTGGCGAGCACGGCCTGGCTCAGCGCGCATGCAATGCCCTTGGCGATGGCGTTGCCGGCATCCTTCGCCTCGGCAGGGTTGTGCACGTCATGAATGGCCTGGCTCCAGCCGTAGGCGATCTGCGTGAGGGCTTCGCGGGTGACGGCGGAATTCGCATAGTCGGACGCGATGTGCTCGATGACGCGGGAAGGCAGGGGGGGCGGTGCGCGGCGCGGCGCCGAAGCCGACGAGGTGCCGGAGAACCGGCTTGCCATCGGCGCGGCGGCGGGCCGGGCAGCAGGCGCGGCCTGGCCTGCCGAAGTGGACGCGTCCCGCGCCATGCCTGAAAAAAACCACACGAGCACGCCCGCCGCGAGTCCCGCGGCGACGAAATATTTCCAGCGCATCGTTGTCCTCGATTGTTTCTTGTTTATTCTGAATTTGCTTGGCTGTTCATCACTTTTTGACGAACAAAATATTCGTTAAGCATGCCAAGCAAGATTGAAGATGGCATGACAGCACATATCCGGATAATCGGCTAGAGCAGGCTGTTGAAATATCTTGACCGTAACCAGGCAAGCGAGGTCTTCAGGGGTGTCCTACCCCTTGTCGAGGCGACGCGAGCGGCATATGTGCCGTCCTGAGACGCCGAACTTTCCCGCCGAACTTTGCGCATGACATCCGGGAAACAGTATGGCAACGGCCTGGTAGAGGGCGCCACGCCGGCACCGCAGCGCTGGGTCGAGGCATGGGCGCCCGGCATCGGCTCGAACGAGGCGGTGTGTCTTCCGGTGCTCGGCCCACCGGCGAGTCCGTGAATATTTGCAGCAATGGACGGATTCCGGTGCGACTGGAAGCGGCCGGCTGCCAGGCAATTCGATGCCGGCCGGCGGCACGACCTTATCGGCCCGGATAGCGTTGTGCAGGCGCGGCATGCCCGCGCTCGCGTCGTCGCGTAGCAAGGTCGGACCGGGCCGGTTGCCGGCCACGATGGACGCTCCGCGCGCCCTGGAAAGGATCGCTCAAGTTTTGACGGGCCGTGCCGTAAAAATGCTTGCAGGCACCGCACCATCATCGCGGCTCCCGGCATCGACTGACACAGGATTGAAACACGTCATTCGAGTTCTGCAAAGAATTTGCGTAGTAGGCGTTGTCGGCACGGTTGCTGTTTCGCTGCGTGCGGCGGAGGAGGGATGAAATTTCTATTATTAGGGGTTTTTGGAGATAACCGCCCCGCAATAATTTTTGTTTCGATTTACACATTGGGAAGGCAACATGCTCGGAATCAATACTAACGTCAACTCGCTGGTCGCTCAGCAAAACCTGAACGGCTCGCAGAGCGCCCTGTCGCAAGCCATCACGCGCCTGTCGTCGGGCAACCGCATCAACAGCGCCGCTGACGATGCCGCCGGTCTGGCGATCGCCACGCGTATGCAAACGCAGATCAACGGCCTGAACCAGGGCGTGCAGAACACCAACGACGCCGTCTCGCTGATCCAAACGACGTCGAGCCAGCTCTCGTCGCTGACGAGCAGCCTGCAGCGTATCAGCACGCTGGCGACGCAAGCGGCCACCGGCACGCTGTCGTCGAGCGACCAGGCCGCGGCCGAGAAGGAAGTGGCCCAGCAGATCCAGGAAGTGAACCGGATTGCTGCCCAAACGAACTTCAACGGCAAGAACCTGCTCGACGGTTCGGCCGGGATCGTGACGTTCCAGATCGGCGCGAACGTCGGCCAGACGGTCAGCCTGGACCTGAGCCAAAGCCTGTCGGCGGCGAAGATCGGCGGCGGCCTGGTGCAATCGGGCACCAACGTCGGCACGATCCAGAACATGAGCCTCGACGCGAACGGCGCGGCCACCACGGCGGCACAACCGGCCATCACCTCGGTCAACGTGCTGTCGGACGGCAAGGGCGGCTTCACGTTCACGGATCAGAACGGCCAGGCACTGAGCACGACGGCAGTCGGCGCGATCTTCACGACGGGCACGGCAGCCGGCACGGGTACGGCGGTCACGAACCTGACGCTCGCCACCGGCGCCACCAGCGGCATGACGACGGCCCAAGCCAGCGCGGCGGCCAACATGATCTCGCAGATCAACTCGGTGAACGCACCGCCGACCGTGTCGAGCCTGAACATCAACAACGCGACGAGCGCCAACCAGGCCATCGTGTCGGTCGCCAACGCGCTGTCCACCATCAACAACCTGCAGGCCACGCTCGGCGCGACCCAGAACCGTCTGCAAGGCATCGCGCAGACGCAGCAGGCCAACTCGACGAACCTGTCGTCGGCGCAATCGCAGATCCAGAGCGCGGACTTCGCGCAGGAAACGGCGGCGCTGAGCAAGGCGCAGGTGCTGCAACAGGCCGGCATCTCGGTGCTGGCACAAGCCAACTCGCTGCCGCAGCAGGTTCTGAAGCTGCTGCAGTAAGCGACAGGCGGGCCGAGCAAGGCTAGCCGCTGGCGGTAAGGCGTTTTCTCGGCCAGGATACGGACCGGCAATCGGTAACGATGCCGGTCCGTCGCATTTGATGCCTTGCGGGCCCGGTCCAGGGCAATCCAGGCAAGCCATGCTGGCGGCCCGGCTTGGCGCCGTCACGCGGACGTTTCCCCGAAGCGTCGGTTGCACCAGGTCGCGGCAAAGCGGTGGGGGCAAGCCCATACGGCTCGCAACACCAATTCCCCGCGCCTCGCCTCCGTGGCCACGCCTGGCTGAACCGGAACCGACGCGGCAAGCCGCAGTGGATATTGGGTAGTCCTCTGCAATGCCCTTGTATCGACATTCCGCGCAACAATGCCGGCCACTATGCGATGTCGTGGCTGAAGCTGCCGCCCGCTCGCTCGCGGCCGCCACGGCCCGGCTCGCGGTCTGTCCGGAGATACCGGGGCAAATTCGACACGACGACGAATAAAAAAAGCCGCCCGTCCGCAAGCTCGCGGCCGGGGCATAAACTATGGCCGATGGGGGCCGCCGGCGGCTCGCCGCGGGCACGACAAGCCGCGGCGCGCCGGCTTTGCGCGACCCGCTTGCCGCGTCCGGCAAGGCAGGCGCCGCCGCGAGGCCGTCGCCAAGGCGCCAGGATCCTCCGCCGCCGGCTTCGATCCGGTGCGCGGCCCGTCGTGTCGCGCCATGCCGGCGCGTGTCCCGAGCCTCGTCTCAACCCACCAGAGCGCCAGTCCCTATGAATCTACGCAGCGTTGATCTGAACCTGCTGGTGGTGCTCGATGCGCTGCTGAGCGAAAAGCACGTGACGCGGGCGGCCACCAAGATCGGGCTGAGCCAGTCGGCGATGAGCAGTGCGCTCGGGCGCCTGCGAACGCTGCTGCAGGACGATCTGCTGATCCGCAACGCCTCGGGCATGGAGCCGACGCCGCGCGCGCTGGAGCTGGAGGAGCCGCTGCGGCAACTGCTGCGCCAGGCCGAGCGGCTGATCAAATCGAGCAGTTCGTTCGATCCCGCCACGAGCGCCCAGCATTACCGGCTTCGCATGTCGGACGTGCTCGAGCATCTGCTGATGCCGGCCCTGCTCGAACAGCTCGGGCAGCTGGCGCCGCGGGTGACGATCGACGTGGTGCACCTGCCGCCGCGCCAGACCGTGGCGGCGCTCGACGTGGACGATATCGATCTTGCGGTGAGCATGGGCCTGGAGCATACGGGCGCGGTGCGCGCGACGCCGCTGTTCGAGGATCGCATGGTGTGCGTGCTGGCGCGCGAGCACCGGCACGCCGGGGACGAAATGACGATGGAGCTGTTTCTCGCGCTGCCGCATCTCAAGGTGTCGATCAGCGCAACCGACGGCCGCTACGTGGACGCCGCGCTGGCGCGGATGCAGCGGGTCAGGAGCGTGGCGCTGAACGTGCCGCACTGGCTCGTGGTTCCGCACTTGTTGCGCCACTCCTCGATGATCGCGGTGATGTCCGAGCGGCTGGCGCGGCGCTTCGCGCAGGACGGTCTCGTGATCAAGGCGCTGCCGTTCGAATCGACGCGGTTTCATTGGTCGATGTACTGGCACCGGCGCCACGACAGCGTGCCCGCGCAGGCGTGGATGCGCGAGCGGATTCGCACGGCGGCCGGCGGCCTGACCTAGCGCCCGCGCGCGCCCGCCGCCCGTGCCGTGCGGCGCGGGGGCGAGGGCAAGCGCGGCTGCGGCCCTACTCGTCGATCACGGCCGGGCCGGAGACGACGCTTGGCACCGGCGAGAACGACGCGCCGAGCGCCTCGAACTGCGTGAGGAACTCGGGAAACGAGCAGATCACGTCCTGGAAGCCGTCGATGTGGCACGGGCGCCGGAACTTCAGCGAGGCGACGAACAGCGACATGAAGTTGCGATGGTCGCCGCAGCTGGTGAGGATCTCGCCGCCCTCGTAGTCGCTCCTGCCGCGCGTGACGAAGCCGTCGATATCGCCCTGCCGGTTCCAGAGCAGCTTGATGTCGGCACCGAGCTTGGCCGCCTCGGTGACCATCGACTCGATGCGCGAGGACTTGTGCAGGCGCGTGACCGAGCCGCCCACCACGCGGAATTCACCTTCAACGAACAGGCTCAGCGCGACCAGCGTCGGGATGATGTTCGGGCCGTCGCTGACATCCACCTCGTGGCTGCCGGACAGCCGGGCGTGAACGCTGGACACCAGCAGCTCCTGCGCGGCATCGTCGTGCATCACCTTCACGCCGAGCGCCTGCACCACGTCGATGAAGATCTGCTCGCCCTGCAGCGTGTCGCTGGTGATGCCGCGAATCACGTACTCGCCGGGGAACACCGCGCAGGCGAACAGCAGGTAGGACAGCGAGGTGTAGTCGGCATTGATCCGCGAGTCGAACGCGACGTACTCGCCCGGGCGCACGGCGAAGTGGCTGAACCGCTCGTCCACCTCGATATCGATCGACGCGCGGCGCAGGAAATCGACGGTCTGCGCGATGTACGATTTCGACAGCACCGGCTCGCGCTGACGGAGCGTGATGGGCTGGTCCGACAGCGGCGCGAGCAACAGCAGCGCGGTGACGAACTGCGAGCTGACGTCGCCGGGCAGCTCGGCATGCGTGCGCGAGATCCGCTGCCCCCAGTTGATCACGGGCGCCTTGCCGGCATCGCCGAGGTGCTGGAGGTTCGCGCCGAGCGAGCCGAGCGCGTCGAACAGCGGCTTCATGACCCGGCGGCGCAGCGTGTGATCGCCGGTCAGGATGGTGGGCGAGCGGCGCATGCAGGTGATGGCCGACAGCGTGCGGAACACCAGTCCCGAGCCCTTCGCGTCGATCACGAGGGTGTCGTGCGTGAACTGGCCGCCCACGCCGTCGACTTCAAGGAAGCCGTCGTGCTCGCTGATTCGCGCGCCGAGCTGGCGGCAGGCTGCTTTCATCGTGTCGGTTTCGAGGCAGCGCAGGTCGTTGTGGATGCGCGAGCGGCCGGTGGCCAGGCTTGCGGTGACGATGGCGCGCTGGGTCTCCGGCTTGGAGGCCGGCACGGACATCACGGGTTTCAGGTGCGATGCGGGATTCACTCTCAGGTACATGATGACCTCGGTTGTCTGATGGGGCGGGGAGATCGGCAGGCGGCGCATCACGCGACCGCGTAGCCGGCTGACTTCATGTCCGACATCTGCTTGTTCAGATGCGAGCCCTCTTGCACTTCATAGAGCGAACCGAAATCGCGCTCGGCGATCGGCAGGTGATGCAGGCCGGCTTCCACGCGCGCCACGCGGGACGCTTGCCCGCGCAGCAGCCGCACGCCCGGCTCGTTGTGGGCCGCGTGGGGCCCGAAGTAGATCGGGAACGAATCGGCGGCGCGGTAGGCCGGCAGGAAGGTGCGGCGCGGCAGGTTCGAGGTGTTGCGCGCGGACGCATGCAGGGTCAGGCAATGCAGGAACAGCACGCCGCCGGACTGGACCTCGACTTCCACTGCCTCGGCCTCGGCCACGTCCCGCACGGTGCCGCGGAAATAGCCGTCGATCTCATGGGAGCGGAGGCCGCGGCGGTGCGAGCCGGGAATCACGCGAAGGCAGCCGTTTTCGCGGGTCGCGTCGTCGAGGAAGATCAGCGCCGTGACCAGATCCGAGTTGGTGTGAGGGTAGTAGGAAAAATCCTGGTGCCACTTCACGATGCTGCCCACCTTCGGCCCTTTCATGTTGATCTTGCTGTAATGGAACATCACGTCGTCGCCGATCAATTGCTGAATGCAGTCGAGCAGCGCGGAATCGGCGGCCAGCCGCTCGAACACCTCGTGCTTCTGCGTGGGCGACCAGATGCGCCGGACCGTTGCGCCGTCCTGCGGCTCCATCTCGAAGGCCTTGCCGAGGTTGGCCGGATCGAGCAGTTCGTCGATCGCGCGGATGGCCTCGCCGACCTTGGCCGCATCGAAGAGATTGTCGACCACCACGAAACCATGATGGGCGTAGAACCTGGCTTGTTGAGCAGAAATCATCACTTCTCCTTCATCGAAAAAAGAAAGCGAATGCCGCAAGGCGGGCTGGCGCCGGTTTCGAATGGCGAGTGGCTGCCATCCCGACGCGTGCTGGTCGGTTTTGAAACGAGTGCCGGGCTGGATGAAGCGAATCTGCAAAGAATTACCGATGATGCGATGCTGCAAGGTTGCGCGGCCGGATAATCAGCATGCCAAACTGTTGATCAACAGAGTTGCCAGGCCTTTCTAAAAAGGGAAGAGATGCGCCGCTCAGCTACGGTGGTGCGGAAACAAGGCCGGCCGGCGTTTCGGCCCGCGCTGAAAGTCGTGTGCAGCGCCGCGCGAACCAAGCATAAGCAGCGGGTTGGCGGATTTGAAGTTGATAATTAAAATGCCGTTATTTATTTGATGAATGAAAATTCGGATGAGTCGATCCGCTGCGGCATGCCTGATTTTTGAATAATGGGCGTGAGTAGGAGAGCGTGATCGGGGAGCGGGGCCGGGCAGTTTTAAATTCGCCTGTCAATCGAAAAAAATGGCAATCGAAAATATCGCTGCCGGCACTGGATGATTCGATCGCCGGCCGTGACGCGGAGCGTGATGCGCACCGCGAGCCGGGCCGGACGTTGCGCGCTCAGGCTTGCCGCCGGTACGGCAGCAAGCGGAAGCAACTGACCACGGTGCCCATCAGCGCGAACCCGCTGCCGGTCCAGAGCGCGACGATCGGGCCGTGCGTGCCCGCCGCGTGAAAGCACAGCGCCACCAGCGCGGCGCCGAGCGTCTGCCCGAGCAGGCGTGCCGTGGCGACGATGCCGCTGGCCGCCCCGCTGCGCCGAGGCGGCGCGCTGCCCATCAGCGCCTTCAGGTTCGGCGCCTGGAAGAAGCCGAAACCGGCACCGCACAGCGCCATGCGCCAGACGAGCGCGAACGACGAGGGCGCGGGCGGCAGCGTGGCCAGCGAGGCCATGCCGATCGCCAGCGCCAGGAGCCCGACGCTGCCGAGCACGCCGGCCGGGTAGCGATCCGAAAGGCGCCCGGCGATGGGCGCCATGACCGCCACCACGGCGGGCCAGGGCGTCATCAGGAAACCCGTGGCGACCTGGCTGTTGCCGAGCCCGATCTGCAGGAAGAACGGCAGCGAGACGAACGCGCAGCCCTGCGTGGCGAACGAGCAGACCGAGGTGAGCGCGGACAGCGAGAACACCGGGCGCCGGAACAGGTCCACGGCCAGCATCGGCGCCGGATGGCTGGCCTGGCGCCGCAGCAGCGCGTAGCCGCCCAGCGCTGCGATGACCCATTCGGCGATGACGGTGTGCGTCATGCCATCGTGCGCGATGGTGCCCAGGCCAAGGATCAGGAATGCAAAGAAAATCGCGCAAAGCAGCGCGGCGGCCATGTCGAAGCCGTGCCGGGCGCGTTGCGTGACCGGCAGTGTGCCGGCCGCCATCGCGATGGCGGCCAGGCCCACCGGCACGTTGACGAGGAACAGCCAGTGCCAGGTCGTCACGGACAGGATCGCCGACGCCACGGTCGGGCCCACCGTGAACGACACGGCCACCACCAGCGCGTTCAGTCCCACGCCGCGCCCGAGCAGCCGTGCCGGATAGGAGAAGCGGACCAGCGCGGTATTGACGCTCATGATGGCGGCCGCTCCCACGCCTTGCAGCGCGCGCGCCGTGGCGAGCGTGGGCAGCGACCACGCGAGGCCGCAGGCCAGCGAACTGGCGCTGAAGAGCGCCAGCCCCGCGATGTAGACGCGCCGGTGTCCCGCGATCTCGCCCAGCGACGCGAACGGCAGCAGCGTCGCGACCATCGCCAGCTGATAGGCGTTGACCACCCAGATCACGGAGGCGTGGTCGGCACCGATACTGGCCGCGATGGTGGGCAGGGCGGTGTTGGTAATCGCGGTGTCGAGGGTGGCCATTGCGACGGCCAGTGAAATGGCGATCAGCGCCGCGATCCGTTGGTTCGTCGGCAGGCCGTCCTGATGCGGGACGCGCAGCGACTGCAGGTGGTTGGCGGACATGGCGAGGAGAGAAATGGGAGAGCGGATACTCTCGCATCGCCTCGCGAATGAATCCAATGGATGTTTGAAATGGAGATATCCGCTGAATGAATGGTGAAGCGGGGTGACCCGGCCCGCCGGCCGGCCCTTGCCGGGCCGCGGCACGGCATCGATGGCAATGCTTTCATTTTCATTCCTGCATGCCGACGATTGCCGGTGGCGCCGCGAGACCACGGCACCGCAAGCGGCCATGGCGGGCGGCCGGCAAGCGGGTCGGTAGGCGTGCTGCAAGCGGCCCGACGGTCGATATTGAGTGCGTTTTCTTTGGAATTTGCGAGTACCTTTTACTTCCTCGCATCAATCGCCGGCCCGCTTCGTGCCGATCATGACAATGCTGTCGGCTTCATCAAAAAAAGTTTGACGGACAATATATTTGGTTGCATTCTGCCTGCCAATCGAAAGCGGTCGGTTCGATTGCCCATAATCCTACAGAAACCCGACGATATATTTAAATTCAATTTCACGAAAAGAGCGCGCGGTTTCGGATAAGCGCCGCGACGGATTTTCGCTGGACGCGATCATATCAATATGATTGGCAGTCCTGCATTGCTTTGGTGCGAGAGCCGCTGATGCGGGTGCGGTTCGCATGCAGCATGGATGGGTCGTGCTTCTAGAAGAATAGTTCGGATTGCAGATCGTAATTTGAATACCGGGTCGATGACATGACGAATGCCTGATGGCGCTCGCGGCGCCGGGCGGCTGTCGTCCGACGAGGGGGGATCTCGTTGCATCCTTGTGAAGCCATCACCCAAGGAACTGGCCACCTTGCTGGCAAGTGGTCCATGGCCGGCCGGCGGTAGCGCCGCCGGGTCTGCCGCGGATCGTCGTTCGGAACGTCCAGGCTTTCGAATCCCCGAACGCCGGACACCAAACAGCATTGCTTCCATTGGAGAAAACAGATGCGATCGAGGACCTTGCTTGACATGCATGACATTGCTCGCGCCGCGGTGGTCCTGGGTGCGGGGCTTGGCATCGGAATGGCCGCGCTGCCGGCCGCCCATGCCGCACCGACGGCCGGTGCGCTGGTCGACCAGGCGCAGCTGCAGGCCGAAGCCGCGGCGCAGGCCGACTGGCGCGAGAACGTTCGGCAGTTCGCGCCGCAGGCGGAGGGCTGCTATCACGCCAGCTATCCGAACCTGAAATGGAACAAGGTGGCGTGCGGCCCGGTATCGGGCTATCGATCCGCCCGCCCCAATCTCGCCCGGCTGAACGCCACGCGGGCGTTTCGCGCCGCCTCGCAGCAGGTGGTCGGCAACGGCACCGATTACTCGATCCAGGCGCCGGCCGGCGCGCTGATCAGCGCTGCGGTGGGGAGCTTCCCGTCGGTCAGCGGCGTGCGCTCGGAGAAGGGGGTCAACGCGCCGTTCGGCTCCGGCCAGAGCAACGGCATCACGGGCGCGAATCAATACACGCTGCAGCTGAACACCAACCTGTTCCAGGGCTCGGCGGCGTGCAACGGCTATTCGGGATGCTTCGCCTGGCAGCAGTACATCCTGGTGTCGGACGACGTGAATTCGTCCGGCACGGCGCTGACCGGCACCTCCGACGTGTTCATCCAGACCTGGCTCATCAATTACGGCCAGGACGTGGACGGCGGCAACACCAACATCTGCCCCAGCGGCTATACGGACGCCGGCCAGGACCAGGACGGCGACGACTGCTACCGCAACAGCCCGTCGGTGGTGGTCGCCAAGCAGCTGCCGATTACCGCGCTGGCGAGCCTGAAGCTGTCGGGCAGCGCCACCACGAACGGCACCGACACGGCCACCGTCACCTATGGCACGCAGGCCTACAGTTCGTCGGTGAAGGACAACGTGTCGGATATCGCGAACGGCTGGACCCAGGCGGAATTCAATGTCGTGGGCAACGCCGGCGGCTCGCGCGCGGACTTCAACTCAGGGTCCTCGCTGACCGTCAAGGTCGCGGTGAACGACGGCTCGACGGCCGCGCCGAGTTGCGTCGGGCCGAGCAGCGGCGGCACCACCGGCGAGACCAACAATCTCACGCTCGGCAAATGCACGGCATCCGCCGGCTCGGGCTCGACCTCGCCGTCGATCCAGTTCACCGAATCGAACTGACGCGATGATCGCGCTTCGCGCCTGAGGCCTGCCTGAAGCCACGCCGAGGCGGCCGCGCCGCCTCGGCGCAGCGGCACGCGCGCCGCTCCGGGCTTCAAGCCTGCAGCCTGAAGAAGCTGACCGTGGCGTGCAGGTCGCGCCCCTGCGCGCTCAGCGATTCGGAGGCCGCCGCGATTTCCTCGACGAGCGCCGCGTTCTGCTGGGTGCTCTGGTCCATCGACGCGACGGCCTGGTTGACCTCGTCGATGGCGCGGCTCTGTTCGTTGGCCGCGGCGGCGATCTCGGTGGTGATCTGCGCGACGTTGCCCACCGCCGCGTTCAGCTCCGCGATGGTCCGGCCGGCCAGCCCGATCCGGCTCGCACCCTCGCGCACGTTGCCGACCGAGGTCTCGAGCAGCGACTTGATCTCCTTGGCGGCATCGGTCGAGCGCTGCGCGAGGTTGCGCACCTCGGAGGCCACCACCGCGAAACCGCGGCCGCTCTCGCCGGCGCGCGCGGATTCCACCGCCGCGTTGAGCGCGAGGATGTTGGTCTGGAACGCGATGCCCTCGATGATCCCGACGATGCCGATGATGCGTTCCGATTCGCTCACGGCCGCCTGCATGGTCTTCGCGGCGTCGGCCACCGCCTCGTCACCGCGGCGGGCGGTGGCCACGGCGCCGGATGCGATCGCATTGGCGTGCTTGGCGCGGTCGGCGGCCTCGCGCACCGTGCCGGCGAGCTGCTCCATGCTGGCCGCGGTCTGCTGGATCGAGGCGGCCTGCTGTTCGGTGCGGGCCGACAGGTCGTTGTTGCCGGCCGAGACTTCGCGCGAGGCGGTTTCGAGGTGCGAGATGCTCGACGACACCTTGACGAGCACGCCGTGCAGCTTCTCGACGAACGCATTGAAGCGGCCCGCCAGCAGCCCGACCTCGTCGTTGTTGACGATCGGCAGGCGCCGGGTCAGGTCGCCGTCGCCCACCGCGATCTCGTGCATCGAGCCCGCGAGCGTGCGCAGCGGCACCGCGATCTGCCGGCTCAGCACGACCATCGCGAGCAGCGCGACCACGATCACCAGCGCGCCCGTGCCCACCAGCTGAAAGGTCAGCCGGTTCGCGGCGGCCATCATTTCCGCCTCCGGCTCGAGCGCGTAATAGCGCCAGCCGTTCTTGGGCGAGGTGTAGGCATAGGCCTGGTAGGGGGTCGAATCGATCGTCACGGCGGTGCGGCCGTCGGCGGCCGACGCGAGCTGGGCGTAGCCGTCGCCGAGCGACTTGAACTCCTTGAATTCGTGGCGCTTGTCGCGCGGATCGATCAGCACCCGGCCGTTGTTGTCGGTCACGATCAGGTAGCCGCTCTGGCCGAAGTGGATGTCGCTCGTGAGCTTGGCGAAGCCTTCGAGGGAGAGGTCGCCCTCGAGGGCGCCCAGCACCTCGCCGCCGGCGTTCCTGATCACCCTTGCGAACGGGATGATCGCGCCGCCGGAGCCGGCCGCACTCAGGTACGGCGCGGGCCGCGCCACGCGCCCCGGGCTCTCCATGGCAGCGATGTACCACGGCCGCTGACGCGGATCGTAGTGATCGCCGTTCATGGTCTCCATCGGCCACTGCACGTAGCCGCCCCAGTGCGTGCCGATGTCGAGGTAGCGCATGTCGGGGTGCGCATCGCCGAACTGCCTGAGCACCGTGAAAATGCGCTGCTCGACGCCGCCGTTGCTGTCGGGCGTCATCTTGCCGGTGTGCGTCAGGTAGTTGGTGATGGTGGCGTCGGCCGACATCAGCTCGGGGGTTTGCGCGAGATACGTCAGATTCTGCTCGACTTCGCTGAAGGTGCCGTCGAGCGAGCCGTCGGCCTGCGTGATGCGCGCCCGGCTAGATTGCTCGAACTCATTGATGGCCTGGTGGCGCACGTTCAGCGTGCCGACGGTGGTCAGGATGGCAACGCTGAGAACCAGCGCCGTACCGAAGGCAAGGTTGATCTTGAAGCCGATCGAACTCGAGACTTTCATGGCGATTCTTCCGAGTATGGTTGGGACGTGCCCGGAAGCGGCTTCGATAGCCCAGCCGGCAGACTTGTTCTCGTCATCGCAGGAGCTTTTCTTGAGGGGTGGGAAAACCCCTATCAAGGCAAAGACGCGGAAATCTCAGGGCGCAGGCCGAAGCGGGGAGAGCGGTGGATCGCCGGTGAGCGCGGCTGGTATTCGGCAGGAAGCCTAATCAAATGCGCTGCAGGCACGGCGGTCCGCCGCGCCTGTCTCGAACCCGGCGATGCGTGCGAGCACCGCCGGTCCATCCTGGGTCCCGAACCTCAGAACTTGTGCCGCAGCCCCACGCGCGCGACGAACTGCTTGCCGTTCGACGAAACCGCGATGGTGTCGGTGATGGCCGCCACGGCCGGGCCGCCCGTCGAGTCCTGGCCGAGTGCGCGCTGGTAGACGCCGAGCACGTACACGTCGGTGCGCTTGGACAGCGAATAGTCGAGCGCCAGCTCGTATTGCAGGTACTTGGCGCGATCGACCGGCGTGCCGTTCGCCTGCGCGAGCGCGTTGCGGGTCACGTAATCGGCCGCCGCGAGCGTGCGCAGCGTGGGCGAGAACTGGAACTGAAAGTTGACCTGCACGTCGTTGAAGGTCGCCGTGCTGCCGCGCGAGAAGCCGGCCGCCGGTCCCTTGGCGCCGGTCGGCATCGGATTGCTGCCGAGGTTCATGAACTTGGCATTGCTGTAGGTGGCGCCGAGCGTGGCCGGACCGAACGCGTAGGAGCCGCCCACGTCGATCAGCTGGTACGTGTTGGCGCTCATGAAGCCCGAGTAGATCGGCGTCATCAGCGTCTCGGGCAGGCTCGAGGCCGCCGTGCTGAACATGCCGGTGCCCGGGTTGCGCGCGTTCAGGTAGGCGGCGCCGAGCGCGACCGGCCCATGATTGAAGGCCGCGCCGAACGACACGATTTCGTTGTTGGTGACATTGCCGGGCGTGCCGCCAAGGCTGTACAGGCCGCCGAAGCGGAAGCCGCCGATGGTGGGGCTCGCGTACTTGATGGAGTTGTTCGCGTGGTAGTCGATGTTGGAATTGTCGAGGTCGCCCGGGTGCGCGCCATACACGCCGCCGCCGAGCTGGCCGGCCGCGAACGGTGCCGCGTAGTCGAACACCGAATCGTACTGGCGGCCGAAGCTGACCGTCCCGTAGGGCGACGCCAGACCGACCCATGCCTGACGGCCGAACATCAGGCCGTTCTGGCTCAGCCCGCCGGTGTTGCCGTTGAAACCGTTCTCGAGCATGAACACCGCCTTCAGCCCGCCGCCGAGGTTTTCGCTGCCGGTCAGCCCGAAGCGGTTGCCCTGCATCACGCTGCCCGCGGCCTGGTAGACATGGCCGCCCTTGTTGTTGCTGACCATGTCGATCCCTTCGTCGATGATGCCGAACAAGGTCACACTGCTTTGCGCATGAGCGGTGCCGGCCAGGGTGCCGAGCGCGACGCACGCGAGGATTGTTTTTTTCATGGGTGGGTAGTTGTCGTTGAGGTGTCTCGTAACCCCGATCGGAGCAACGTCGGGCTGTTGTTCTTGTCTCCGCTGTCGGCGCCAGGCCTGGCCGAAGCCGAGCATTAACCATCCAGTTAAACCCGCTGCCGCCGCCGTCGATATCGGCTCGCTGGTCTGCCTTGATTCGATGGCAGGCCTCGAACGTGCGTCCGGAAACGACCGATGCGGCGTGAAGCGTTCGTGCTGCGTGTCAAGCACTTCGTAATGCAGATTTTGTGCCTGACGGCGCAGCAGCTTCGAACCATGCCATCAGTCGATATGCAATTGAATCAGGGTAAATTCGAAGCGGGATGTCCTATCGCGCGGCGCGATAGCTCTGTTAAGCTCAGCGCCGAGGCGGGCGTCGCGCCTCCCGTCGCGCCGCCGTTTTGCGCCGCGCAAGCTTCGGCGCGGTGCGACGCGCGGCCCGGCCGGGCCGGCAGCGTGCTCCTGTGTGGTCCATGCCGCGGCGCCGGATGGACCGACCGGGCACGCACGGCGCGAAGCGCCGCCGATGCGGCCCGACATGTGCCGTTGCGGCAAGGCGGGCGTCAGGGGCCGGCCCGTTGGCCGAATGCCACGGCGGCCCCGTTGCCGACGGTCGGCATGGCCGCCGACACGCCCGCCCACCGGCCGGTCTCGACGAACGGCCGGCGTCGTTCAAGCCTCCCTCTCCCGTCCTCCGCCGTGACAATCGATATCGCACGCTAGCGTCGATACGGTGACGCGGCCGATCGCTGATGCACCGATGGCCGGGCCCGGGGCAGGGCAAACCGGCAGCCGGCTGCCGCCAGCCCGCGATTCGCGTCATCGGAGCGGCGCGCGAACCATCGCTCGCGTTCTGGTCGGCCCCGCACTGGGCCGTGCCGCGCGTTTGCCGGCGCTCATGCCATTGTTCCGGCCGTCTTGCGCTGCGGTGGCGCCGGTCCGACGAAGCCGCGGCGGGCATGCTTCTGGCTGCCCGGCGCCGGCCGCGTGCCCGCTGCCATCAGGGCCGGCCGGGCTTGCCGGCTCGCCGGTCCGATGCGAGCGGCGGCCCGCGGCGCGTGCCTGGCGGCCGCCCGCTCGCACCGCCGGTGCAAGGCGTTGCGCCCCGCGCTGCTGCCGGCGGCCGCCCATCGCGCGTGCGATTGCCCGAACGGCGCCCAATCGAGCCGAAGCAGCGCGAACACCTCGATACGAGCGCATAGTGCTCGCCCGCCCGTCACGCCGCCAGGCGCGCATCGCGCGAGCCGTTGCGTGCGGTGCGCATCGCGCCGGCTTCGTTCGTTTCGGCGCTGCAAGGTTCGCGGCGCTCGGTACACGCCCAGGCGCGAGGCCGTACTCTCTGGCGTGTCGACGCATCGCGGCAAGGCGCACCGCTTCACCCGGTGAAGCCGCTGCGAATCGGCGGCCGCTGCGTGTGTGCCGCGCTGGCCCCCTCGCCAAGCCGGCGATTCGATGCCGCGCCGCATCGGGCCGTATCCCGCCGAGCATGGATTGCGAATTGAGAGCGCGCAATGCCATTCAACCCATTTCCTGGTCGAATTTCATGAATAACAATGTGCCGAACGAGACGTACTATCGATTGACGAGTTCGCAACGGGAAATCTGGTTCGATCAGGCGGTGCATGGCGAGGCACCCGTCTACAACATCGGCGGCTACGTGAGGATCGCCGGCCGGGTGGACCCCGCGCGCATGGAGCAGGCGATCAAGCTGCTGATCGCCAGGCACGACGCGCTGCGCATCGTGCTGTCGCCGGTGCAGGACGAGGACGGCGTGCCGCTGCAACTGATCGAGCGCGAGATGCCGTTCGTGCTGCCGTATGCCGACCTCTCGGCGCTCGACGATCCGCACGCGGCGGCCCGCCTGCGCGTGGACCGCCAACTGGAAACGCCGTTCGTCCTGGCTGGCGGCCGGCTGTTCCGCTTCGAACTGCTCAGGCTCGGCGAGGCGGATTTCCAGCTGGTGCTGGTGCAGCATCATCTGATCGTCGACGGCTGGGCCATCGGCCTGATGCTCGACTCGCTCGGCGCGATCTACGGCGAGCTGGAGGCCGGCCTCACGCCGGCGCGGTCGGCGCCGTCCTATGTGAAGTTCATCGAGCAGGACCGGCAATATCGCGAGTCGCCGAAGTTCGAGCAGCACCGTGCCTACTGGCTCGACAAGTTCAGCGACGTGCCGGAGCCGCTGTTCGCGCGGCGTTTCCAGCCCGCGGCGCGCGGCGGCGTGGTGCCGAGCCGCGAGCACCGCTTCAGCCTGCCGCGCGCCGATTACGAGCGCCTCGCGGCGCTGGCGCAGGCCTGCGGCGCCACCTCGTTTCATCTGGTCCTGGCGGTGCTCTACGTCTACTTCGCCAGGACCGCCGGGCGCGCCGACCTGAGCTTCGGCCTGCCGATCCTGAACCGCGCCAACGCCGAGCTGAAGGCCACGCTCGGCATGTTCGCCGGCGTCAGTGCCGTGCGCCTGCGCTTCGATCACGCGCTGTCGTTTCGCGAGCTGATGGCGGCGCTCGGCTCGCAGCTGAAGCAGGACTATCGCTACCAGCGCTTCCCGGTCAGCGAACTCAATCGCGAGCTGGGGCTGTGGCGCGCGCAGCGTTCGCAGGTGTTCGACGTCTCGCTGTCCTACGAACGCAACGACCACGACCTGCGTTTCGGCGACGCGGTGGCGAGCGCCGTCAAGAGCTCGAACAACCATGAACAGACGCCGCTGGCCGTCTACCTGCGCGAGAACCGGTTCGACGATCAGGTCTGGATGCATTTCATCTACAACCAGGCCTATTTCGAGCACGACGAGATCGAGGCGCTGGCGCTGCGCTTCCGGCACCTGCTGGAGCAGGTTCTGGCCGCGGTGGACACGCCGCTCGACCGGCTCGCCGTGGTCACGCCCGAGGAATGGGCGCGCATCGCGGGCTGGGGCGCGGCGCGGGCCGGGCTGCCTTGTGACGCGGCAGAGGATGCGACCATACACGCGCGCTTCGAGGCCCAGGTCGAGCGCGCGCCCGAGGCGATCGCGGTGGTGCACGAGGGCCAGCGCCTGAGCTACGGTGAACTGAACGCGCGCGCCAACCGGCTCGCGCATCAACTGATCGCGCGCGGCGTGCGGCCCGACGATCGGGTGGCGATCTGCGTCGAGCGCGGGCTGGCGCTGGTGGTCGGCGTGCTGGCCGTGCTGAAGGCCGGTGCCGGCTACGTGCCGATGGACCCGGCCTATCCGGCCGCGCGGCTGAGCTACATGCTCGCCGACAGCGCGCCGGTGGCGGTGCTGGTGCAGGCATCGAGCCGCGCCGCGCTGGGCACGCATGCGTTCGCGACGCTCGACCTCGACGAGGCGGCACACTGGGCCGGGCCGGCCGACAATCCGCGGCTGCCCGAGCTGGGAGCGCGCCACCTGGCCTACGTGATCTACACCTCGGGCTCCACCGGCCAGCCGAAGGGCGTGATGGTCGAGCATCGCAACGTGCCGCGGCTGTTCGCGGCCACCGCGCCGTGGTTCGGCTTCGGCGCGCAGGACGTGTGGACCCTGTTTCATTCGTTCGCGTTCGACTTCTCGGTGTGGGAGATGTGGGGCGCGCTGCTGCACGGCGGCCGGCTGGTGGTGGTGCCGGCGCAGGTCGCCCGCTCGCCGCAGGCGTTCTACCGGCTGCTGTGCGACCAGGGCGTGACGGTCCTGAACCAGACGCCGAGCGCGTTCCAGCCGCTGATCGCGGCGCAGGGCGACAGCGGGCTCGCGCACCGGCTGCGGCAGGTGGTGTTCGGCGGCGAGGCGCTGGAGCCGGGCATGCTGCAGCCGTGGTTCGCGCGCGAATGCAACGCCGGCACGCAGCTCGTGAACATGTACGGGATCACCGAGACGACGGTGCACGTCACCTACCGCGCGCTGCACGCCGACGACGCGCGGCACCCCGGGCGCAGTCCGATCGGCGTGCCGATTCCGGACCTGCGCCTCTACCTGCTCGATCGGCACGGCGAGCCGGTGCCGGTGGGGGTGGCGGGCGAGATATACGTCGGCGGCGCCGGCGTGGCGCGCGGCTACCTGAACCGCGAGGCGCTGACGGCGGAGCGCTTCGTGCACGATCCGTTCGCCGGCGCGCCGCAGGCGCGGATGTACCGCACCGGCGACCTGGGCCGCTGGCAGGCCGACGGCACGCTCGACTACCTGGGCCGCAACGACGACCAGGTGAAGCTTCGCGGCTTCCGCATCGAGCTGGGCGAGATCGAGGCGCGGCTAGGCGGCTTGCCCGGCGTGCAGGCGGCGGCCGTGCTGGCACGCGGGGATGGGCCGGGCCTGTCCGGTGACAGGCGGCTGGTGGGCTATTACACGGGCGAGGCGCAGGACGCGGAAGCGCTGCGCGCGGCATTGCAGGCGAGCCTGCCGGACTACATGGTGCCGGCCGCGTTCGTGCATCTGGAGGCGCTGCCGCTGACGGCGAACGGCAAGCTGGACCGCCGCGCGCTGCCGGCGCCGGAGGCCGGGGCGTTCGCGAGCCGTGCCTACGAGGCGCCGGCCGACGAGACCGAGCGCACGCTGGCGCGGCTCTGGCAGGCACTGCTGGGGGTGGAGCGGGTGGGGCGCCACGATCATTTCTTCGAGCTGGGCGGGCATTCGCTGCTGGCGGTGAAGCTGATCGAGCGGATGCGCCAGGCGGGCCTGAGCGCGGACGTGCGGGTGCTGTTCGGACAGCCGACGCTGTCGGCGCTGGCCGCGGCGGCGTCGGCGGATCGGGGTGCGGAGCCGGCGGTGCCGGCGAACCGGATTCCGGCCGGCTGCGAGCGGATCACGCCGGCGCTGCTGCCGCTGGTGAGCCTGAGGCAGGCGCAGATCGACCGGATCGCGGCGGGGGTGGCGGGCGGGATGCGCAACGTGCAGGACATTTACCCGCTCGCGCCGCTGCAGGAAGGGATTCTGTACCACCATCTGTCGGCCTCGAAGGGCGACCCGTATGTGCTGCAGGCGCTGTTCAGCCTGCGTGACCGGGCGCGCCTGGACGCGTTCGTGGCGGCGCTGCAGGGCGTGATCGAGCGCCACGACATTCTGCGCACGGGGGTGATGTGGGAGGGGCTGGACGAGCCGGTGCAGGTGGTATGGCGCGAGGCGCCGCTGCCCGTGGAGGAACTCGAACTGGATGCGGCGCAGGGCGACGTCGCCACCCAGCTGCGGGCGCGATTCGATTTCCGCACGAGGCGGCTCGACATCACGCGTGCGCCGATGATGCGGCTCGTCCATGCGCACGACCCGGTGCAGCAGCGCCATGTCGCGCTGCTGCTGTTCCATCACCTGATCGACGATGCCACCTCGCTGCGCTACCTGGGCATCGAGGTCGACGCGCATCTGCGCGGGCAGGCCGCCGCGCTGCCCGCGCCGGTGCCGTATCGCAACTACGTGGCGCAGACGCGGCTTGGCGTGGACCTCGAGGCGCAGGCGCGCTTCTTCCGCGAGATGCTGCACGACGTGGACGAGCCGACGCTGCCGTTCGGGCTGGTGGACGTGCTGAGCTGCGATGCCGAGCTGGAGGAGGCGCGGCGGAGCGTGGCGCCGGCGCTGTCGCGGCGGATTCGCGAGCAGGCGCGGCGGCTCGGCGTGAGCGCGGCCAGCCTGCATCACCTGGCCTGGGCGCAGGTGGTCGGGCGCCTGTCGGGGCGCGAGGACGTGGTGTTCGGCACGGTATTGCTGGGGCGCATGCAGGGCGGCGCCGGGGCCGAGCGCTCGCTCGGCATGTTCATCAACACGCTGCCGCTGCGTGCCGAGCTGGGCGCGACCGGCGCGCGGGCGGCCGTGGCGCGCATGCACGAACGCCTGAGCGCGCTGCTCGCGCACGAGCACGCGTCGCTGTCGCTGGCGCAGCGCTGCAGCGGCGTGGCCGCGCCGGCGCCGCTGTTCAGCGCGCTCTTGAATTACCGGCACGACGCGGTGCAGGCCGGCGAGGCGCAGCCGGGCGCCGGCGCGTGGGCCGAGCTGACGGTGCTGGGCGGCGAGGAGCGCAGCAACTATCCGCTGATGCTGTCGGTGGACGATCGCGGCGATGCGTTCGGCCTCGCGGTGCAGGCGGTCGCGGCGATCGGCGCGGCGCGCATCGGCGGCTACATGGAGGCGGCGCTGGCGTCGCTCGTCGAGGCGCTGGAACGGCGGCCGGACGCGCCGCTGCACGGCCTGTCGATCCTGCCCGCCGACGAGCGCGCCCGCCTGCTCACGGCGCCGAACATGACGCGCACCGATGCGCCCCCCGAGCCGACCGTCCACGCGCGTTTCGAGGCGCAGGCCCGGCGCACGCCCGACGCGGTGGCCGTGGCGTTCGGCGAGGTCCGGCTCAGCTACCGCGAACTGGACCAGCAGGCCGAGCGGCTGGCCCGGCTGCTCAGGCAGCGCGGCGCGCGGCGCGACGCGCGCGTGGCGATCTGCGTCGCGCGCAGCCCGGCAATGGTGGTGGGCCTGCTGGGCATCCTGAAGTCGGGCGCGGCCTACGTGCCGCTCGATCCGACCTATCCCGCCGAGCGCCTCGCCTACATGCTGACCGACAGCACGCCGCTGGCGGTGCTCGTGCAGGCCGACACGGCCGGCGTGGCCGGCGCCACCGGCACCCCGGAAATCGACATCGACGCGGCCCTCGGCGGTGCCGCCGCGCCCGCAGCCGAGGCGCCGGCCCGCGAGGCGGGCGCGGATGCGGAGGCGGCGTCGCTGGCCTACGTGATCTACACCTCGGGCTCGACGGGCCAGCCCAAGGGCGTGGCGATGCCGCATCGCGCGCTCGTGAACCTGCTGCACTGGCAGGCCACCGGCGGCCGGCAGCAGGGCCACCGCGGCGGCCGCACGCTGCAGTTCGCGGCACTCGGCTTCGACGTGGCGTTTCAGGAGACCTTCGGCACGCTCTGCGAGGGCGCCACGCTGGAGCTGATCCCGGAGGCGCTGCGCTTCGATTTCGAGCCGCTCTTCAGGCATATCGTGGCGCGGCGCATCGAGCGGCTCCATCTGCCCTATGTCGCGCTGCAGGGCCTGGCCGAGACGATAGTCGGGCGCGGGCTGGACCTGTCGGACTGCGTGCTGCGCGAGGTGATCACGGCGGGCGAGCAGCTGCGCATCACCGACGAGATCCGCCAGCTGTTCCGGCGCCTGCGCGCGCGCCTGCACAACCATTACGGCCCCTCGGAAACGCACGTGACGATCGCGTTCACGCTGCCCGAGGACGTCGAGGCCTGGGCCACGCTGCCGCCGATCGGCCGCCCGATCGCCAACACGCAGGTCTATCTGCTGGACGCGCGCGGGCAGCCCGTGCCGCACGGCGTGGCCGCGGAGATCCATCTCGGCGGCGTGCAGGTGGCGCGTGGCTACCTGAATCGCGCCGAACTGACGGCCGAGCGCTTCGTGCGCGATCCGTTCGCCGGCGATCCGCACGCCCGTCTCTACCGCACCGGCGACCTCGGGCGCTGGCGCGAGGACGGCAGCCTCGAATACCTGGGCCGCAACGACCAGCAGGTCAAGCTGCGCGGCTTCCGCGTCGAGCTGGGCGAGATCGAGGCCAGGCTCGAGGCGCTGGAGGGCGTGAAGGACGCCGTGGTGGTGGCGCGCGGCGACGCGGCCGGCAGCCGGCGGCTGGTGGCCTATCACACCGGCGCCGCGCAGCCGCCCGAGGCATTGCATGCCGCGCTGCAGGCGGTGCTGCCGGACTACATGGTGCCGGCCGCGTTCGTGCATCTGGAGGCGCTGCCGCTCACGCCGAACGGCAAGCTGGACCGCCGCGCGCTGCCGGAGCCGGGCGCCGCTGCCGTGGTGAGCCGCCGCTACGAGGCGCCGGTCGGCGACACCGAGCGGACCCTGGCGCGGCTCTGGCAGGAACTGCTGGGCGTGGAGCGGGTGGGCCGCCACGATCACTTCTTCGAGCTGGGCGGGCATTCGCTGCTGGCGATGAAGCTGATCGAGCGGATGCGTCAGGCGGGCCTGAGCGCCGACATCCGCGTGCTGTTCGGCCAGCCCGCGTTGAGCGCGCTGGCCGCCGCGGTGGGCACGCACCGCGAGCTGGCGGTGCCGGCGAACCGGATTCCGGCCGGCTGCGAACGGATCACGCCGGCGCTGCTGCCGCTGGTGAGCCTGACGCAGGCGCAGATCGACGCGGCGGTGGCCGGCGTGCCGGGCGGGATGCGCAACGTGCAGGACATCTATCCGCTCGCGCCCTTGCAGGAAGGGATCCTGTACCACCATCTGTCGAGTGCCGAGGGCGATCCGTATCTGCTGCAGGCGCTGTTCAGCCTGCCCGATCGCGAGCGGGTCGCGGCGTTCATCGCCGCGTTGCAGCGCGTGATCGATCGTCACGACATCCTGCGCACGCGCGTGGTGTGGGAAGGGCTCGACGAGCCGGTGCAGGTGGTGTGCCGCACGGCGCCGCTGGCGGTGGAGCAGGTGGTCGTCGAGGCGGCCCATGGCGAGGTCGCGCAGCAGCTGAACGCGCGATTCGATCCGCGCCACTACCGGCTCGACGTGCGGCAGGCGCCGCTGTTGCGGGTGGCCTATGCGCCTGACGCGGCCCAGGACCGCTGGCTGCTCGTGCTGCTGTTCCATCATATGGCGCTCGACCACACGGCGCTCGAGGTGATGCAGCAGGAAGTGCTGACCTATCTGGAAGGCGACGCAGGCCGCCTGCAGCCGGCGCAGCCGTATCGCCACTACGTGGCGCAGACGCGCCTGGGCACGAGCCGCGAGGCGCACGAGGCGTTCTTCCGCGAGATGCTGCACGACGTGGACGAGCCGACGCTGCCATTCGGGCTGGTGGACGTGCAGGGCGACGGGCGCGGCATCGAGCAAGCGCGGCAGGAGGTGGATCCGGCGCTGGCCAGGCGGGTGCGCGCGCAGGCGCGGCAGCTAGGCGTGAGCGCGGCGAGCCTGTATCACCTGGCGTGGGCGCTGGTGCTGGGCAAGGCGTCGGGGCGCGAGGACGTGGTGTTCGGCACGGTGCTGCTGGGGCGCATGCAGGGCGGGGCGGGCGCGGACCGCGCGCTGGGGATGTTCATCAACACGCTGCCGCTGCGCGTGGCGCTGGGCGAGCAGGGCGTGCGGGCCGGCGTGAGGGCGACGCACGAGCGGTTGAGCGCGCTGCTCGCGCACGAGCACGCGTCGCTGGTGCTGGCGCAGCGCTGCAGCGGCGTGGCCGCGCCGGCGCCGCTGTTCAGCGCGCTCTTGAATTACCGGCACAGCGCGGCCCCCACCAGCGATGGCGCTGCCCACCCGGCCTGGGCCGGCGTGGAGATCCTGCACATCGAGGAACGCACCAACTATCCGCTGACGCTGTCGGTGGACGACCTGGGCGACGGCTTCGGCCTGACGGTGCAGGTCGCGGCCGGCATCGGCGCGCGGCGCGTGGGCGGCTATCTGGTCATGGCGCTCGCCCAGTTGGTCGAGGCGCTGGAGCAGCGGCCGGACGCGCCGCTGCACAGCCTCGCCGTCGTGCCGCCCGAGGAGCGCACGCAGCTGCTGGACGCCTTCAATGCCACGCACGCGGCGTATCCGTGCGAGCAGACCATCCATGCGCTGTTCGAGGCGCAGGCGGCCCGCACGCCCGATGCGGTGGCAGTGGTCCATGACGGCCGGCAGCTCAGCTATGCCGAGCTGAACGCGCAGGCCAACCGGCTCGCGCATCAGCTGATCGCGCAGGGCATCCGGCCCGACGGCCGCGTGGCGATCTGCGCCGAGCGCAGCCTCGAGATGGTGGTGGGGCTGCTGGCCATCCTGAAGTCCGGCGCCGGCTACGTCCCGCTCGATCCCGGCTATCCGCCGCAGCGGCTCGCCTATCTGCTCGCGGACAGCGCGCCGCAGGCGGTGCTCGCGCAGGCGGGCACGCGTGCCCTGCTGGCGGATTCGCCGGTGCCGGTGATCGGGCTCGACGCCCGGGCGTGGCACGGCCAGGCCGCGCACAATCCGGTGGTGGACGGGCTCGGCGCGCGGCAGCTGGCCTACGTGATCTACACCTCGGGTTCCACGGGCCGGCCGAAAGGCGTGATGAACGAGCACCGCGCGGTGGTCAACCGCCTGCTGTGGATGCAGGACGCCTATGCGCTGCAGCCGGGCGAGGCGGTGCTGCAGAAGACCTCGTTCAGCTTCGACGTGTCGGTCTGGGAGTTCTTCTGGACGCTGAGTACCGGCGCGACGCTGGTGATGGCCAAGCCCGGCGGCCAGCGCGAGCCCGCCTATCTGAAGGCGCTGATCCGGCAGCACGGTGTGACGACGCTGCACTTCGTGCCGTCGATGCTCGAGGCGTTCCTGGCCGACGGCGACGCCGGGCGCTGCACCAGCCTCAGGCGCGTGGTGTGCAGCGGCGAGGCGCTGCCGGCGGCGCTGGTGCGGCGCTTCAAGGCGCAGCTGCCCGCGGTCCGGCTCGACAACTTGTACGGCCCGACCGAGGCCGCGGTGGACGTGACCGCCTGGACCTGCGACGAGGATCGCGCCAGCACGCCGATCGGCAGGCCGATCGCGAACACGCGCATTTACGTGCTGGACGCGCGGGGGCAGCCGGTGCCGCTCGGCGCGGTGGGCGAGATTCATATCGGCGGCGTGCAGGTGGCGCGCGGCTACCTGAACCGCGAGGCGCTGACGGCGGAGCGCTTCGTGCACGATCCGTTCGCCGGCGCGCCGCAGGCGCGGATGTACCGCACCGGCGACCTGGGCCGCTGGCAGACCGACGGCACGCTCGACTACCTGGGCCGCAACGACGACCAGGTGAAGCTTCGCGGCTTCCGCATCGAGCTGGGCGAGATCGAGGCGCGGCTAGGCGGCTTGCCCGGCGTGCAGGCGGCGGCCGTGCTGGCACGCGGGGATGGGCCGGGCCTGTCGGATGACAGGCGGCTGGTGGGCTATTACACGGGCGAGGCGCAGGACGCGGAAGCGCTGCGCGCGGCATTGCAGGCGAGCCTGCCGGAGTACATGGTGCCGGCCGCGTTCGTGCATCTGGAGGCGCTGCCGCTGACGGCGAACGGCAAGCTGGACCGCCGCGCGCTGCCGGCGCCGGAGGCCGGGGCGTTCGCGAGCCGTGCCTACGAGGCGCCGGCCGACGAGACCGAGCGCACGCTGGCGCGGCTCTGGCAGGCACTGCTGGGGGTGGAGCGGGTGGGGCGCCACGATCATTTCTTCGAGCTGGGCGGGCATTCGCTGCTGGCGGTGAAGCTGATCGAGCGGATGCGCCAGGCGGGCCTGAGCGCGGACGTGCGGGTGCTGTTCGGACAGCCGACGCTGTCGGCGCTGGCCGCGGCGGCGTCGGCGGATCGGGGTGCGGAGCCGGCGGTGCCGGCCAACCGGATTCCGGCCGGCTGCGAGCGGATCACGCCGGCGCTGCTGCCGCTGGTGAGCCTGAGGCAGGCGCAGATCGACCGGATCGCGGCGGGGGTGGCGGGCGGGATGCGCAACGTGCAGGACATTTACCCGCTCGCGCCCTTGCAGGAAGGGATTCTGTACCACCATCTGTCGGCCTCGAAGGGCGACCCGTATGTGTTGCAGGCGCTGTTCAGCCTGCGTGACCGGGCGCGCCTGGACGCGTTCGTGGCGGCGCTGCAGGGCGTGATCGAGCGCCACGACATTCTGCGCACGGGGGTGAGGTGGGAGGGGCTGGACGAGCCGGTGCAGGTGGTATGGCGCGAGGCGCCGCTGCCCGTGGAGGAACTCGAACTGGACGCGGCGCAGGGCGACGTCGCCACCCAGCTGCGAGCGCGATTCGATCCGCGCCACTACCGGCTCGACGTGCGGCAGGCGCCGCTGTTGCGGGTGGCCTACGCGCATGACGCGGCCCAGGACCGCTGGCTGCTCGTGCTGCTGTTCCATCATATGGCGCTCGACCACACGGCGCTCGAGGTGATGCAGCAGGAAGTGCTGGCCTATCTGGAAGGCGACGCAGGCCGCCTGCAGCCGGCGCAGCCGTATCGCCACTACGTGGCGCAGACGCGCCTGGGCACGAGCCGCGAGGCGCACGAGGCGTTCTTCCGCGAGATGCTGCACGACGTGGACGAGCCGACGCTGCCGTTCGGGCTGGTGGACGTGCAGGGCGACGGGCGCGGCATCGAGCAAGCGCAGCAGGAGGTGGATCCGGCGCTGGCCAAGCGGGTGCGCGCGCAGGCACGGCAGCTGGGCGTGAGCTCGGCGAGCCTGTATCACCTGGCGTGGGCGCTGGTGCTGGGCAAGGCGTCGGGGCGCGAGGACGTG
Organism: Burkholderia glumae LMG 2196 = ATCC 33617; assembly: GCF_000960995.1. Lineage (NCBI taxonomy): Bacteria > Pseudomonadati > Pseudomonadota > Betaproteobacteria > Burkholderiales > Burkholderiaceae > Burkholderia > Burkholderia glumae. The sequence goes on along the minus strand of NZ_CP009434.1, from coordinate 2,095,610 downwards.
GTGTTCGGCACGGTGCTGCTGGGGCGCATGCAGGGCGGGGCGGGCGCGGACCGCGCGCTGGGGATGTTCATCAACACGCTGCCGCTGCGCGTGGCGCTGGGCGAGCAGGGCGCGCGGGCCGGCGTGAGGGCGACGCACGAGCGGTTGAGCGCGCTGCTCGCGCACGAGCACGCGTCGCTGGTGCTGGCGCAGCGCTGCAGCGGCGTGGCCGCGCCGGCGCCGCTGTTCAGCGCGCTCTTGAATTACCGGCACGGCACGGCCGGCGCCGAGACGGCGGCCCGGCCGATCGCCGACGGCGTCGCCGTGCTGGGCGGCGAGGAGCGCACCAATTATCCGCTGCTGATGTCGGTCGACGATCTCGGCGACGGCTTCATGCTGACCGCCCAGGTGGCCGAGCGCATCGGCGCGCGGCGCCTCTGCGCCTACCTGCTCACGGCGCTGGCGGGGCTGACCGACGCGCTGGCGCGCCAGCCGGACCGGCCGCTGCGCGCGATCGCGATCCTGCCGCCGGACGAGCGCACCTACCTGCTGCGCACGCTGAACGCGACGCGGGCCGACTACCCGCGCGAGCAGACCATTCACGGCCTGTTCGAGGCGCAGGCGGCCCGCACGCCGCAGGCGCCGGCGCTGCTCCATGACGGCCGGCAGTTGACCTACGCCGAACTGAACGCGCACGCGAACCGGCTCGCGCATCGCCTGATCGCGCAGGGCGTGCGGCCCGACGATCGCGTGGCGATCTGCGTCGAACGCGGCATCGCGATGGTGGTGGGGCTGCTGGCGATCCTCAAGTCGGGCGCCGCCTACGTGCCGCTGGACCCGGCCTATCCGGCGCAGCGCCTGCACGACATGCTGGAGGACAGCGCGCCGGTGGCGGTGCTCGCGCAGGCGGCCACGCGTGCCGTGCTCGGCGCCGCGCCGCGCGCGCCGGTGCTCGAGCTGCCGGACGCGCCGCCGGCAGCCGAGGCGAACCACGCGGCCGCCGGCAACCCGGCGGTGCCCGGCCTGGGCGCGCGGCATCTGGCCTATGTGATCTACACCTCGGGCTCCACCGGCCGGCCGAAGGGCGTGATGATCGAACACCGCAACACGGTGAACTTCCTGTGCTGGGCGCATCGCGCGTTCGAGGCGCACGAGCAGGCCCGCACGCTGTTCTCGACCTCGCTGAACTTCGATCTGGCCGTCTACGAATGCTTCGCGCCGCTCACGCGCGGCGGCTGCATCGAGGTGGTCCGCGACGTGCTGGCGCTGCGCGAGCACGCCAGCGACGCGGGCCTCGTCAATACCGTGCCGTCGGCGCTGGCCGCGCTGCTCGACGCCGGCGCGCTGGGCACGGCGCTGCACACCGTCAACGTGGCCGGCGAGGCGCTGCGGCGCGAGCTGGTGGAGACGCTGTTCGCGCGCACCGGCGTGCGGCGGCTCTGCAACCTGTACGGGCCGTCGGAGACCACCACCTACTCGAGCTGGGTGTCGATGCCGCGCGAGCAGGGCTTTGCCGCGCACATCGGCCGCCCGGTGTCGAACACGCAGATCTACCTGCTCGATGCCCACGGCGAGCCGGTGCCGCTCGGCGTGGCGGGCGAGATCCACATCGGCGGCGACGGCGTGGCGCGCGGCTACCTGAACCGTGCCGAGCTGACGGCCGAACGCTTCGTGACGGACCCCTTCAGCGACGATCCGCAAGCCCGCCTGTACCGTACCGGCGACCTCGGGCGCTGGCGTGCCGACGGCAACCTCGAATACCTCGGGCGCAACGACCATCAGGTGAAGATCCGCGGCATGCGCATCGAGCCCGGCGAGATCGAGGCGCGGCTTGGCGGCTTGCCCGGCGTGAAGGCGGCGGCGGTGCTGGCGCGCGAGGACGCGCCGGGCGCGTCGAACGGCAAGCGTCTGGTGGCCTATTGCGTGGGCGCGCGGCGCGACCCGCAGGCGCTGCGCGACGCGCTGCGCGAGACGCTGCCCGACCACATGGTGCCCGCCGGGTTCGTGTTCCTCGATGCGCTGCCGCTCACGCCGAACGGCAAGCTCGATCGCCGCGCGCTGCCGGCGCCGGGCCTCGAGGCCTTCGCGGGCCACGCCTACGAGGCGCCCGCCACCGAGGCCGAGCAGGTGCTCGCGCGGATCTGGCAGGCGCTGCTCGGCGTCGAGCGGGTGGGCCGCCACGACCACTTCTTCGAGCTGGGCGGGCATTCGCTGCTCGCGATCCGGCTGATCTCGCAGGTGCGCGAGCAGCTGGGCGTGGAGCTGCCGCTGGCCGAGCTGTTCGCGCATCCGTCGCTGAGCGCGCTGGCCGGCGCGCTCGCGCGTGCCGCGCGCAGCAGCCTGCCGCCCATCGAGCCGCTCGCGCGCGAGCCGGGCGTGGCGCTGCCGCTGTCGTTCGCGCAGCAGCGGCTGTGGTTCCTGGCCCAGCTGGCGGGCGGCAGCGAGGCCTATCACATCGCCGGCGGCCTGCGCCTGCGCGGGGCGCTCGACGCGGCGGCGCTGCGGCGCGCGCTCGACGCGATCGTCGCGCGCCACGAGGCGCTGCGCACCAGCTTCGTGGCCGAGGCGGGGCAGGCCAGGCCGTGCATCGCCGCCGCCGACGCGGGGTTCGCACTGCGCACGCCGGACCTGTCGGCGCTGCCGTGTGCGCACGAGCGCGAGGCGGCGCTCGCGCGGCTCGCCGACGAGGAGGCGCGCGCGCCGTTCGATCTGGCCGCGGGCCCGCTCGTGCGCGGCCAGCTGGTGCGGCTCGGCACGCACGAGCATGCGCTGCTGGTGACGATGCACCATATCGTCTCCGACGGCTGGTCGATGGGCGTCTTCACGCGCGAGCTGGCCGCGCTGTACCGCGGCGGTCGCGCTGCCGGCCAGGCATCGGCAGCGCCCGCGCTGCCGCCGCTGCCCGTGCAATATGCCGACTATGCGGCCTGGCAGCGGCGCCTGGCGGACGATGCGCTGCTGCAGCGGCAGGGCGCCTGGTGGCGCGACGCGCTGCTGGGCGCGCCCGCGCTGCTGAGCCTGCCGACCGACCGGCCGCGGCCCGCGGTGCAGGATTACGCGGGCGCGGCGGTGCCGGTGGTGCTCGATGCGGCGCTGACGGCCGGCCTGAAGGCGCTGGCGCAGCGCCACGGCGCCACGCCGTTCATGGTGCTGCTGGCGGGCTGGGCCAGCGTGCTCGGCCGCCTGGCCGGCCAGCACGAGGTGGTGATCGGCGCGCCCGTGGCCAACCGCCGGCGCGCCGAGCTGCAGGAACTGATCGGCCTGTTCGTCAACACGCTCGCGCTGCGCGTGGACCTGTCCGGCGCGGTGTCGGCCGATGCGCTGCTGCAGCGCGTCAAGGCCCGCGTGCTCGACGCGCAGGCGCATCAGGACCTGCCCTTCGAGCAGGTGATCGAGGCGCTGCGCCCGGCGCGCAGCCTCGCATACAGCCCGGTGTTCCAGGCCCTGCTGGCCTGGCGCAACGTCGATACCAGCGGGCTGGCGCTGGACGGCCTCGCGCTCGAGCCGCTCGCCGCCGCGCATCGCAGCGCGAAGTTCGACGTCGCGCTGGTGCTCGACGAGCGCGACGGCCGCATCGAGGGCGAGCTCGAATATGCGAGCGCGCTGTTCGAGCGCGCCACGATCGAGCGCCACGCCGGCTACCTCGTCAGCGTGCTGCGCGCGATGGTGGCCGAGCCGGCGCAACCGGTGCTGCGCGCGCCGCTGCTCGGCGCGGCCGAGCGCACGCTGCTGCTCGACAGCTGGAACCGCACGCGCACGCCCTATCCGGCACGCCAGCCCGTGCACCGGCTGTTCGAGGCACAGGCGCGCCGCACGCCCGGGGCCGTCGCCGTGATCGACGGCGACACCACGCTCGACTATGCCGGACTCGATGCCTGGGCCGGCCGGCTCGCGCAGCGGCTCTTCGCGGCCGGCGTGCGGCCGGGCGCGCGCGTGGCCACCGTGCTCGAGCGCGGCGCCGCGCTGGTGGCCGCGCAGCTGGCGATCCTGAAGGCCGGCGCGGCCTACGTGCCGATCGATCCGCAGGCGCCGGCCGCGCGCCAGGCGTGGATCATGCGCGATTGCGGCGCGCCGCTCGCGCTGGTCACGCGCGCCAGCGCGGGCCTGCCCGAGGCGATCGCCGCGCACGCGCTGCGCGTCGATGCCGACGACGGCATCTCCGGCGTCCCCGGCATCTCCGGCATCTCCGGCGGCGCTGGTGTGCCCGGCGACGAGTCCGCCCAGGGAGGCGACGCCGTTGCCTACGTGATGTACACCTCGGGCTCGACCGGAACCCCGAAGGGCGTGCTGGTGCCGCATCGCGGCATCAGCCGGCTGGTGCTCGACAACGGCTATGCCAGCTTCGGCGCCGACGATCGGGTGGCCTGGGTCGGCAATCCGGCCTTCGACATCAGCACGCTGGAGGTCTGGGCGCCGCTGCTGCACGGCGGCAGCGTGGTGGTGGTGCCGCATGCCTGCGTGCTGGAGCCGCCGCGGCTGCGCGCGCTGCTGCAGGCGCGGCGCATCACGGTGCTGCACCTGACCGCGGGCCTCTTCAGCCGGATCGCCGCGCCGCTCGGCGACGCGCTGGGCGGCCTGCGCCTGCTGCTGGTGGGCGGCGACGCGGTCGATCCCGCGGTGGCCGCGCGCGTACTCGCGCAGCCCGCGCCGCCGCGCCGCCTGCTGCACTGCTATGGGCCGACCGAGAACACCACGTTCTCGACCACCTGCGAGATCACGGCGGACGACGCGCGCCTGCCGCGCCTGCCGATCGGCCGGCCGATCGCGAACACGCGCGTCTACCTGCTCGACGCCCACGGCCAGCCGGTGCCGCTCGGCGCGGCCGGCGAGCTGCACCTGGGCGGCGACGGCGCGGCGCTCGGCTATCTGGGCCGGCCGGACCTGAGCGCCGAGCGCTTCCTGGCCGATCCGTTCGACCCCACGCCCGGCGCCCGCCTGTACCGCACCGGCGACCTCGCGCGCTACCTGCCCGACGGCCGGCTGGAATTCCTCGGCCGCAACGACCAGCAGGTCAAGATCCGCGGTTTTCGCGTGGAGCCGGGCGAGATCGAGGCGAAGCTCGGGCAATACCCGGGCGTGCGCGACGCGGCCGTGGTCGCGCTCCAGGACGCGCCCGGGCCGGCCGGCGAGAAGCGCCTGGTGGCCTACGTGGTGCCGCAGGACGGCGCCGAGCTGCCGGCCGCCGCGCTGCGCGAGCACCTAGCGGCGGCGCTGGCCGACTACATGGTGCCGGGCGCGTTCGTCACGCTCGCCGCGCTGCCGCTCACGCCGAACGGCAAGCTCGACCGCCGTGCGCTGCCCGCGCCCGATGCCGGAGCCTATGCGAGCCGCCCCTACGAGGCGCCGCAGGGCGAGACCGAGGCGACCCTGGCGCGGCTGTGGGCCGAGCTGCTGGGCGTGCAGCGGGTGGGCCGCCACGATCATTTCTTCGAGCTGGGCGGCCATTCGCTGCTCGCGCTCGGCCTGCTCGCGCGGATGCGCGAGGCGGGGCTGGACGCCGACGTGCGGGTGCTGTTCGGCCAGCCGACGCTGGCGGCGCTGGCCGCCGCGCTCGACGCCGCGGCGGGTGACGGCGCCGCGCCCGGCGTGCCGGAGAACCGCATCGAGGCCGATTGCACGCGGCTCACGCCCGAGCTGCTGCCGCTCGCCCCGCGCCTCACGCAGGCGGGCATCGACCGCATCGTGGCGAGCGTGCCGGGCGGCCTCGCCAACCTGCAGGACATCTATCCGCTCGCGCCGCTGCAGGAGGGCATCCTCTATCACCATCTGGCGGCCGGCGCCCGCGACCCCTACGTGCTGCGCGCGCTGTTCGCCGTGGACGGCCGCGCGCGCGCCGACGCGTTCGCCGCGGCGCTGCAGGGCGTGATCGACCGGCACGACATCCTGCGCACCGCGATCGTCTGGGCCGGCCTGGACGAGCCGATGCAGGTGGTCTGGCGCCGCGCGCCGCTGCCGGTCGAGACGATCGAGCCCGATCCGGCCGGCGGCGATATCGCCGAGCAGCTGCGCGCGCGTCACGCGCGGCTGGACCTGGCGCAGGCGCCGCTGATGCGGATGGTGCTCGCGCACGACGCGGCGCACGGGCGCTGGGTGGCGATGCTGGCATTCCATCACATGGTGCTGGATCACGCCGCGCTCGAGATCGTCGAGCAGGAGATCCAGGCCCACTTCGACGGCCGCGCCGCTCGGCTGCCGGCGCCGGTGCCGTATCGCAACCACGTCGCGCAGGCCATGTTCGGCGTGAGCCGCGAGGCACACGAGGCGTTCTTCCGCGCGATGCTGCACGACGTCCACGAGCCCACGCTGCCGTTCGGGCTGGCGGACGTGAACCAGCCGGACGCGGCGATCGAGGAGGCGCGGCTCGCGCTCGACGCCGCGCTGTCGCGCCGGCTGCGCGCGCAGGCGCGGCGGCTGGGCGTGAGCGCGGCGAGCCTGCACCATCTCGCCTGGGCGCAGCTGCTCGGCCGCAGCGCCGACCGCGAGGACGTGGTGTTCGGCACCGTGCTGCTGGGCCGGCTGCAGGGCGGCGCCGGCGCCGAGCGCGCGCTCGGCATGTTCATCAACACGCTGCCGCTGCGCGTGACGCTGGGCGATCAGCCGGTGCGCGACGCCGTGCGGGCCACCCACGCGCGGCTCACGGCCCTGCTCGGCCACGAGCACGCGCCGCTGGCGCTGGCCCAGCGCTGCAGCGGCGTGGCCGCGCCGGCGCCGCTGTTCAGCGCGCTGCTGAACTACCGGCACAGCGCGCCGGCGCCGGCCGCGGGCGCCGCGTCGTGGCACGGCATCACGGCGCTCGACAGCCGCGAGCGCACCAATTATCCGCTGAGCCTGTCGGTCGACGATCTCGGCGAGGGCTTCTCGCTGAGCGCGCAAACCGTCGCCGCGGTGGGCGCGGCGCGGCTCTGCGAGCTGATGCGGGTCGCGCTGGAGAGCCTCGCGCAGGCGCTCGACGCTGCGCCCGACACGCCGGTGCGCGAGCTTGAAGTGTTGTCGCCGGCCGCCCGGCGAGAGCTGCTGGTCGACTTCAACGCTACCGAGGCCGGGTTCGAAGCCGAGGCCACCGCCCACGCGCTGTTCGAGGCGCAGGCGCGCCGCGCGCCGGACGCGCTCGCGCTGGTGCAGGGCGAACGCAGCCTGTCCTACCGCGAGCTGAACCGGCAGGCCAACCGGCTCGCCCATCATCTGCGCGAGCTGGGGGTGAGGCCCGCGGACCGCGTGGCGATCTGCGTCGAGCGCGGCGTCGAGATGATCGTCGGCGTGCTGGCGGTGTGGAAGGCGGGCGCCGCCTACGTGCCGCTCGATCCGGCCTATCCGCCCGCGCGGCTCGCCTACATGCTGGAGGACAGCGCGCCGGCCGCGCTGCTGGTGCAGGCCGCCACCGCCGGGCGGCTGGCGCCGCAGGGCGTGCGCCGAATCCGGCTCGACCGGCCCGAGGCCTGGCGCGAGGCGGCCGCGAGTGATCCGCAGCCGGCCGAGCCCGCCGGCCCGGACGCTTCGCCGCTCGCCTACGTGATCTATACCTCCGGCTCGACGGGGCAGCCGAAGGGCGTGATGGTCGAGCATCGCGGGCTGGCCAATCTGGCCGCGATGCAGGCCCGCCACTTGGCGGTGGACGCGGGCAGCCGCGTGCTGCAGTTCGCGTCGTTCAGTTTCGACGCCTGCGTGTTCGAGATCGTGATGGCGCTGTGCCAGGGCGCGGCGCTGGTCGTGCCGCCGGCCGGCCAGCTGCTGGCCGGCCACGCGCTGAGCGAGGCGATCGCGCAAGGCGGCGTGACCCATGCCACGCTGCCGCCGGCCGTGCTCGCGGCGCTGCCCGACGCGCTGACCTTGCCGAGCGTGCGCACCCTGGTGGTGGCGGGCGAGGCGCTCGGCGAGCGGCTCGTGCGGCGCTGGGCCGGCGGGCGGTGCCTCGTGAACGCCTACGGCCCGACCGAGGCCAGCATCTGGGCGACCTGGCAGGTCTGCCGGCCCGAGCAGGCGGGCGCGCCGCCGATCGGCCGGCCGATCGACAACTTCGCGATCTACCTGCTCGACACGCGCGGCCGCCCGGTGCCGCTCGGCGCGACGGGCGAGATCCACATCGGCGGGGTGGGCGTGGCGCGCGGCTACCTGAACCGCGCGGCGCTGACCGCGCAACGTTTCCGCGAGGATCCGTTCCGGCCCGGCGGGCGCCTCTATGCGTCGGGCGACCTGGGCCGCTGGCGCCCCGACGGCACGCTCGACTATCTCGGCCGCAACGATTTCCAGGTGAAGATTCGCGGTCTGCGCGTCGAGCTGGAGGAGATCGGCGCGCAACTGGTGCGGGCCGGCGCCGACGACGCGGTGGTGATCGCGCGCGACGATGGCGGCGGCGACGATGGGCGGGCCGAGACGCGCCTCGTCGCCTATTGCACCGGCACCCCGATCGACGCCTCGCGGCTGCGCGAGCGCCTGCAGGCGAGCCTGCCGGCCTACATGGTGCCGGCCGCGTTCGTCTGGCTCGAGGCGCTGCCGCTCACCCACAACGGCAAGCTCGATCGGCGCGCGCTGCCGCAGCCCGGCGCGCAGGCCTATGCGAGCCGCGCCTATGCCGCGCCGCAGGGCGCGACCGAGGCCATGCTGGCCAACGTCTGGCAGGCGCTGCTGGGCGTGGAGCGCGTGGGGCGCCACGATCATTTCTTCGCGCTGGGCGGCCACTCGCTGCTGGCGGTGCGGCTGATCTCGCAGGTGCGGCAGCGCCTCGGCGTGGAGCTGACGCTGGGCGAGCTGTTCGCGCATCCGGTGCTGGCGGCGCTGGCCGAGGCCGTGGCGCGCGCCGCGCGCAGCCGGCTGCCCGCGATCGAGCCGGCCGATCGAGCCGGCCCGCTGCCGCTGTCGTTCGCGCAGCAGCGGCTCTGGTTTCTCGCGCAGGTGGAGGGCGCGAGCGCGGCCTATCACATCCCCGGCGCGCTGCGGCTGCGCGGCCGGCTCGACGACCACGCGCTGCGCGGCGCGCTCGACGGCATCGTGGCGCGCCACGAGGTGCTGCGCACCCGCTTCGAACGCGTGCGGGGGCAGGCGGTGCAGCGCATCGACGAGGCCGGGCGCGGCTTCGCGCTCGACCTGCACGACCTGTCCGGCCTGCCGGCCGAGTCGCGCGAGGCCGCGCTCGCCGAGCGGCTCGAGGCGCAGGCGTGCGCGCCCTTCGATCTCGAGCGCGGGCCGCCGATCCGCGGGCAGCTGGTCCGGCTCGGCCCCGACGATCACGCGCTGTTGCTGACCCTGCACCACATCGCCGCCGACGGCTGGTCGATGGGCGTGCTCACGCGCGAGCTGGCCGCGTTCTACGAGGCGGGCCGGCGCGCCGCGCCGGCGCCGCTGCCGCCGCTGCCGTTGCAGTACGCCGATTACGCGGCCTGGCAGCGGCGCCTGCTGGACGGCGAGGCGCTGCAGGAGCAGGCGGCCTACTGGCGCGATGCGCTGTCCAATGCGCCGGCGCTGCTGAGCCTGCCCACCGACCGGCCGCGTCCGGCGCGCCAGGACTTCGCCGGCGCGACGGTGCCGGTGCGCCTCGACGCCGCGCTGGGCACGGCGCTCAAGGCGCTGAGCCTGCGCCACGGCGCGACGCTCTACATGACGCTGCTGGCGGGCTGGGCCGTGGTGCTGGCGCGCCTGTCGGGGCAGGACGAGGTCGTGATCGGCTCGCCCGCCGCCAACCGCCTGCGCGCCGAGACCGAGGGCCTGATCGGCTTCTTCGTCAACACCCTGGCGCTGCCGCTCGATCTGTCGGGCGAGCCCAGCGTGGCGGAGCTGCTGCGCCGCGTGCGGGCGCGCACGCTGGAGGCGCAGGCGCGCCAGGACCTGCCGTTCGAGCAGGTGGTCGAGCTGGTGAAGCCGCTGCGCAGCCTCTCGCACAGCCCGCTGTTCCAGGTCATGTTCGCGTGGCAGAACGTCGAGCTGCCCGCGCTCGCGCTGCCGGGGCTCAGGCTCGAACCGCTCGCGCCGGTGCGCGCCAGCGCGAAGTTCGACCTGACGCTGGAGCTGGGCGAGGCCGACGGGGCCATCGTCGGCACGCTCGAATACGCCACGGCGCTGTTCGACCGCGCCACGGCGGCGCGCCACGTCGGCTACCTCGAACGCGTGCTGCGCGAAATGACGGCGCGCGAGCAGGAGCCGGTCGCCGCCTTGCCGATGCTCGGCGACGCCGAGCGGCGGCGCCTGCTGGAGGCGCACAACCGCACCGGGGCGGCCTATCCGTTCGTGCCGAGCGTGGCCGCGCTGGTGGAGGCACAGGTGCGGCGCACGCCCGACGCGCCGGCGGTGGCACAGTGCTCGCCCGAGGACGGCGCCGAGCGGGTGCTGAGCTACGCGCAGCTCGACCAGCAGGCCAACGCGCTCGCCCATCACCTGATCGCGCGCGGCGTGCGGCCCGGCGATCGCGTGGCGATCTGCGTGCAGCGCTGCCCGGAGATGGTGGTGGGGCTGCTGGCGATCCTCAAGGCCGGCGCCGGCTACGTGCCGCTCGATCCGTCCTATCCGCCCGCGCGGCTCGCCTATATGCTGGCCGACAGCGCGCCGGCCGCGCTGCTGCTGAAGCGCGCCACAGCGCCGCTGCTCGAGCCCGGCGCGGTGCCGGCGATCCTGCTGGACGCCGCCGACGGCTGGCCGCGCGCGCCGCGCGATCGCCCGGCGGTGGCGGGCCAGGGCCCGGCCCAGCTGGCCTACCTGATCTACACCTCGGGCTCCACCGGCCAGCCCAAGGGCGTGGCGATGGCGCATGGCCCGCTCGTCAACCTGCTGCAATGGCAGGCCGGCGTGGTGGCGGCCGGGCGCACGCTGCAGTTCGCGGCGCTCGGTTTCGACGTGGCGTTCCAGGAGATCTTCGGCACGCTGGCCGCCGGCGCCACGCTGGAGCTGATCGACGCCGAGCTGCGGCTCGATTTCAGGCGGCTCTGGGCGCACATCCGCGCGCGCGGCGTGGCGCGCCTGTATCTGCCGTACATCGCGCTGCAGGCGCTGGCCGAGGCCGCCCTCGCCGAGGGCGCCGGCTGCGCGCCGGCGCTGCGCGAGGTGATCACGGCCGGCGAGCAGCTGCGCATCACGCCGCAGCTCGGCGCCTTCTTCACGCGCCATCGCGGCTGCCGGCTGCACAACCATTACGGGCCGACCGAATCGCACGTCTGCGTCGCCCACACGCTGCCCGACGATCCGGCCGCCTGGCCGGCGCTGCCGCCGATCGGGCGGCCGGTCGGCAACGCGCGCATCTACCTGCTCGACGCGCACGGTGAGCCGGTGCCCGAGGGCGTGGCGGGCGAAATCCACATCGGCGGGGCGCAGGTGGCGCTCGGCTATCGCCATCACGAGGCTCTGAGCCGGGCGCGCTTCGTGGCCGATCCGTTCGCCGGCCGGCCGGGCGCCCGCCTGTACCGCAGCGGCGACCTCGGCCGCTGGCGTGCCGACGGCACGCTCGACTACCTCGGCCGCAACGACGACCAGGTGAAGATCCGCGGCTTTCGCGTCGAGCCGGGCGAGATCGCGGCGCGGCTCGCGCGCTGCGCCGGCGTGCGCGAGGCGGCGGTGGTCGCGCTCGAGGCCGGCACGGCGCCCGGCGAGCGGCGCCTGGTGGCGTACTGGAGCGGCGCGGCGCGCGGCGCGGAGGACTTGCGCGCCGAGCTGCAGGCGAGCCTGCCCGAGCACATGGTGCCGTCCGCCTACGTGCGGCTGGCGGCGCTGCCGCTCACGCCGAACGGCAAGCTCGACCGCCGCGCGCTGCCGGCGCCGCAGCCGAGCGCCTATCCGAGCCGCGCCTACCAGGCGCCGCAGGGCGAGACCGAGCAGGCGCTGGCCGCGCTGTGGGCCGAGCTGCTGCAGCGCGAGACGATCGGCCGGCACGACAGCTTCTTCGCGCTCGGCGGCCATTCGCTGCTGGCGATGACGCTGCTCGACCGGATCGAGAAGACGTTCGCGGTGCGGCTGTCGATCAGCACGCTGTTCGCCTATCCGGAGCTGGCGCGGCAGGCCCGGCAGATCGATGTGCCGCTCGCGGTGGCCTCGCCGGTGGCGATGACGCTGCCCCTGAAGCTGCGCGACGAGGGCGGCCCGGTGCTGTTCTGCGTGCATCCGGCCAGCGGGCTGAGCTGGTCCTACGTGGGCCTCGCGCGCTACCCGCGGGGGCGCTTCCAGGTGTACGGCCTGCAGGCCGCCGGCATCGAGCCGGACACGCGGCCGGCGGAATCGGTGGCGGCGATGAGCCGTCAATACATCGAGGCGATGCGCCGCGTGCAGCCGCGCGGGCCGTACCGCGTGCTGGGCTGGTCGATGGGCGGGCTGGTGGCCTTCGAGATCGCCTGCCAGCTGCAGGCGCAGGGCGAGCGCGTCGATTTCCTCGGCATGCTCGACAGCTATCTGCTCTACACCACCGAGGAGGTGCCCGTCGACGACCAGTACACGCTCGCCAACGTGCTGCGCACGGCCGGCCATCCGGTGGAGGCGATCGAGGCGGGCCATCCGCTGACGGTGCAGGAGGTGGCCGCGATCGTGCGCCGCGACGGCCAGGTGTTCGCCGAGCTGAGCGAGGCGCATATTCACGGCCTGGTGGCCGTGCGGCGCAACAACCTGCGGATCTCGCAGCGTTATCTGCCCGGCAGCGTGTTCAAGGGCACCCTGACGCATTTCACGGCCACCGAGGAAGCCGTGCGGATGGAGTCGCCGCTGACGCACTGGCGCGCCCACGTGGACGGCGAGATCCGCTCCACGCCGATTGCCTGCTCCCACGACGAGATCGGCACGCCGCGCTACCTGGCGGAGGTGGCGGTGTGGCTCGACGCGATGCTGGGGGACGCGCCGGACGCGCCGTGAGCGCGGCGCGCGAGGACGGTGGGGCAGGCAGGCGGGGCCGCCGCGCCTGCCGGATGCCGCCTGCGCGGGCGGGCCGGCGCGGTGCGCCCCGCCGTGCCGCCGGTCGGCGCGGATCGGCATGGATCGGCACGGATCGGCACGGCCGGGCAAGCGGCGCGCGCGGTCCGTGCCGGGCTCGCGCGGGGCGCGGCCAGCGGCCCGCACGTCACGCCGCCGCAGCGGTCCGGCTTGCGGTAAGGTGTGCGCTTCGCAACACGCCGCCGCCCGCCCCGATGTCCGTTCCGCCTGCCGATCCCGATCCGGCCCAGCTGCATTTCGACCGCGCCCGGTTGCTGGTGCGCGCGGATCGCTACGCCGAAGCCGAGCTCGAATATCGCCGCGTGCTGGACCTGCTGCCGAACGCGGCCGCGGCGCACAGCAATCTCGGCAACGTGCTGGAAGTGCTGGGCCGCCTGCCGGAAGCCGAGACCCACGTGCGCCTGGCCGCGATGCTCGATCCGGGCCTGCCCGAGGCGCACTACAACCTCGGCAGCATCACCCGCCAGTCCGGCCGCCTCGACGAAGCCGAGGCCGCCTACCGGCGCGCGCTCGCGCTGCGTCCCGACTATCCGGACGCGCAGTTCGGCCTGGCCACGCTGCTGCTGGCCGCTGGCCGCTACGAGGAAGGCTGGCGGCGCTACGAATCGCGCTACGCGCACCCGCGCTTCGTGCATGCCGAGACGGCGCGGCGGCTGGCCTGCCCGCGCTGGCTGGGCGAGCCGCTCGCGGGGCGCGCCGTGCTGGTGTGGCAGGAGGACGGCCTCGGCGACATGATCCAGTTCGCCCGTTATCTGCCGATGCTGAAGGCGGCCGGCGCGCGGCAGGTGACGGTGGCCTGCATGCGCGCGCTGCACCGCCTGCTCGCCGGCATGGACGGAGTCGACGCCGTGCTCGATCACGACGCCGCGCAGGCCGGGGCGGCGCGTTACGATTGCTGGACGAGCCTGATGAGCGCGCCCGCGCACTTCGGCACCAGCGTCGATACGATCCCCGCGCCGCTGGCGCCGCGCGTGGACGCCGCCAGCCTCGCGCGCTGGCGGGCGCCGCTCGCGGGGCTGGCTGCCGGCCGGAAGGTCGGCCTCGTCTGGAAGGGCAATCCGCACCATCACAACGACGCCAACCGCTCGCTGCCGGCGCTCGACGCGCTCGCGCCGCTGTGGGCCGTGCCCGGCATCGATTTCATCAGCCTGCAGAAAGGCGCGGGCGAGCAGGAGGCCGAGCGGCCGCCCGCCGGCCAGCCGCTGCTGCCGCTCGGCGCAAGGGTGGCCGACCTGGCCGACAGCGCGGCCGTGATCGCGCAGCTCGATCTGCTGATCGGCGTCGATACGGCCGTCGTGCATCTGGCCGCCTCGCTCGGCGTGCCGTGCTGGGTGCTGCTGCCCGCGCGCGACCTGGACTGGCGCTGGATGCAGGCGCGCGAGGATTCGCCGTGGTATCCGGGCTGCGTGCGCCTGTTCCGGCAGTGGGGCGACGAAGCTTGGGCGCGCGTCGTGGCGCGGCTCGCGCGGGCGCTGCAGGCGTGGGCGAAGGCGCCGGCGGCGCGCCGCTGAGGCGCGAGGCCGGCGGCGGCCTTGCCGTGGCGCGCCGCCGCCCGCGGCGCGGCCGAGCCGTGCCGGGCTTCGCCGCCGCGGGTATGGCGGGGGTGGCGGCTACGCCATCTGGCCCATGCGGAAGAACGCCACCGCCTCGGTCAGATGGCGGCCCTGGCCTTCGAGCGACTTCGATGCCGCCGCCGCTTCCTCGACCAGCGCCGCGTTCTGCTGCGTGACGGAGTCCATCTGCGTGATGGCGAGGTTGACCTGCTCGATGCCGCGGCTCTGTTCCTGCGAGGCCGAGGCGATCTCGCCCATGATGTCGGTCACGCGCGCCACCGCCTGCGTGACCTCGGTCATGGTCGAGCCGGCCGCGGTCGCGAGCGACGAGCCTTCCGCGACCTTGCGCACCGATTCGCCGATCAGTTCCTTGATCTCCTTGGCCGCCACCGACGAGCGCTGGGCGAGCGAGCGCACTTCGCTGGCCACCACCGCGAAGCCGCGCCCCTGTTCGCCGGCGCGCGCCGCTTCCACCGCCGCGTTCAGCGCGAGGATGTTGGTCTGGAACGCGATGCTCTCGATGATGCCGGTGATGTCGGCGATGCGCGAGGAGCTGGCGCTGATGTCGCCCATCGTGCTGACCACCTGGCCCACCACCTGGCTGCCCTTCACGGCCACCTCGGAGGCATTGGTCGAGAGCAGGCTGGCCTGCTTCGAGTTCTCGGCGTTCTGGCGCACGGTGGAAGTCAGCTGCTCCATGCTGGAGGCGGTTTCCTGCAGCGAGGCGGCCTGCTGCTCGGTGCGCGCCGAGAGGTCGACGTTGCCCGAGGCGATCTGGCTCGACCCGGTGGCGATGCCGTCGGCGGCCGCGCGGACCTGGCCGATCAGCTGCACGAGGCTGGCCTGCATCTGCGCCATCGAGGCGAGCACGCTGCCCTCCGGTGCCTGTTCGCCGCCCGCCACGCGGCTCAGGTCGCCACCGGCCACGCGGCGCGCCACCGCGTTCAGATCGTCCGGCTCGGCGCCGAGCGAGCGCAGCAGGCCGCGCGTGATCAGCAGGCCCGCGATCATCGCCATCGCGATCGCCGCGAGGCAGATCGCCACCAGCAGGTTGCGCTGCAGCCCATAGTGCTGCTCGGACTCGCGCACCAGTTCGTCGGCGCGCTCGTGCGTGGCGGCCTGAAAGGCGTCGGTGGCCTTGACCAGCGCGGCCAGCAGCGGCCGGCACTCGTCGTTGATCTTGGTGATCGCGTCGTCGCGCTTGCCGGCCACGGCGAGATCGACGATGCCCTTGGCCACCGGGCTGTAGGCGGCCTCGATCCGGTTGATCTCGCCGACCAGCGTGCGCACCTTCTCGCTGGCGTCCCGGCTGTTCGCGATCATCGTGTTGAGCTTCGCGAGGCTGGCTTCGACGTCCTGCTGCGCCTGCGCCTCCACGCCCTTTTCCAGCTCGAAATCGGCGGGGCGCACGGCGATCGCCATGTTGCGCGCCGCGATGGCGCGCCGGTTCACGGCGTTGCGCACCTGCTGCGCCGTCGTGGCGCGCGCGTCGACGCCCGACACGAACTGCACGAAGCGATCGTTGGCGCTGCCGAGCATCGTCAGCGAGATCACCGAGACCATCGCGACCACCGCCGCCAGCACGGCGAACGCACCATAGAGTTTTGTCTTGACCGACATGTTCTGCTTGCTCATACCCATCGCTTCCGAAAGTTTTCCCGAGACATGAAAGAAGTTCTCTCAATGCCGACGTGCTCGGGCTGTCGGTCGTGGCGATGAAAGCCATCTGAATTGGATAACGGCGCGCGGCGACGCAGGTTGAGTTGCGCAAAGGTTTGCTTTTGGATTTGTCTTTATTTAACAGTTTCCCGGCCGGGCGCCGGGTGCGCGGCCGCGGCGACACCGCTGAGCACGATCGTGCGGGGGCCGCGCGGCGGCAGCGGTCCGTCGCGACTGGGGTGGTGGGGTGGGGCGGGCGGGTCGGGGCGGCATGCGAGCGTGGCCTCCCGATGCGGCAACACCTTGCAGCACGCGGCCGCGCCGCGCGGCTAACGCACCTTCGTGCGGCGGGCCTGCTTCGGCGCGCCGGCCTTGGCGCGCGGCGCTTCCCGGTGCGCCGTGGCCGCCTCGCCATGCAGGTCCTCGAGCCACGACAGCGCGTCGGCATAGACGAGGAACTGGCGCAGATACTCGGGCGACAGCTCGCGCATCAGCAGCAGCGCGCGATGCACGAGGCTGCTCGAATTGAGCGGCCCGGCGTTTTTCGGCACGCGATCGAGCGAGCGCTGCACCTGCTGGTCGGCGCTGAGCCTCGACCAGGCTTCGCGGAAATAATCGAGCAGCTCGACGGGCGGCTCACGGCGCGCGCCGCGCGCCATGTCGCCGGCCAGCATCGCGAATGCGCGGCCGGCCGGCCGCGCCGCGGCCCGCGCGGCGGCGGGCTCGCGCGCCGCCGCGCGCTCGATGATGGCCGCGTAGTCGGCGAGCAGGGCGGCCAGGCGCGCGTCCAGCACGCGCCGCGCCGTGCCGGCGTGCGCGCCGGCACGCCGGGCCAGCGCGACGAGCGCGGCGAAACGCACCGGCGCGAGCCGGTCGGCGCCTTGCGCGCGCCACGCGGCGAGCCGGGCCTCGACCGCGGCGGCGCCGGCGCTGGCCTCGCCGTGGGCCGCGCCGGCCGATGCCGGGGCCTGGCCGCGCGCGGGCGCGAAGCCCTCATTCATGTGCCTTGCCCGCCGCGCCGGCCGGGCCCCCCGACGCTCCCGTCGCGGCCCCCGCGGCCGCCTTGGCATGGGCGGCCGGGCCCGCCGGACGCGGCACCGCGGCGATCTCCACGCGGCGGTTTTTCGCGCGGCCCGCCTCGTCGGCGTTCGAGCTGACCGGCTGCTCGGAGCCGAAGGCCGCCGCGAACACCGACCCGGCGGGCACGCCGGCCTCGATGAAGGCGCGCGTGACCGTCAGCGCGCGCTCGGCCGAGAGCTCCCAGTTGTCGGCGAAGCGGGCATTGCCGGCGTGGACCTGCTGGTCGTCGGCGAAACCGCTGACCATCAGGATCTGGTCGCGGTCGCGCAGATAGGCGCTCAGCGGCCCGGCCAGGCTGCGCAGCAGCGCGCGCCCCTGCGGCTGCAGCTGGTCGGAATTGACCGCGAACAGCACGTTGCCGCTGATGCCGATGCGGCCGTCCACCAGCGTCACGCGGCCGGCCGCGAGCGGGCCGGCCAGCGCCTGCTCGAGCGTCTTGCGCCGCTGCGTCTCGAGCTGCCGCTGCTTGATCTCGTCGGCGAGCCGCGACGAGGCCTCGAGCTGCATCCCGATCACGCCGACCAGGATCAGCACGAACGCGCCGAGCAGGGCCGCCATCAGGTCGCCGAACGCGGCCCAGACGGGGGCGGTCGGCTCCGCGCCGCCTTCGATTTCCTCGTTCATGCCGCGTTGGCCCCGCCGATGCGCTGCAGGTTGTCGACGATCTGCTTCTGCGAGAGCAGGCTCAGGTCGATCACGTCCTTGGCCTGCGCGACGTAGTACGCGAGCTGCTCGTCGCTGCGCGCGAGCGACTGGTCGAGCGCCGCCTCGATGCGCTGCAGCTGCGCCATCAGCTGATCGTTGGTCGCGCCGAACTGCTGCACGGCCTGGCCGAACGCCTCGGCCAGGCTGGCCATCTCGACCGCGCTGCCGGTGACCTGCGCGGCCACCCCGTCGAGCGCCTGCGCGCCGGCCGCGACCTGCTCGTCGAAGCGCGCGCCCACGCGCTCCATCAGGCCGGCGGAGGTCTGCACCAGCGCGTCGATGGCGCCGCGCTGCTCGGTGCTCGCGTGGCTGACGGCGTCGAGCAGCGTGGCGACGGTCGAGAGCAGGCGCGCGCGCTCCTCGAGCATCGCCGTGTCCTGCACCATGCTCTCGGAGAGCTTGCGGCGCAGCTCGGCGACGACCTCCGCGGCCGCGCGCGGCGCCTCGGCGGCCGCCTCGGCGAGCCGCGCGATCTCGGCGAGGGTGCCGTTGGCATGGGTCTCGGTGTGGGCGGCGATCTCGGCGGCGGTCTTCGCCAGCGCGTCGCAGATGGCCTGCTGGCGTTCGGCGGCCTCGGCCGACGCCGCCTTCCATGCCGAGGCGTTGGCCTCGGCCGCGCGCGTGATCCCGGCGAGGGTGCCGTGCGCCTGCGCTTCGGTATGCGCGGCGATCTCGCCGGCGTTCCTGGCGAGCGCGTCGCACACGGCTTCCTGGCGCTGCGCGGCCTGCGTGCTCGCGGCGAGCCACGCGGCCGACGCGGTGTCG
The DNA here is from genome assembly GCF_000960995.1 of Burkholderia glumae LMG 2196 = ATCC 33617. Classification (NCBI taxonomy): domain Bacteria; kingdom Pseudomonadati; phylum Pseudomonadota; class Betaproteobacteria; order Burkholderiales; family Burkholderiaceae; genus Burkholderia; species Burkholderia glumae. The sequence goes on along the minus strand of NZ_CP009434.1, from coordinate 2,076,975 downwards.
GCCGCGCGCGTGAGCTCGGCGAGCGTGCGGCTGGTCTGCGTCTCGGCCTGCGCGACGAGCGTGCCGGCGGTGCGCTCGAGCGTGGCGCAGACGGCCTGCTGCTGCTGCACCGCCTGCGCGTTGAGGGTATGCCATTCGCCGCGCAGCGCCGCGCCGAGCGCGGCGAGTTCGGCCGTCCAGGCCGCGAGCCGCGTGTCGTCGCGCTCGGCGAGCCGCGCCTGCCACTCGGCCTGCGCCGTGCCCAGCTCGTGCAGCAGCTGCGCCGCCTGCCGCCCGAAGGCGTCCGCCGCGGCCGCGAGCGCCTGCCGCTGGTCGCCGGCCAGCTTCTCGCCGCTTTGCTCCTGGCGCGCGAGCGCGGCTTGCCAGGCCTGCGAGACGCCCTCGGCGGCCTTCGCCTGCTGCGCGCCTAGCTCGCGCAGCAGGGCCGCCGAGCGGGCCTCGAAGCTGCTGTTGAAGCCGTCCAGGGCGCCGCGCAGGTCGTGCGCGAGCGTGTCGCCCCAGCGGCGCTGGGCGTCGAGCGCCTCGGTCCAGATGCCGGCCACGCGCGTGGCATTGGCCTCGAAGCCGGCGCTGAGGCCGTCGAGCTGGCGCTGCACGGCCTGCGTGAGCGTGCCGTGCAGTGCGGCGCTCTCGCGCGCGAGGCCGGCCATGGCCGCCTCCACTGCCGGCGCGATGGCGGAGCCGGCCGCGCGCGCGCTGTGCTCAGCGCTCGCCGTCAAGGCCGCGCCGAGCGTGGCGGCCAGCCGCGTGTAGCTTGCCTCGGCATTGGCGAGAAACGCCTGCTGGCCGGCCATCTGCTGCTCGCCGAGCGTGGTGCTCTGGCGCTCGATGCCGGCGATCAGGGTTTCCAGGCGCGCGACCAGCGTGGGCAGCGCCTCGGCCTGCCGCTGCATCAGCACCAAGCCGGCCTCGCGCTGCTGCGCCTGCGTGAACGGGCGCAGCGTGGTGGCGAGCTGCGCGTCCAGCCGCTGCGCCACCTGCAGCCGCTCGCGGCGGCACAGCGCGGAGAGCAGCCCGAGCATGGCGGAACTCGCCACGCCGGCGATCGAGGTGCCGAACGCGAAGCCGAGCCCGCGGATCGGCGCGTAGAGCGCGACACGGATCGCGTCGAGGCCGGTGGCGCCGTCGAGCGCGGCGCTGGTGCCGCGCAGCGTCGCCACCATGCCGAGCAGCGTGCCGAGCATGCCGAGCAGCACCAGTAGGCCGACCAGATAGGGCGTAAGCGCGGGGCCGGGCAGCGCGGCGCGCTCGCCGTCCAGGCGCGCGCGCACGGCGCCGCGCAGGCTGGGATGCAGCGTGTCGAGCCAGGCGCCGGCCGATGCCGGCGCGGCCGGCAGGGCGAGCGCGCGCGCGAGGTTCGCGGTGGCCTGCCGGTAGCGGTGCAGCTCGAACGCGCCGCCCGCGTAGCAGGCCGCGATCAGGGCCGTGACGGCCAGCGCCAGCGGATTGGTGGCGAGGTAGCCGGCGCCGATCCAGCACACCACGGCGAGGCCGGCGAGGAACACGAGGAGATCGATACGAAGTCGGGACATAAGGTTTGCGTTAGCGGGCGTGAAGGGCCGACAGCAGCCCCTCCACCGGTTGGAACCGAACCTCCAGTTCCGCGAGCAGGACGCTCTGCAGATCCTTGCGGAAGGTGTCGAGCCAGGCGAGCGGCGCGGCTGCGTCGCCGCGGTGCGCAGCGCCGGCGTCTGCGCCGGCCGGGGCCGCAGCCTGGCCGGCCGGGTCGGCCGGGTCGGCCGGGTCGGCTGGGTCGGCTGGGTCGGCTGGGTCGGCTGGGGTGGCGCGATCGCCGGCCTGGGCGGCGTGGTCCGCCTCGGCGGCCAGCGCCGCGCGGCGCAGCTGCTCGAAGCGCGCCGCGAGCCGGCCCGGCACGGCGCCGAACAGGCTGCGCTCGCGCGCCGCGAGCGAGCGCTCCAGCGCGGCGTCGAGCACCGCGAGCCGGGCCTGTGCCGGCGAGCTGGCGGCCAGCCGCGCGCGCAGGAAGGTGCGCAGGTCGCCGATATCGCTGTCCATCAGCTGTTGCAGGGCGAGGTAGCTCTGGCGATAGACCGCGAAATCGGCGTCCGTGGCGCGGGGTTCCGGCGCCGGCCGGTGCGGGTGCCGGGCCCCGGCCGGCGCGCCGCGCGGTGCCGGCCGCGCGGGCGCGAGCACGGGGTCGGCGGCGATCGCCGCCGACAGTGCGGCGCGCAGTGTCCGGCAGCGCTGGGCCGCCTCGTCGTCGCGCATGCGCGCGCCGCCGGCCGCGGCCGGGGCCGGCGCGCCGAGCACCGACGCCAGCGTGACCGCGTCGGTCCAGCTCAGCCACTGGCTGAGCCGGTCGGCGAGCGGCGGCTGGGCGGCCTGGGCCTGGAGCGGCCGCTCGGTGCCGCCGAGGCTGGCCAGCAGGCGGACGAGGGCGGGCGCAGCGGAAAGCGTGCGCGGCGGGGAAGGCGGCATGCGGCGGGAAACGAAAAAAGGCAGCAGTTTACACGTCGGCGCGCGTGAGCTTGCGGTTTTGCCGCAGCGCGCGCCGTCGCGAGGCGGTCGCGACGCCCGGCGCGGCCCGTCCGGCGCGGCTTCGCGGCGATGCCCGGGCCGCTTCGCGGGGACGGCCGGGGCGGGGCGCTGAGGGCTTGGCGGACGCGATCGCCGGCGCGCGCGGCGGCCCGTCGATCCGCGCGCCGGGCGGGGACCCGTCCCGCTGCCGTGGTTCCGCCCTAGGCCCGAGGTCGGCGAGGCGCCGTGCCTGCGCGGCGGGCCATCGTTGCCAGGCACGGGCGCGTGACGCCGCGCGCCGGGCGGCCGGGCCGGCGCCGCCGCCAATGCCGCATTCGGTCGCTTCCGATCGGCTCGTGAGGCGAGCCGATCGGGTCCGATATATGATGAGGCGCGAATCGCAACCTTCCGCGCATCGACAGGGACGCATATGAACCGCAAGGACAAGACTGCCCAGGCCGATCCGGCCACCGCGAGGCTCGGCGATTTCCTCTGCTTCGCCGTCTATTCGGCGAATCTGGCCTTCGGCAAGGCCTACAAGCCCCTGCTCGACGAACTGGGCCTGACCTACACGCAGTACCTCACGCTGGTGGCGGTGTCCGAGGAACAGGCGCCCACCGTCGGCCGGCTCGGCGAGAAGCTGTTCCTCGAATCGAACACGCTCACGCCGATCCTGAAGAAGCTCGAGGCGCTCGGCTATCTGCAGCGGCAGCGCGCCGCGCGCGACGAGCGTCAGGTGTTGATCAGCCTGACGCAGCAGGGCTGGCAACTGCGCGAGGAACTGGCACAGGTGGACCTCGCCGGGGCCTGCGGGCTGAGCCCGGACCAGGTCGAGCGGACCCGGCAGGCCGTGCTCGTGCTGCGCGACAAGCTTGTCACGGCGGTGCGCGGGGGCGGCCGGCAATGACCGCGCGTGCATCGGGCACGCATCGGGCATTTATTGGGTGTTTGTCAGGTATTTGTCAGGCATGTGCCGGGCGGCATCGCCCGATGCCGCCCGGCGATGTCCGGACCGGCCCCGGCATTGGTGACGCCGGGGCGCCCCGCCGCCGCACGGCGGCGTGCCCGGGTTCCGCTCGCGGCGGCGAAGCCGGCGGCCGAGGCGGGCCGACCGGCCGGTGGTGAGCGCCCGGCGCGCGCGCATCGGTGAGGCCCGCCGCCGCGGCGCGTCGCGAGCCCGCGGCGGCGGCCCGCCCGCCCCGTCCGCAGGGTCCGCCGCGCCCGCATGCATCCGCCGGCCGCCCGGCTCCGTATATGGTCGTCATCGCCATCCTGGAGCGCGCATGTCTGCTGCCGCCGTTGTTCCGCTGGTCCTGATCGGTCCGCCGCCGTCGTGCGCGGCGGCCCGGGCCATCCCGCCGCGCGCTCGCCCGGCCGGCACGGCTGCTGCCGGCCGCGCGGCCGGCAGCTCGCGCATCGGCCGGACCGCCCTGGCCGGGCCGTCCGGCCAGGGCCGCGGACCACGCGGCGGCGCTGCCCGCGCCCCGTTCGAGAAGCCCCCCACCCGCCTGCGAGGTTCGCTATGAGACGCTTTTTGCTGCGCTGCATCGTCGGAACGCTGGTGATCGGTTTCGGCCTCGCCCTCACGGCCGGCTGCACGAGCGATCCGCCGAACCCGAACCCGCGCGCGGCCGTGCCGCTGTCGACCGTGCCGGTCGATCTGCCGCGCTACATGGGCCGCTGGTACGTGATCGCCCATATTCCCTACTTCGCGGAGCGCGGCTTCGTCGGCAGCCGCGCGCAGTGGACGCTGCGCGCGGACGGCCGCATCGACGACGTGTTCGTGGGGCGCAAGGGAGGCTTCGACCGGCCGGAAACGCGCTATCGGTTCCTCGACACGGTGAAGCCGGGCAGCGACGGCGGCGCCTGGCGCGTGCGGCTGTTCTGGCCGATCTACGTCTGGCAATTGACGCTCTACGTGGATCCCGACTATCGGTACACCATCCTCGGCTATCCCGGCAAGAAGCTCGGCTGGATCTTCTCGCGCGAGCCGAACATGGACGAGGCCACCTATCAGGCGCTGCTGGCCCGGCTGGACGCGATGGGCTACGACACCTCGCGCTTCCGGCGCGTGCCGCAAACGCCCGATCAGATCGGCAAGCCGGGCTTCACGTCGCCCGGCGACCATGGTTGAACGCGCCGGTGCAGCCAAACCGGCTTCTGACCCGTATAGTTCGAACATGCGATTTTCATTCTTCTGTGTCCCGTCTGACGGAGCGCCTTGCCGATGATTGCGCAATCCCCCGTGGTTGAGCCCGGCCAGCGGATCGCCGTGGTCGGCGCCGGCATCGCCGGCCTGGCGAGCGCCTACCTGCTGGCCCGCCGCCATCGCGTGACGCTGTTCGAAGCGGCCGACTATCTCGGCGGACACACCCACTCCGTCGATGTCGAGCTGGAGGGCATGCGCCACCCGGTCGATACCGGTTTTCTGGTCTTCAACGACCGCACCTACCCGAACCTGATCGCCCTGTTCGACGAGCTGGGCGTGCCGGCCCACACGAGCGCGATGTCGTTCTCCGTCTCGGTCGACGGCGGCCGGCTCGAATGGGCGGGCAGCAACCTGAATACGGTGTTCGCGCAGCGCCGCAACCTGTTTTCGCCGTCGTTTCTCGGCATGCTGCGCGATATTCTGCGCTTCAATGCCCGCGCGCATGCCCACCTGGAGGCGGCGCAGCGGCAACGCCTCTGCGTGGGCGAGCTGCTGAGCGCGCAAGGCTACGGCACGCCGTTCCAGCGCCACTACCTGTTGCCGATGGCCGCCGCGATCTGGTCGAGCGCGGCCAACGACATCCTGCGCTTCCCGGCCGCCACCTTCCTGCGCTTCTGCCTGAACCACGCGCTGCTGCAGGTCAACGACCGCCCGCCCTGGCGCACGGTGGCGGGCGGCGCGCGGCGCTACGTCGAGCGCATCGCCGCGACGCTCGACGACGTGCGCGTCGCCACCCCGGTCCGTGCGATCCGGCGCGAGGCGGGCGCCGTCTCGGTTGCCACCGACGCGGCGGGCGAAGAGCGCTTCGACGCGGTGGTGCTCGCCTGCCACGCGCCGACCAGCCTGCAATTGCTGGCCGACGCCAGCGACGCCGAGCGCGACGTGCTGGGCGCGGTGCGCTATCAGCCGAACGTGGCGGTGCTGCATACCGATACGGCGCTGCTGCCGCGCCGCCGGCGCGTCTGGTCGGCCTGGAACTACCTGAGCCGCCGCACGGCCGACGCAGCCGAGGGCGAGTCGCCCGTCTGCGTCAGCTATCTCATCAACCAGTTGCAGCCGCTGCCGTTCAGCACGCCGGTGATCGTCACGCTGAACCCGGTGGCGGACCCGGCGCCCGGCACCGAGCTCGGGCGCTACCGCTACGAGCACCCGCTGCTCGATCTGGCCGCGGTGGATGCGCAGCAGCGCCTGCCGATGCTGCAGGGGCGGGGGCGAACCTGGTTCGCCGGGGCATGGACGGGCTACGGCTTTCACGAAGACGGCCTGAAGTCCGCGCTGCGCGTGGCGGCCGACTTCGGCGTCGAGCCGGCCTGGGCCACGCGATGAGCGCGCCGTTCGCCCGCGACGGCAGCGCCGCCCGGCTCCTGGTGGGGCACGTGATGCACGAGCGCCTGCGCCCGGTGCGCCACGCGTTCCGCTATGCGCTGTTCCAGGTCTGCTGCGATGTCGAGCGGCTGGACGAACTGCACGGCGCCTGGTTCGGCATCGATCGCTGGCGGCCGCTCGGGCTGGCCACGCGCGATTACGGCCCGCGCGACGGCCAGCCGCTCGGGCCCTGGCTGCGCGCCCGCCTGGCCGAAGCCGGCATCCCGGCCGACGGGCCGATCTGGCTGCAGACGATCCCGCGCATCTTCGGCTATGCGTTCAACCCGGTGAGCTTCTGGTATTGCTACGACCGCCAGGGACGGCTGCGCGCGCTCTACGCGGACGTGCGCAACACCTTCGGCGCCCATCACGGCTATCTGCTCAGCGCGCCGCACCACGCGCCGATTCGCGACGCCACGGAACTGCGCTGCCGCAAGACGTTTCACGTCTCGCCGTTTTGCGACGTGGCCGGCGATTACGCGTTCCGCGTGCGCCAGCGCGGCGATCACCTGGCCGTCGCCATCGACTATCGCGACGAGCGCGGCCTGCTGCTGCGCACGGCGATCGCGATGCGGGCCGGGCCGCTGAGCGTGCCGCGCGCGTTGGGCGCGCTGGCGCGGCAGCCGCTGAACGCCATCAACGTCGTCGTGCGCATCCACTGGCAGGCGCTGCGGCTGTGGCTCAGGCGCGTGCCGTTCCACGGCAAGACGCCGCCCGCGCTACGGCTTCCGGCCGCGCCTGCCGCGTCCCCGGCGCCGCAAGCCGGCCCGTCCCCGAGATCCGATCACGAGGTCCGTCCATGACGCTGAATCTGCTGTTCTCCGCATCGCAACCGTCCGTTCCCCTCGCGGCCCGGCTGTTCATGGCGCTGCTGCGGCGGATCGAGCACGGCCATCTGATCCTGCTCACGCCCGACGGCGCGCAGTACGTGTTCGGCGATCCGCACCGGGTGCCGGCCGCGACGCTGCGGATTCATGACTGGCGCGCCTGCCGCCGGATCCTGCGGGCCGGCGACATCGGCTTTGCCGAGGCGTATCGCGCCGGCTGGGTCGACACGCCCGATCCGGTCGCGCTGCTGAGCCTCGCGATCCAGAACGAACCGGTGGCCTCGCGTCCCGTCACGGGCGGGCGCCTTTCGCGGGCCTGGTACCGGCTGCGCCACCTGCTGCGCAAGAACACGCGCACCGGCAGCCGGCGCAACATTCACGCGCATTACGACCTCGGCAACCGTTTCTACGGGCTGTGGCTGGACGACACCTGGACCTATTCCGCCGCCTGCTTCGACGGCGACCCGCACCGTCCGCTGGCCGCCGCGCAGGCCGCGAAGTATCAGCGCATCATCGACACGCTGGGCCTGCGGCCCGGCATGCGCGTGCTCGAGATCGGCTGCGGCTGGGGCGGCTTCGCGGAACATGCCGCGCGGCAGGGCATCCAGGTGCATGCGCTGACGATCTCGCAGGCGCAGCACGCGTGGGCGCTCGAGCGGATTGCGCGGGCGGGGCTGGCGGATCGGGTGACGATCGAATTGCGCGACTACCGCGACGTGGACGGCCGCTACGACGCCGTGGTGTCGATCGAAATGTTCGAGGCCGTCGGCGAGGCGTTCTGGCCGACCTATTTCGAGGTCGTCGGGCAGCGCCTGAAGGCCGGCGCGCGCGCGCTGATTCAGACCATCACCATCCTCGAATCGCAATTCGAGGCCTACCGGACCTCGAGCGACTTCATCCGCGAGTTCATCTTTCCGGGCGGCATGCTGCCGAGCCCCTCGCGCTTCGTGGGTGCGGCGCGCCGGGCGGGCCTGAGCGCCGAGCCGGTGTGGGCCTTCGGGCTCGACTACGCGCGCACGCTGAACGCGTGGCGCGCGGCGTTCGAGGCGAAGCTCGACGCGGTGCGCGCGCAAGGTTTCGACGAGACCTTCGTGCGCACCTGGCGGCTCTATCTGGCCTATTGCGAAGCGGGCTTCGCCCAGCGGCGCACGGACGTGATGCACTTCGTGCTCTCGAGCGGAGGCTGACATGGCGCTGCGGCTCGCCCTGCTTGCTGCGGCGCTGCTTGCCGCCGCGCCGCTTGCCGCCGCGCCGCCCGCGGGCGCGGCGAACTGCGTCGACGACGTGCCGTCGGCCCGGCTGATCGGCGCCGGCCAGTTCTGCATCCTCGGCATTTGCCTTTACGACGCCCAGCTGTGGGCGGCGCTGTCGCCGGGCGCGCTCGACACGCCGTTCGCGCTCTCGCTCACCTACCGCCACGACGTGAAGGGCGCGCGGCTCGTCTCGACCGGCATGGACGAAATCGAGCGTCTGGCGCCAGGCCCGCTGCCGGAGGCGACCCGTGCCGCATGGCGTGCCGACATGGCGCGCGCGTTTTCCGACGTGTCGCGCGGCGACGTGCTGTGCGGGGTCTATCTGCCGGGACAGGGCGCGCGCTTCTACACCAACGGGCAGCTGACGGCCGAGGTGGCCGATCCGCAATTCGCCCGCGCGTTCTTCGGCATCTGGTTCGACCCGCGCACGCGCGCGGCGTCGCTGCGCCGCCATCTGCTCGGCGGCGAGGCGCGCTGAGATGCCGGCCGAATCGCGCGTGAGCCGGGCCGGCAGGGCCGGCACGGGCGCCGAGACGGCCGTGTACGCGGGACTCTCGCAAGGCGGCTGGCTGGTCTGCGTCTCGAGCGCCGCGCACGGCTACGGATGGCTCGGCATGCTGTGCGCGGCGCTGCTCGCCGGCGCCCATCTGCTGCATGCCCGCGCGCGCGCCCGCGAGGCCGCCTTGATCGCGATCGTCGCGGTGCTGGGCTGGGGCTGGGAGGCCGTGCCGGCCGCCACGGGCGTGCTGCGATATCCGAACGGGATCGTGCTGGGCGGCACCGCGCCGTATTGGATGGCGGGCCTCTGGATGCTGTTCGCCGCGCAGCTGAACACGCTGTTTCGCTGGCTGCGCGGCCGCTGGCTGACGGCGGCCCTGATCGGCGCCGCCGCCGGCCCGCTGTCGTTTCGCGCCGGCGCCGCGCTCGGCGCCGTGCAGTTCAGCGGCCCGGCCGCCTGGCTGCTGCTCGGATGCGGCTGGGCGGCGCTGCTGCCCGCGGCGGTCTGGCTCGGTGCCCGGCTGGACGGCACGCGTCACGCCAGTTGACACGGCACCTGACACGGCACCTGACACGGCACCTGACACGGCACCTGACACGGCACCTGACACGGCAGCCGCTCGCTGGCCGCCGCTCGCGGCTCGGGGCCGTGCCGCCGAGGCTTTCCGCGCGCCGTGACTTCAAATCCCGTTTCATCGATCCCGTTTCATGGCGCGGCGGCCAGGGCAGCCGCGCGTGCCGGGATGGCGGCCCGGGATCGGCCGCGGCGGCCGGCTGCCGACATGCTTCCAGAATGAATGAAGCGGGATTCGTGATGCAATTGTAATAATGAATCAAATTTCTGCTTCACAAGCTCGAAAATTTGCATACAATCGGGGCGAAGCCGGGCCAGGTCGCGGGCCGGGCCGTGCGGCGTCTCACGCCGCGCCGGCGGGCCGCGCCTGGAAAGGCGGATGCCCGGCGTCGCGCGCCACGCCATCTAACCGGGGAAACGAACCGAAATGGGTAATCTGATCGACGCTCCCGAGCTCACGCGGACCGCCGTGGACGAGGGCGTGCCGCTGTCGCGAATCATTCGTGGCCGCATCGAGCGCGCCGGCGCGCGCTTTCACGCGAACGACAATATCGCGGCCTACCTGCGCGACGGCGAGCTGGAGGCCTTGCAGAGCGAGGTCGCGCAAGGCCTGGAAGGCGTGCTGCGCTCGCTCGTGATCGACGTCGACCACGACCACAACACGCGCGAAACCGCCGCGCGCGTGGCCAAGATGTTCGTGCGCGAGGTGTTCGCCGGCCGTTACGAGGCGGCGCCCGCCGTCACCGAGTTTCCGAACGTCGAGCGCCTCGACGAGCTGCTGATCGTCGGCCCGCTGCGCGTGCGCAGCGCATGCTCGCATCACTTGTGTCCGATCATGGGCCGGATCTGGATCGGCGTGCTGCCCAGCGCCACCTCGAACCTGATCGGCCTGTCCAAGTACGGGCGCCTGGTGAACTGGGTCATGACGCGCCCGCAGATCCAGGAGGAAGCGATCAAGCAGATCGCCGACCTCCTGGAGTCGCGCATCGCGCCCGACGGGCTTGCGGTGGTGCTCGAGGCCGAGCATTTCTGCATGCACTGGCGCGGCACCAAGGACGATCAGGCGAAGATGACCAATAGCGTCATGCGCGGGAAATTCCTGGCCGATCCCGCGCTGCGCCGCGAGTTTCTCTCGCTGCTGCCGGAAAAGGGCGGGGCGTGAGTCGGGCGCGGCCGGCCGCGCGTTGAACGAGCCGGCGAGCGCGCCGGCGGCGCGCTACAGCGACGCCAGCCCGTCGCGCAGCCGGGCCGCCTGCGCGCGCAGGGCCTGGAGCGCCTCCTCGTCGAAACGGGCCAGCTGCCGGTACACCATCGCCAGCCGATGGTTGTGCCGCAGGGCGTCGCGGTGGCGATCGAAGAAATCCCAATAGAGCGCGTTGAACGGGCAGGCGCCGTCGCCCGTGCGGGCGCGATGATCGTAGGCGCAGCCGCGGCAGTAATCGCTCATGCGATGGAGGTAGGCGGCACTCGACACGTAGGGCTTGGTCGCCATCGCGCCGCCGTCGGCGTACTGGCTCATGCCGAGCGTGTTCGGCATCTCGACCCACTCGAACGCATCGATGTAGACCCCGAGATACCAGGCGTGGACGGCCTGCGGGTCCAGCCCGGCCAGCAGCGCGAAGTTGCCGATCACCATCAGCCGCTGAATGTGGTGAGCGTGCGCGTGGTCGAGCGACTGCTGCAGCGCGTGCGACATGCAGGCCATGCGGGTGTTGCCGTTCCAGAACCAGTCCGGCAGCGCGCGCCGATGGCCGAATCCGTTGCTGCGCGCATAGTCCGGCATCCGCGCCCAGTAGACGCCGCGCACGAATTCGCGCCATCCCAGGATCTGCCGGATGAAGCCTTCGGCGGCGGCAAGCGGCACCGCGCCGGCGCGGTAGGCCGCCTCCGCGCGCGCGACGACCTCGCGAGGATCGAGCATCTTCACGTTGAGGGCGAACGACAGCATCGAATGGAACAGCCGCGGCGCGGACGTATGCATCGCATCCTGGAACTGGCCGAACCACGGCAGCGCATCGCGGATGAAGCGGTCGAGGCACGCCAGCGCTTCGTCGCGATCGACCGGCCAGCGCAGATCGTCCGCCGACGGCTTGCCGAAGCTGTGCACGCCCGCGGCCTCGATGCGTGCCCACAGCTCGCGATGGTCGTGGCGCGGGCGCCAGTCGGCGGGCTCGGGAGGCTGGCCGGACCAGGCCTGACGATTGTCGGCGTCGTAGTTCCAGCGCCCGCCCGCCGGAGCGCCGTCGGCATCCAGCAGGATGCGGTGGCGCACCCGCATCGCGCGATAGAAGCGATCCATGACCCACGGGCGGCCGGCGCCCATCGCTTCGCGCAGCGCGTCGCGCGTGGTGTAAAAGTGGCCGGTGTCCACCGCCGCGACCGGAATCGCCGAGGCCGCCGCGTAGGCGCGCAGTTGCTGATCGAGGCGCCACTCGTCCGGCAGCAGGTATTCGATGCGCCGCGCGCCGAGCGACTCGGCGAGCAGGTCGAGGTTGGCGGGAATCGCCTGGCGATTGCGGGGATCGTCGATTTCCAGGTAATGCACCCGATGGCCGGCGTCGCGCAGCCGCTCGCCAAAGCGGCGCATCGCCGCGAAGATCGCCAGGATCTTTTGTGCGTGATGAAGCGTGTAGTCGGTTTCCTGCCGCACTTCCATGAGCACGTAGGACGTGTCGGCGTGGACCTCGGCGAACCACGGGTGGTTCGGGTCCAACTGGTCGCCCAGGATCAGTCGCAATGTCGTCATGCCGCTCCTCGCCTTCGCCAAGTGCCGCCGGCACGATCGCGACGCGGCTCGCCGTCCGCCGGCAGGACATGGGCGAAGTGTAGGCCGCAGACCCGAGGTGAGCCATCTTTTTCTGCGCAAACCGGCAAAGTGAGTCATTTTTCTGATTCATGCTCGCTCGAGTCTGCGTAGAATCCTGTTTCAATGTCGCCTCGATTTCAGGAGAACCCTCATGCCCACCCGCAAGGACCGCAACGCGCCGTACCGTTATCGCAGCGGGGAAGCGGCGCGGCTGGCGGGCATGCCGGCCGCGACGTTGAGAATCTGGGAGCGGCGTTACGGGGTGGTCGCGCCGCCCAAGACGCCGTCGGGCCAGCGCATGTATTCCGACGACGACGTACAGCGCATACGCCTGTTGAAGGCGCTGGTGAGCGCCGGGCATGCGATCGGCTCGATTGCCCAGCTGGGGCGCGAGGAGCTGGAGGCGCTGTCGGTGCGCCGCTCGCATGGCGCGATCCCGGCCGACGAGGTGGTGCGGCTGACGGTAATCGGCCCGCTGGCCGTGACGGCATCGGCCGCCGCGCGCGTCGGCATCGAGATCGCGGAGCGGTTCGATTCGATCGAGCAGGCGGGCGAGTCGGCGCAGTCACGGATCGATGCGCTGATCGCCATGGTCCCGTCGCTCCATGCGGACGCCGTCGCCGGGCTGGCGCGGCTCGCGCAGGCGCGCCAGGCGCGGGCGGTGAGCGTGGTGTACGGTTTCGGCACGGCCGAGGCGGTCGAACTGGCGCGGCTGTCAGGCTTCGAATTGTTCCGGTCGATCGAAAGCCGGGCCAACCCGCTCACGCTGGTGGCGAAGCTGGCGCACGCCGTGGTCGCCTCGCGCCACGCGAGCGAGGCCGACCAGGGGCTGTGGCTGCGCAGGCGCCGCCGCTTCGACGAGGCGACGCTCGCCTCGCTGGGCAGCCTGTCGTCGACCGTCCAATGCGAGTGCCCGCGCCACCTGTCGGAACTGATCCTGCAACTGAGTGCCTTCGAGCAGTACAGCGACGAATGCCTGTCGCGCTCGCCGGCCGATGCGCTCTTGCACCGCCATCTCGGCGATGCCGCGAATCGTGCGGCAAGCCTGCTCGAGATGGCGCTCGACGTGATTCTGCGCAAGGAGGGACTGGCCGCGCCGGGCGGCACCCGGCCGGCGTGATCGAAGGGCGGCGCTGGCCGGCTAGCGCCCCGCTTCCGAAGCGGCCGGCGCGGCGGCGCGCGGTGCGGCTTGGCCCGGCACCGCCGCGATGCGATCGACAAAGGCCGCCAGGTCGTCGAGCACCGGCGCCAGCGGCCGCAGCGGCAGCGCCAGCACGCCCACCAGCGTCGCGTGGCTCAGGCGCCGATACCGCATCACGCTCACCTGGTCGCCCGCGTCCCGCAGCGCCCGCGCGAAGCGCTCGGTATTGCCGGGTTCCACCACCGTGTCCTGCTCTGCCACGGCCAGCCACATCGGCGCTTCGCCGCCTTTCACGAAGCGAATCGGCTGGCTCGCGGCGCGCGCCTGCGCGGGGAAGACTTGCTCCAGCGTGGCGTCGCGCAGCGGCAGGAAATCGTAGGGGCCGGCCAGGCCGACCACGCCCGCGATATCGTTGCGGCGCAGCTGTCGCGCCGCGAGATAACGGCCGTCGGTGGCGAGCAGCGCGGCGATCTGCGCGCCGGCGGAGTGCCCCATCAGCACGAGCCGGTGCGGGTCCGCGCCGTACTGCGCGGCGTGCTCGCGGGCCCAGGCCACCGCTTGCGCCGCGTCCTCCATGAAGCCGGGGAACACGGTGGCCGGGTAGGTCCGGTAATCGGGCACCACGGCGACGAAGCCGCGCGCCGCGAGCGCGGCGCCGACGAACCGATAATCGCCGCGCTCGCCCGACTGCCAGCTGCCTCCGTAGAAAAACACCACGATCGGCAGGCCCGGATTCGCGCCGCCCGGCGAACCGGCGGCGGCCCGCGCCGGCACATAGACGTCGAGCCGCTGCCGCTCGCCCGGCCCATACGGGATGCCTGCCGACACCGTGAAGGCCCGGCCCGGCGTGAGCGCGTTCAACAGCCACACCGGATGGCGCGCGGCGAGCAGGCCGGCCACGAGCAAGACCGTGACCAGCGCCAACCCTAGCTTGAAGTTCATCAGCCTCTCCGTTTCGACTGGGTGGGTCATGTTTCGCATTCGATACCGTGCAGGTACGTGGCACGGCCGTAAACGGATGCGCTGGCGCGGCGGACGGCGGGAACGGCGGGAACGGCGGGAACGGCGGGAACGGCGGGAACGGCGGGAACGGCGGGAACGGCGGGCCGCGCCTGCCGAGCGCGACCCGCGAAGCGCCGCCTCGAGCGGCAAGCATGGCTGGCTCGCGAGGCAGGCCTCGGGCGCAGGCGATGCGCGGCGTTGCCGATGGCAGTGACGCGGCGAGCCGGGCCGGCGCGACCGCCGGCAACGCGGCAAGCCGAGCCCGCCGGGCCGGCAAGGCCGCCGGCCCGGCGCCGGCGTCAGGCCGCGGCGCGGCCTGCCTGCGAGCGGCTCGCGGGCGTCAGCGCCGAGACGACGAAGCTCGTCGCGATGTTGAGCACGAGCGCGATCAGGCCGATGTAGAGCGTGTAGGACGCGGCGCCGGCATGCAGCGTGTACACCGGCTTGAGCCCGGTCGAGGTGGCGAGGCCGGTGCCCACCACGATTCCGACGAACCAGCCGGCCAGCAGGCCCGTCGCGCTCAGGCGGCGCGTGTACAGCGACAGCACCACGGCCGGCAGGATCTGCAGGATCCAGGCTCCGCCCAGCAGCTGCAGGTCGATCGCGTACTGGGTGGGCAGCACGACGATGAACACCAGCGCGCCGAACTTCACCACCAGCGAGACGATCTTCGCCGTGGATGCCTCGCCCGCCGACGACTGGTTCGGCGCCACCAGCGGGCGCCACAGATTGCGCGTGAACAGGTTCGCGGCGCCGATCGACATGATGGCGGCCGGCACCAGCGCGCTGATCGCGATCGCGGCCGCGGCGAAACCGACGAACCACGACGGGAACAGCGTGCGGAACAGCGTCGGCACCACGTCGCTCGGCGAGCTCACGTGCACCCCGGCGGCGATCGCCATGTAGCCGAGCAGCGCGATCAGGCCGAGCAGCAGCGTGTAGATCGGCAGGAAGATCGCGTTCTTGCGCACCGTGTTGGCCGAGGCCGACGAGAGCACCGCCGTCATGGTGTGCGGATACATGAACCCGGCCAGCGCCGAGCCGAGCGCCAGCGTCGCGTAGGCCGTGAACTGGGTCGGCTTGAGCAGGATGCCGGTCGCGCCGCCCTTGGCGGCGAAGTAGCTGTCGGCCGCCTGGAACACGTGGGCATAGCCGCCGAGCTTCACCGGAATCAGGCAGACGGCCGCGATCACCACGATGTAGATCATGATGTCCTTCACGAACGCGATCATCGCCGGCGCGCGCAGGCCGCTCGTGTAGGTGTAGAGCGCGAGGATCAGGAACGCGATCACGAGCGGCAGCTCGCCCGTCACGCCGAGCCCCTTGATCACCACCTGCATGCCCACCAGTTGCAGCGCGATGTAGGGCATCGTCGCGACGATGCCGGTGAGCGCGACCGCGGCGGGCAGCCACTTGCCGCCGAATTCGCCATGCACGTAGTCGGCCGCCGTGATGTGGCCTTTCGCGTGGGCGATCTTCCAGAGCCGCGGCATCACCGCGTACACGAACGGATAGACGATGATCGTGTACGGCAGCGCGAAGAAGCCGTAGCCGCCCACCGCGTACACCAGCGCCGGCACCGCGATCACGGTGTAGGCCGTGTAGAAGTCGCCGCCCACCAGGAACCACGAGATCACGACGCCGAACTGGCGCCCGCCCAGCCCCCACTCATGCAGCTGCGTGAGGTCGCCGCGCTTCCAGCGCGCCGCGAAGAAGCCGATCACCGTGACCAGCACGAAGAAGGCCACGAAGATGGTCAGTGCCACCGGTTCGATTGCGATGGTGCCGTTCATTTCTCCCCCCGATAGACCAGATAGAGCAGCACCGAGGTGATCGGCACCCACAGCAGCTGGTACCAGTAGAACATCGGCAGGCCGCCGAAGCTTGGCTCGCGGTAGTTGTAGAACGGCAGCCAGAGCAGGGCCACGTAGGGCATCAGCAGCACGATCCAGATCCAGAGCGGCTTGTTCTTGCGGGGTTCGTTGTCCGGGCTGTCAGCCATGGGTCTCCTCCAGGGTGGTTGCAAGATCAGGTGGATGTCGTTTTTTTGAGTCCGGCCGTGCCGGTTCGGGCGCCCCGGGCCGGAGCGCATCGATTGTGATGCATTCCGTCGCAGATTGCAGCCGTTCGACGCCGCCGTTGCATGCGTCAAACGTCGGTGATTCGTAAGAGACGGTTTCATAAAGACGGCTGCGTTCGCTGCAAAGTGTTCCAGCAGATCGAGCAGCAGCCGAGTTTGAGGAACGCGCCGTGAATGTCGGCACGGCGCTCGAAACGAATACGGAGGCGACGGAAGTGATGGCGCCAGGCATGGGTACGTTCAACGACCCAGCGATACTTGCCCAGGCCGCTGCCATGTTCGGTACGGCGTCTGGCGATCACCGGCTCGATACCACGATCGCGCAACGCGCGTCGATGCGGCTCGGAGTCGTAACCACGATCGGCGTACACCACACGCGGTCTTCTCAGTGGATGGCCGCGCAATCCGCGAATCGGTGCAATCGCGTCGATCAGCGGCAGCCATTGCGTGATGTCGCTGACATTCGCGCCAGTCAGGATCGCGGCGAGCGGCGGGCTGTTGGCGTCGGTGACGATGTGTCGCTTCGATCCAAGCTCGCCGCGGTCGGTCGGGTTGGGGCCGGTTTTTTGGCCCCCGGGGGGCTGGAGACGCTGGCTCCATCGAGGCTCGCACGCTCCCAATCGATCTGGTCGTGCTCGCGCAGCCGACGCAGCATCGCCAGATGCAGCCGATGCCATACACCGGCCGCTTGCCAGTCTCGCAGACGTCGCCAACACGTCATGCCACTGCCGAAGCCCAGTTCTTGCGGGAGGTCTTCCTGCGGGATGCCGGCTTGCAGCACATACAGGATGCCGTTGAGCGCAGCTCGGTCGTCGACCGTGCGCCGCCGTCCGCCCTTGGGCGATGGGGCGAATTCCGGAATCAGCGGTTCCAGCTCCACCCACAACTCGTTGCTGATTTTGCGTCTTGCCATCCCGCAGACGATGCAACGTCTGCGAGTCACGTCTAGGTTATGTTGGCGATGCTAAATACGGGCATATGTGAATTTCCCCTTTCATTTCTTTCCGAGTGAAAGAAAAATGTCACTCCGATGACGAAATATACCGTTGATTCGAGATCTGGATAGTGAAGCTTTTATTACGGTCTACGCGAGCGGCCTATCGTTTCCCACTTTTACTTCGCGGGTCGGCAGTCTCATTCAGTGCGGCGGGATATCACCCGTCAAGTTTGACAGGTGATATTTTTTCGAATTTAACCTATGCTTAGCCATCGTTTACGGGAGGTGCATAGGAATACGAAAAATAATGGGGCGGAATTTATATTTTCGACATTAAATGGGGTGTGCCATCTTATGGCTCCGATTTATGCCGACGGTCCGGCTTGATTGGCTGGATGTTGCTCGGCGCCCATTAAGAGTCGCTAACACAAGTCATCCACGAATCTGGAGCAGATGACGGCGGCAGCCAGGACAAGCAGAGCGGTATGAATATCGAGGCGTCGTTCGAAGCGAATTCGAAGCTTGCCGAATCCGGCGAACCAGGCATGCGTACGCTCGACGACCCAACGATGCCTGCCCAGCCGTTCGCTGCTTTCGATACCGCGGCGTGCAATACGAGCCTTGATGCCGCGCTGTCTCAGATAACGTCGACAACGCCCGAAGTCATACCCTTTGTCAGCGTGCAGTTTGCTCGGGCGCTTGCGTGGCGGACCGTTCAGCCCGGGTACCGCAGGAATGGCATCGAGCGTGGACTCGAATGCCATCGAATCGTGGCGGTTGGCTCCCGTGATCGTGACGGCCAGAGGAATGCCGCGTGCATCTACGACGATGTGTCGCTTCGATCCGAGCTTGCCGCGGTCGGTCGGGTTGGGGCCGGTTTCCTGGCCCCCCGGGGGCTGGAGACGCTGGCTCCATCGAGGCTGGCGCGTTCCCAATCGATCTGGTCGTGCTCACGCAGCCGACGCAGCATCGCCAGATGCAGCCGGCGCCATACACCGGCCGCTTGCCAGTCTCGCAGACGTCGCCAACACGTCATGCCACTGCCGAAGCCCAGTTCTTGCGGGAGGTCTTCCCACGGGATACCGGTTTGCAGCACATATAGGATGCCGTTGAGCGCAGCTCGGTCATCGACCGTGCGCCGCCGTCCGCCCTTGGGCGATGGGGTGAATTCCGGAATCAGCGGTTCCAGCTCCACCCACAACTCGTTGCTGATTTTGCGTCTTGCCATATCGCAGACGATACGACTTCTGCTACGTCATGTCTAGGTTATGTTAGCGGCTCTAAATAGTGCCGAGAGTCGGCAGTGCCGGTGAAGCTGAAAAGCTTTTGCGGCGCTCCGTTGCGTGCAGAGGCCCCGAGCGGTCCCATCACTCAGGCTTTGAGCTGGAATTCGATGCGGCAGCGTGGCTCGCGAAGGGCTGACATCCCCGGTCTCTTAAAATAAAAACGTAAGCATCGGTTAATAACATTGAAATAAAAATGCCTTTTTGAAGTGACAAGGCAAAGCTGGGTATGGAACTAATGGCTGATGTTGCGTGATATTTTCCCAGTTAAGGGTGCAGCAAATAAGGCTGACGGATCTCGTTTGCTTCGATTTCCTGGTTGATTGATGGTCAAATTTCTCACAAACATTATTGTTTTGAATTTTTAAACAATAAAGATTGTAAGTTTCTTCTGGAGACGCCTTGAGCACGATACAGAACTCGCAGTGCACGACTCGTGAAATGACAGATGAACGCATCTTGCAGGAAGGGAATTCGGCTGGACATGACGCCATTGTGCTCGATGAATCGGTGGTCGAGCATGAGGCATTGATCGCGAAGGCGGCAGAAGTCGCCAGCGTGCTCGCGGAAGAATCGCGCGCTGCCGATGCCGGGCGCCGCCTGACCGAGCGTGCCGTCACCGCGCTGACCGATGCCGGGCTGATGCGGCTTTTCACGCCGCGCCGGCTCGGCGGTTACGAAGCGGGTCCCGCCACGCTGTTCGACGTCTGCTACGAACTGGGGCGCGGTTGCTGCTCGGCGGCGTGGGTCACGAGCGTGCTCAACATGGGCAACTACATGATCGCCCACTTCCCCGAGAGGACGCAGGACGACGTGTGGGGCGGCAACCGCGACACGCGCACCGCGCTCATCATTGCGCCTTCGCGCGCCCAGGTCGAACGCGTCGACGGCGGTGTGGTGGTGACGGGAGAGTGGGCTTATGCATCGGGCAGCCTGCATGCCGAATGGATCGGCGCGCTGATCCCGAAAGGCGTCGATGCCGACGACGAGACGATCAACTTGGTCCTCATGCCGATGAACGAGCTCGAAGTCCGCGACTCCTGGCATATCACGGGCATGCGCGGCACCGGCAGCAACACGGTCGTGGCGAACCGGCTGTTCATTCCGCGCCATCGCGTGACGCCTTACGCGCCCATCGTGCAGGGCCGGTCGCGCCTGCCGTCGGAACGGCACCGTTTATATAGCGGCGCGTTCTCGGGCTTGCTGTCGATCGGTCTGCTCGGACCGCAACTCGGGGCGCTCGTCACCGCGCTGGAACTCGTGCGCGATCAGGCCCACGAGCGCCGTGTCGCCTCGTCCACGTTCAAGAGCCAGGCTGTTTCGCCGGCGTTCCAGACCGATCTCGCCGAAGCTTCGATGATGATCGACGGCGCGCAGCTGCACGCCCGCCGCATCGTCGAAACGGTCGAGCACCACGCACTGGCCGGCGTCCTGCCCGACGAAGTGACGCGTTCGCGTTTTCGGATGGAATCGACGCGCGTCACGCGCCTGTGCCGCGAGGCCATCGATCGCCTCATGACGGCCTACGGCAGCGCCGCCTTCATGGAATCCAATCCGCTGCAGTTGATCTGGCGCGATCTGAACGTGGCGAGCCGCCACGCGGGCTTCGGGATGGGCATTCCGCAACTTGTCTACGGCCGCGCGCTCGTCGGCCTCGATCCGCGCGAAATCAGCTACCTCGTTTAATCCCACGCGGCCTCCCGGCGGGTGGCCCTCTTTGACTTCAGGAGCTTGCATGTCAGACGTCGAATCCCTCGAAAACCGACCGGAAAATCACGCGCACGCCGCGGTCCGGCAGCACAACCGGAAGATCGTCGAGCAGTACATGCACACGCGTGGCGAAGCAAGGCTCAAGCGCCACCTATTGTTCACGGAAGATGGCGTCGGCGGCCTGTGGACGACCGACAGCGGCCAGCCAATCGCGATTCGCGGACGCGAGAAGCTCGGCGAGCACGCCGTGTGGTCGCTGCAATGCTTCCCCGACTGGGTCTGGACCGACATCCAGATCTTCGAAACGCAAGACCCGAACTGGTTCTGGGTCGAGTGCCGCGGCGAAGGCGCGATTATTTTCCCCGGCTACCCTCAAGGCCATTACCGCAATCACTTCCTTCACTCGTTCCGCTTCGAAAACGGACTGATCAAGGAGCAGCGCGAATTCATGAACCCTTGCGAGCAATTCCGTTCGTTGGGTATCGAGGTTCCCGAAGTGCGCCGGGATGGCCTACCGAGCTGACGCATACTCAACGGAGGAGACAAATGGCTGGTATCCCGTCGATTCAACCGTACGCGCTGCCCGATTCGAGCAGCCTGCCCGAGAATGTCGTGTCATGGCGTGTCGACCCGTCGCGCGCGCTGCTGCTCATCCATGACATGCAGAACTATTTCCTTTCGCCGTTGCCGCCGACGCTGCGCGAGACGCTGACGACCAATGTCGCGTCGCTGCGCAAACGGTGCAAGCAGGCCGGTATTCCCGTCGCGTACACGGCCCATCCCGGACGCATGACCGAGAAGGAACGCGGTTTGTTACGCGATTTTTGGGGCCCGGGCATGGAGACGACGCCGGCCGATCGGGACGTCGCGGAGGCTGTCGGCCCGTCTCCGGACGACTGGATGCTCACGAAGTGGCGCTACAGCGCATTTTTCCGCACCGACCTGCGCGAGCGCATGCGGGAGAACGGTCGCGATCAGCTGATGTTGTGTGGCGTCTACGCGCACATCGGCGTAATGATGTCGGCCGTCGATGCGTTCACGAACGACATTCAACCGTTCTTCGTCGCCGATGGCGTGGCGGATTTTTCCGAAGACCACCATCACCAGGCCCTGGAATACGTAGCCACGCGTTGCGGCAAGGTGGTGAGCACCGAGGAGGCGCTGGCATGAACGCTGATCCGAATCGCAACCTTTTCAACCGCATCCTCGACGGACAAGCGCCGTGCTTTGCGTTGATCGCACGTTCGACGGGTAGCGCCGGGGAGCGCGCGACGATCGACGTCTTCGCCGGCGCGGTTTCCTATCCGTCCTCCCTGGCCGAGCTTCCATTGGCCGCGCCGACGGCAGCGGGTGCGAACCGTCACGAGTTGCTTGTGCTCGTGCCATACAGGCAACTGCACGAGCGCGGCTTCACAACACACGACGACGGCGCGCCGCTCGTCGCCATCACCTGCGACGAGCACGAAACAATATCCGCGCAGCTTGCGCTCGCCGCCATTCCCGATGCCGATACCGCGCTCGGTGAGCGTCACTTCGATATCGACGACGAGGCCTACACCGAGATCGTCGAGCGCGTCATCACCGACGAGATCGGCACCGGCGCGGGCTCGAACTTCGTCATCAAGCGCACGCTCGAGGGCAATCTCGACGACTATTCGCCCGCGAAGGCGCTGGCGGTGTTCAAGCGTCTGATGCGCCGGGAGGTCGGCGCGTACTGGATCTTCGTGATTCATACCGGGGAACGTACGTTCGTCGGCGCCACGCCGGAGCGCCACCTGACGCTGCATGAAGGCTGCGCGACGATGAACCCGATCAGCGGGACTTATCGATATCCGCAAAGCGGACCGACCATCGACGGGATCAACGCTTTTCTCGGCGATCGCAAGGAATCCGACGAGCTGTACATGGTGCTCGACGAAGAGCTCAAGATGATGGCGCGCATCTGCCCGACCGGCGGGCAGGTCACGGGTCCGCACTTGCGCGAGATGGCGCGGCTCGCCCACACCGAATATTTCATCGTCGGGCATACGGAGGCCGACGTCCGCGACTTGCTGCGCGAAACGATGTTTGCGCCGACGGTCACCGGCAGTCCGATCGAAAGCGCGACCCGCGTGATCGCGCGGCACGAGCGGGCCGGCCGAGGCTACTACAGCGGCATTGCAGCGCTGATCGGCCGCGATGCGCGCGGCGAGCGCACGCTCGACTCCGCCATCCTGATCCGCACCGCGGAAATCGATCGCGCCGGCCACGTTCGCATCGGCGTCGGCTCGACGCTCGTCCGGCATTCAGACGCGGTATCGGAAGTCATGGAGACGCATGCCAAGGTGGCCGCGCTATCGAACGCATTCGATCCGCCGGAATCCGGCCCTGCGCTCGGACAGCATCCATCGGTGCAGGCGGCGCTGCACGAGCGCAACGAAGGCATCGCGGAGTTCTGGTTTCGGCCATATGGCGGGCGACAACGCGAGATGGTCGATGAGTTGGCTGAGTTGAGCGGTTGCCGCGCGCTCATCGTCGACGCCGAAGATCACTTCACGGCGATGATCGCCCAGCAATTGTCGTCGCTCGGCCTCACCACCGAAGTGTGCGGCGTTCACGACGCGGTAGATCTCGCGCGTTACGACGTCGTCGTCATGGGGCCGGGCCCGGGAGACCCGAGCGACGCCGGCGATCCGCGCATCGCCCGCCTCTACACGTGGCTGCGGCATCTCATCGACGAGGGCAAGCCGTTCATGGCCGTCTGCCTGAGCCATCAGATCCTGAACGCCATCCTCGGCATTCCGCTCGTGCGGCGCGAGGTGCCCAATCAGGGCATCCAGGTCGAGATCGATCTGTTCGGCCAGCGCGAGCGCGTGGGCTTTTACAACACGTATGTCGCACGAACCGTCCGGGACGAAATGGAAATCGACGGCGTCGGCACGCTGGCCATCAGCCGCGATCCGCGCACGGGTGAAGTGCATGCCTTGCGCGGTCCGACGTTCAGCTCGATGCAATTCCACGCCGAATCGGTCTTGACCGTCGACGGGCCGCGCATTCTCGGCGAAGCCATCACACACGCGATACGCCGCGAAAAACGCATGACATCGGTGACGGCCTGACGATTCTTCACGCTTTTATAGAACCCTACAGGACACGCGTTTCATGATTGTCGACATCGTTTGGTGGAACCTCGACGGTTCCGGACAGAGCATCGAATCGCTGAAGGCGCGTGTGGACGACAGCACCCTCGCGCGCTGGTCGAACGTGCCGGGCTTGCGCGAGAAGCATTGGATCGCCGACGAAGACAGGAATCGTTGGGGCGCGATCATGCTCTGGGACGGCGAGCGTCCGCCCGCGCATCTACTGCCGCCGAACGACGCGCAGACGCTGATCGGCTTGCCGGTTGCCGAGCGGCTGCGTTTTTCGGTGCAGGCAAGCGCCGCGAGCGGTGAGATCGCGGCGCGCATGCGCGCGCTCGAACCGGCGGCATCGCACGCGAATACACACGCGGCGGCGCCGATCCATGCTTCGCATCCCATCGACTACATCGTCGTTGATGCCTTCACGCGCACGCCGCTCGAAGGCAACCCGGTTGCCGTCTTCCTGGTCGACGTTCCGCTGCCGGCGGAGCGCATGCAGCGGATCGCCCGCGAAATGAATCTGTCGGAAGTGGTGTTCGTGATGCCGCCGAAGCAGGGTGGCGACGTGCACGTGCGCATCTTTACGCCGGTCAACGAGTTGCCGTTCGCGGGCCATCCGCTGCTGGGCACGGCCGTGGCCCTCAGGCACGTCAAGGCGCAGGATCGCTTCGTGTTCGAGACGGGCATGGGGCTCGTGCCGTTCGAAGTGCGATCCGATGCGCCCGGCGAGGCTTACGTCACCATGCAGCAGCCGATCCCGGCGTGGACGCGCTTTGATCGCGCCGGGCGTCTGCTCGAAGCGCTCGGCGTCGAAGCGTCCGTGTTGCCCGTGGAGGCCTATCGAAACGGACCGCGTCACGTGTTCGTCACGTTGCCCGACGCCTCCGCACTTTCCGACGTGCATCCGGACCATCGCGCGTTGGCTGAGTTCGAGGATATGTCGGCCATGTGCCTAGCACCGGCGGGCGACCACTGGCGCTGCCGGATGTTCTCGCCGGCCTACGGCGTCGTCGAGGATGCGGCGACGGGCTCCGCCGCCGGCCCCATCGCCATTCACCTTGCCCGCCACGGACTGATTTCGTGGGGCGAGCCGCTGCATCTTCTCCAAGGCGTCGAGATCAAGCGCCCCTCGCACATGCATGCGCGGGTGAGCGGCTCGGAGCACCACATCGAGGCGGTCGAGGTCAGCGGTCACGGTGTCGTCGTCGCGCGCGGCCGCCTGGGCGTCTAGCGTCGCCCCCGCCTTTTGCCATCAAGAAAACACTGCCATGAACACCAGTCGATTCGAAAGCCTCACGGGACGCGTCGATGTCCTGTTCCCCGAATATGACGACCCGCCGTCCGAGCCGATCACGCTGCTCAAGCGTTGGCTCGCTGCGGCCGACGTCGCGGGCGTCCGCGAGCCCAAGGCGCTCGCGCTCGCGACCGCCACGTCCGACGGGCGCATGTCTTCGCGCATCATCGCGTTCTCCTCGATCGACGACCGCGGCGTGATTTTCTGCACGCATTCGACGAGCCGCAAAGGACGCGAACTCACGGAGACAGGCTGGGCCTCGGGCTTGCTGTATTGGCGTGAAACCGGGCAGCAGATCATGATTTCCGGCCGGGCGGTTCCGCTCGAGGAAAGCGAGAACGACAAGCTCTGGTTCGGACGCGCGGTGCCGATGCACGCGATGTCGAGCGCCTCGCACCAGAGCGACGAACTCGTCGACCGCGAAGCGCTGCTCGCGCACGCCGCCGAGCTGCTCGCGCTTGGCGTCGCGTTGCCGCGGCCGCCGCGCTTCGTCGGTTATCGGCTCGAGCCTCACGAGATGGAATTCTGGGCCGCCAGCTCCGACCGGCTTCACCGGCGCCTCAGATACGAACGCAATGGCGACGCTTGGAAAACCATGCAACTCCAACCTTGATTCTCTTGCGGATAAGGAACCTGTCTGTGTCTACTTTCGATATTCCGGTTGGCGTCGGCCAAACCGCACTGTTCATTGCCTGGCAACGTCATGCCGAAAGCCTGCGCCCGGATGCCTTGTTTCACGATCCGTTCGCTGCGGCGCTGATCGAGCACCTGGCCGGCACGCCGACGCATGAGCACGTCAGCGAAGTCGCGCGGCGCGCGAACTTTCCGCAATATTTCGTTGTCCGCACGCGCTACTTCGACGATGCCATTCGCGCGAACCTGAGCCGCGGAATACAGCAGGTCGTCACGCTGGCCGCTGGCATGGACGGCCGCGTGGCGCGTCTGGCCTGTCCGTCCGGTACGCGCTGGTTCGAGCTCGATCTCGACGACATCATCACTTTCAAGCGCGAGCTCATGAAACAGGCCGGATTGCCGCTGCAGTGCGATTGGCGGCCTATCGTCGCCGATCTGACCTCGGATTGGGCGAACCCGTTGCGCGTGGCCGGCTTCGATCCCGCCAAGCCCACGATCTGGCTCATCGAAGGGCTGCTGATGTACCTGCGCGACACGGACTGCGATGCGCTGATCCGTCAGGTGGCCGACCTGTCGGCGCCGGGCAGCGCGCTCATGCTCGAGCATCTCGCCGCGCGCATGATGAGCGACGAGGGCAAGGAAGCCCGTGCGCGCGTCGAATCGCAGGGCGCTCGTTGGCTCTCGTCCCGCGACGATGTGCGCGACTGGCTCGGCCGATACGGCTGGACGGCGACCGTGCATGCCTCGGACGATCCGACGATAGCCTACGGCCGCAGCGTCGCGCGCATCCCGGCGGGCTGGTTCGCCTCATCGACGCGCACGGCGCCCGGCGGGAGCGGATCATGAATCTGTCGATTCCCATGCGGCGCGACGTGCGCTTGAAGGCGAGGCTCAAAGGCCTGCCGACACCGGACGATTTCGAAATCGTCACCGCCGCCGCGCCGGCGGCGGGCCCCGGCGACGTGCTGGTGCGCAATCGCTATTTCCTGGTCTCGGCTTCCTTGCGCGCGATGATCAGCGAAGGCGCGGAAGACGTGCCCGGTGTGCCGTTTCCGTGTTTGTCGGCGGGTGACGCGCTGATGGGCGAAGCGCTCGGAGAGGTGGTGAGCGCGCCTGCCGACAGCGGGTTGTCGTCCGGCGACATCGTCACGCACTTCCACGGGTGGCGAGACTACGCGGTGGTGCCCGCATGGGGCTGTCAGCGCGTCGGTGAGGCGCTGCCCGAGCCCGCAGGCTATCTCGGCTACCTGGGGCACGGCTGGACCGCCTACGCGGCGCTGACGCGCGGCGTGACGATCCGTCCGGGCGACACGGTGTTCGTCACGAGCGCGGCCGGTGCGATCGGCGCGATGGCCGGACAGATCGCGCGGCGGCTGGGAGCGTGGCGCGTGATCGGCAGCACGAGTTCGCGCGAAAAGGCACGACGGCTGGTTTCCGAGCTTGGGTATGACGCCGCCGTCATGCGTGGCGGCAGCACGCCGTTCGCAGAGCAGTTGCTCGAAGCGGCGCAGGGCGGCATCGACGTCCTGATCGATTCGGTCGGCGGCGAACAATTGCAGGCGGCCGTCACGGCCGCCCGCGAAGGGGCGCGCTTCCTGATCCTCGGCGCGCTGTCGGGCCAGCTTGCCGCGACGGGAACGGGGCGGACCGCGCCTGCCGAAATCGATACCGTTCAATTTCTCCTCAAGCGGATCACGATGGTGGGCTACAGCGCCGACGCCAATCCGGAGGCGAAGGGCGAATGGTTCGAGCGTTTCGCGCAGTGGCTGCGCGCCGGCGAGATCGTGTTCCCGCATACGGTGATCGACGGCCTCAATGACGCGCCGAGGGCGTTGTGCGAAACGGCCGGCGGACGTTATCTGGGCACGGTACTCGTCAAGCTGTAGCGCTACGGCGCGTGGGCGTCGCGTGCATGCCAGGCGACGACACCCGTTCGATCGGCAGCATTTCATTTTGGGAGTGGAACTGTGGAATGCAATCTCTCTTCGGCGCGTGTGGCCGAGAATTGGACGCCGGCTTCCTGGAAGACGAAGCCGGCGTTGCAACAACCGGTTTATCGCGATGCGGCGGCGCTCGACCGCGCCTTGACCCAGCTACAAGCACTGCCGCCGCTCGTCGCCGCATGGGAAGTGCTGACGCTCAAACGCAAGCTCGTAGACGCTGCAGAGGGACGATGCTTCTTGCTGCAGGGTGGCGACTGCGCGGAAAGCTTCGCCGATTGCACGGCGCCGATCATCGCCAATCGGCTCAAAGTGCTGATGCAGATGAGCCTGGTGCTCGTGCATGGCTTGATGCTGCCAGTGGTTCGGGTCGGCCGCTTTGCCGGCCAGTACGCCAAGCCGCGCTCGGCGGATACCGAAACGCGCGACGGCGTGACGCTGCCTTGCTACCGCGGCGACATCGTCAACGCCCGCGCTTTTACGAAAGACGCGCGCGAGCCCGACCCGCAGCGCCTGCTCGAGGCTCATTCCAGATCGGCGCTGACGATGAATTTCGTGCGCGCGCTGAGCGATGCCGGTTTTGCCGATCTGCACCACCCCGAACATTGGGATCTGGCCTGGGCATCGCATTCGCCGCTTTATGGCGAATATCGCAAGATGACGCACTCGATCGGCGAATCGCTGCGCTTCATGGAGGCGCTCGCGGGCGAGCCCTCCGACAGCGATGCGAGAGTCGATTTCTTCACGTCACATGAGGTCCTGCTGTTGAACTACGAAGAGGCGATGGCGCGGCAAGCGCATCGGCATTGGGGCTGGTTCAACCTGTCGACGCATTTTCCGTGGATCGGCATGCGCACCGCGCAACTGGACGGCGCGCATGTCGAATATTGCTCCGGTATCCGCAACCCGATCGGCCTGAAAATCGGGCCCGGGTTGAGCACCGACCAGTTGCTGCGCACGATCGACGCGCTGAACCCCACGAACGAGGCCGGTCGTTTGACGCTAATCACGCGCATGGGCGCGGCTAAGATCGAAGCGGAGTTGCCGAAGCATCTGCATGCCGTCAAGACCGAGGGCCGGCGTGTCTTGTGGTGCTGCGATCCGATGCACGGCAACGGCGAAACGACCCCGGGCGGCGTGAAGACACGGCGTTTCGAGAACATTAACGCTGAGCTCGAGGCTGCCTTCGACATTCATGCCGCCTGCGGCACGCATCTGGGCGGCGTGCATCTGGAACTGACCGGGGAAGACGTGACCGAATGCCTGGGCGGCGCGCGCAATCTGACTGAGGCCGATTTGGCCCGCGCTTACAAGTCGACCGTCGATCCGAGGTTGAACTATGAGCAGTCGCTGGAGATCGCGATGCTGATTGTGCGCAAGTTGGGTACGACGCCGGTTGCCGAAATTGGCGCCGAGCGGCACACGGCGTATGCATAGCGAGGCGGTATGCAGCAATTCGGTCGGATGACGGCGAGCGTTGCTACAGGTACTGCCAAGTTGTTCGATAGCCGTGCGCGGAAGGGGCAAGGTGAGCCCGCCAGCGATTCGCTTACGTGACCGAGCGGGTGCACGATGCCCGTTCCCAGGCCGCCTTCGCCTGGGAACGGGCCACGCGCTTGCGTTTCGCATCCCGATGATAGCGGCCGCCCATGAACAGATTGGAAACCTGGCCGTGCATGGACGCGAATCGCTGCAGTTGACACGCTGATTTGAAACGGCGCTTCCCCTTCTCGCGCACGCGAGTCGGTTGGTGCGAATTCTCGGCGCGGTTATTCAGCCCCTTGTGCTGCCGGTGCTCGGCACTCAGGCCGAGTGCGGTGTTGGCCGCCGCGTCGCTGCGCAATTTGTCCGTCACGATGACGCGCGGGCGGCCGTGGCGCTTGAGCAGCTTGCGCATCAGTCGCTTGGCCGCCGCGGTGTCGCGCTGGCGCTGAACCAGGACATCGAGCACCGCGCCGTATTGATCTACGGCTCGCCAGAGCCAATGCTTCACGCCGCGAATGGTCATCGCGATCTCGTCGAGGTGCCATTTGTCACTGCGGCTCGAGGCCGTGGAACGGATGTGCCGGGCGATCGCCAGACCCAACTTCATGGCCCCGCATCGCACCGTCTCATGGGTCAGCTCGATGCCCCGTGCCGCCAGCATTTCCTCAACCATGCGCAGGCTCAGCGGAAATCGGTAGTTCAGCCACACCGCGTAGCTGATCACGTCAGGTGGGAAGCGGTAGCCTTTGAACGAGATCGGCGAATCAACGCACGGCTGGACGGCATCGGTCGATTTCTTCATGCCCTACTACACAAGCCTTCGCACAACAACCTGACAATACCCGTGGCGTCGTTGACATTCGCGCGGGTCAGGATCGCGGCGAGCGGCGAGCGGCGTGCCGTTGACGCCGGTGACGATGTGGTGCTTGGAACCGGGGCACGCTCGATCGGTAGGTTTTGGCCCAGTTTTTGTCCCGCTCCAATGGCGCGAATCGATGATGAATCGACAGCGGCTCGCGAGAAGTCGATTTGGTCTACTGCTCGCAGCTTCGCGAGCCACAACCCGTGCAGGCGATCCCATACACCCGCAGTCTGCCAATCGCGCAGCCGTCGCCAGCATGTCAGGCCCGAAGCGCAGCCCATCTCGGCGGGCAGGTCGCGCCGGCGCAGTTTCGTCTCGAGAACGAACAGGATGCCGCTCAGCGCGGTGCGATTCGAAACAGGCAAGCGGCCTGGGTTCTTCTTGCGCCGCGGCTTGGGTGGCGGCAGTAATGGTTCGACCAAGCTCCACAGTTCGTCGTCGATGATCGGCTTGCCCATCTCCTCGATCTCGGTTGCTCCGATGCCTGAGGGTAATAGGTAGCCGCGAAAGTTAACAGCCCCACAGAGCCTTTTTGAAACTGTCTCGAAGAAAAACACCTTCATGAGCGGCGCGCGAGGCCCGTTTCCCGTCTCCCCATGCCGCGAAACCGCGCCGATCCGCTTCGTTCCGTGTCGTGCCGTCGGCGGACGCTATTATTCAGGCATCCTGAAGCCTGATTGATCGCTGGTCGGGCGGCTGGGGCTTCGGCTGCTTCGTGTACGGCATCCCAGCGGACCCGGCGCCGCACGGGATCGGCTTGGCCTGCCTGCGGGTGCTCGCCGGGCCCCACGGCTACCGGTTCACGCGCCTCGTGCCCTGGGCGGGCGCGGCGCGTCTCGGCTGCGGAACGGCCGCGGCTTTCGATTGCCTTCCGGTTCGAGCGGCGGATGTAACAGCTCTGTCGCTTCGGTAACGAACGGCATCGCCCGTGGACCGGGCGTCGCCCCTCCGCGCACAATGGCTCGACTCGCGCAGGGAGCGCGGCGTGTGCGGCAGGCCGATCCGGCCGGCACCAGCCGCTGCCTGGCGCGTGGATTCAAAACCAGGAGATCGATGATGAAACGTCTGTGGATTGCTGTCTCGTGTGTGGGCCTGCTGGCCGTGGCCAATGTCGCCGACGCGGCGGGTTGCCTGAAGGGAGCCGCCGTGGGCGGCGTGGCCGGTCATGTCGCCGGTCACCACGCCGTGCTGGGCGCGGCCGCGGGCTGCGCGATCGGCCATCATCAGGCGGCCAAGAAGGCCAAGGAGGCGCGGGCCGCGAGCGAGGCGGGCGCCGCGCCGCGCTCGTGATCGCGCTCGGACGGCGGCGCGTCGCGCACGAGCGCCACCGCGGCGGCGAGGCACGGCGCGACGCGCGCGCTCGAGCCGGGGTAAGCCGACCTAGCCGTAGCGGTCCGATGCGTGTCCAGCGGCCCGCCGCGGCTCAGCCGGCGAGCGGCGTGACCTGGATCGCGTGGCTGCCCGAGGCCACGCTCAGTCGCGCGCGCTTGAGCACCGGGTGGGCGGGCGCGCTGCCGTCGGCGATGAGCGGCTTGACCTTGGTGTAGACCACCGAGAACGCGTCGGCCGTGACCATGGCCGACGCGTAGCCCTGCGCGTCGTGATCGGCGAACGCCAGGTCAGGGTTGAAGGCCCGCAGCGCGGCGTCGAAGCTCGCCCCCTCGGTGACGCCGAGCAGCGGCAGCAGCGCCTGATACGGCGTGCCAGCGGTCTGCGGCACGATATAGCTGTAGAACGACGCGCTGCTGATGCCGACGGTGACGAAATCGATCAGCACCGGCGTGCCGGCGGCCGGGTCCGGCTGGTTGCGCACCACGCCGGCCTGGAACGCGTGCAGGTTGCCCGTGATGGCCACCACGTTCGACACCTTGGCCTGCTTCAGGAAGCGAGCACGGCGGCCTTGTGGGTCGGGTAGCCGTCCCACGAATCGCAGTTCATCACGTCGTCGTCGGAGCAGGCGGCGAGCGTGCCGGTGGCGGCGGTCCATGGTTGATTTCGCGTTGTTGTCAGCGCAACGACAGCAAAGAGAACGTATTACGTCAGCGTGACCGCCGGCATGCCCGGTCGCGCCTCGGAACAAGCGGGTGTGCCGCGCGCTCGCGCGCCACCGGCGGGCTTCATGTCCGTCGCGAGGCGGGTTGCGTGCGGCTCGCCCCGTCTACGCCGGCCTCAACGGCCGCGCGCGAGCAGGCGCTCGCCGGCGTCGCGCAACACCACCAGCCGGCCGACCGGCACCATCATCGCGCCGCCCAGGCCCTGCAGCGTGCGCGCCGCCGTGAACGCGGCCAGGTTGCCGCTGGCCGCGCACAGCAGCGAGGCCAGCGTGAACGTCACGATCGCCGTCGCGAACACGCGGCGCGCGCCGAACCGGTCGGCCAGCCAGCCGCTGATCGGAATGAACACCGTGAGCGCCACCGGATAGGCCGACACGCCGATCGACAAATGCGCGGCCGCCGTGCCGAAGTCGCGCGCCATGTCCGGCAGCGCCGTCGCGATCACGTTGGCGTCGAGGCTCTCCAGGAAGAACACGGCGGCGACGAGCAGCGCGGTGGCGGTACGGCGGCCGAGCGTGAGGCGCATGGCGGCGTGCCGAAGGGGAGCGGCGATGAGGCTGACCTGGCGGCCCGCGACGTGACGGGCGGCGGTGACGGGCGGCGGTGACGTCGCGATGTCGAGCGCCGAGTACACCGGCGGCGCGAATCAGGCGTGGCGACGGATCGGAAGGGGGCGGCGTGGTGGCCGCGGCGCGTGAAGCCGGCGGGTGCGGATGGGCCGTCGGGCGCCGCTGGATCGATAGGGAGCGCACGCGCCATCCCCAGTTGCATCGGGCCGCGCAAGCCCCGCGACCGGCGCCGACGGCTCCGGTTTGCCGGCCTGCCCGCGACGGAGGCGAGCCGCCTTGACCGGGCAAGCCCGCGCATGCTATCAACGCGCCTCTAGCGAGAGGCCAGCGCTAGGGTTGTCAACATCACTTCTAAAAACCATGTCTCGGGGACACCGAGAAAACACGCAGAGCGATTCAATGAAAAAGACCATACGCGCCTTCCAGTTTGTTTACACCGTGCTCGCCATAGTGGCGCTTTCGGCATGCGGCGGCGGTGACGATGCCGCTACGCCGGCCGCGTCCGCCCCTGCGGCTTCCACTCCCGCCGCGCCCGTGCCGGCGGCGTCCACGCCGTCGGCCTCGACACCGCCCGCCGCCCAGGTGGCATGCCGGCCCAGCGGCAGCTTCACTTACTCGGGGTCCGCCTCGCAGGTCGCGGCGAGCAACGGCCAACTCGCGGTGGTGGTCGTGCCGACCCTGCCGAAAGCCAATTCGAAGGGCCGCAACATGACGGCGCCGAACGCGCCCGCCTCGAGCCAGATCCAGCAGGCGAGCGGCGCGTTCACGACGCTCGCCTCGTCGGCCGCCGCGTCGGATTGCCTTGGGATCGACGACGGCGGGGTGGTGTCCGAGATCCAGAGCGTCGGCACCGACGTGGCGATCGGCCGGTGGAATCAGGCGATGGACACGGACGGCAATACCTACACCATGGAGCAGGGCGTCCACTACGCCGTCGGGACGCCGCTGGCCTTGGCCGCGAAAAGCGGCACGCTCGCCTGCACGCAGCTGATCGCCGACAAGGTGGCGAACGCCGTGGGCGGCCCGAGCGGCACGCTCAATACGAGTTCGGCCACGCTCGATCTCGCGGCGGGCACGCTCGACAACCTGAATCTGTCGATGAGCCTCAATGGCACGCCCTACACGTTCAGCAGCACGCAGACGCCGCTGAACGGCGCCGCGACGAGCGGGCAGTTGTCGGTCCAGTCGGTGGTGGTCGGTCATGACGCCGCGCAGCCGCTGATCGCCGTCGGCTATTCCGCCACGCTGCCGGACACGACG
Organism: Burkholderia glumae LMG 2196 = ATCC 33617; assembly: GCF_000960995.1. NCBI lineage: Bacteria > Pseudomonadati > Pseudomonadota > Betaproteobacteria > Burkholderiales > Burkholderiaceae > Burkholderia > Burkholderia glumae. Next base: position 2,043,596 of record NZ_CP009434.1, on the reverse strand, counting down.
GGAATCGGGGGCGTCGTGGTGTTGTGGTGCAAGTGAGCCGGCGCCGCTGAGATGGACGGCCGATGCGTGGCGCACCGCTGCGAGCAAGGCGCAATCGGCCGACATCGAGCTCAATCGCTTTCACGGGCGCGCGCGTGACTCGCCTCGCGCGCGCGCCCGCGATCCAGCGCCGAACGTCAGTCGGGCCGATGCCCGGCTGCGAGATGTCTCGCAGGGATTTTCAATCGATTTTAAATCTGCCGATTGCCGATGCCAGAGCATTGGCTTGCGTCTGCAAAGCGGTCGATGCGGCTGCCGTTTCCTCCACCAGCGCCGCGTTCTGCTGGACCATCGCGTCGAGTTGCATGACCGCGTGATTGACCTCCTGAACCCCGCGCGTCTGCTCGGTCGAGGCGCGGGCAATGCTGGAGATGATCGACTGAACATTTTGGGAATTACTGACGATCTCGCTCATCGTCTCGCCGGCTCGACGCACCTGCGAGGATCCCGCGGCGACGCGCGAGACGGTCGCCTCCACCAGTTGCTTCACCTCGCGGGCGGCCTGCGCACTGCGCTGCGCAAGGGTGCGAACCTCGTGGGCGACGACTGCGAAGCCTCGGCCCTGTTCGCCTGCTCGCGCGGCTTCCACCGCCGCGTTGAGCGCGAGAATATTGGTCTGAAACGCGATGCCGTCGATCACGCGGATGATCGTGCCGATCTGGCTGGACGCATGCTCGATCTCGCTCATGGTGCCGACCGCGTCGGAGACGATCTCGCCGCCACGCGAGGCAATTTGCGTGGCGAGATTCGATCGCTCGTCGGCCTCGGTGGCCGCGGCGGCCGACTGGTCGACGGTTCCCGAGATCTGGTCCATCGAGGCGGCGGTCTGCTGCAGGCTGGCTGCGGCCGATTCGGTGCGCGTCGACAGGTCTCGACTTGCCGAGGCAATTTCATTCGCCGCGGCGCCCACCGATTCGCTCGCGCCACGAATCTCCAGCATCACGCCTTGAAGCTTGGCCACGAACTGGTTGAAAGAGCGCGCGATGTTGGCGACTTCGTCGCGGCCCTCGTCCCTCAGGCGCTGGGTCAGGTCGCCGGTGCCCGCGCCGATTTTCGCCATCGCTTGGCAGACGTTGCCAAGGCGGCGGAACGCGGTCGCGGTAATCGCCGTGCCGATGACGGAGGCCACGCCGACGATAACGAGGAGGGCCACCACCGAGGCACTCAGTAGCGAGCGCATGCCAGCCGTGGCCTCGGACTCGTCGAGCGCGACGATGACGTCCCAGTCGGTTCCCGGCACGCTTTGCGCACGCACCAGCTTCGTCCTCCCGTCGACCACAATCTTCATCGGCGCGGTTCCCGGGCCCGCCGATCCGGTGATGACGCTCATGAAATCGGCGGCAACGTCGGTGACCGGCTTGAGCCTTAGCTTCGGATCGGGATGCGCGATGATGCGGCCGCTGCGATCGACGAGCATGCCGAAACTCGACGGTGTCGGATGGATCGATTTCACGTTTCCAACCACGCTGTCCAAGGCAATATTGCCATCCAGCACGGCCTTCACCACGCCGTCGCGTATCACCGGGATGCCCAGCCCCACCAGCAGCGCGCCACTGGTGCTGACATAGGGGATCGCAACGGGCTTGCCGCTTTGCGCGGCGGCCTGATACCAGGGGCGGGCTGTCGGGTCATAGCTGGAAGGCGGGTGCGGCCAATCGTTGAACTTCGCGGTTTTGTCGGGGTAACCAACGCCGACGTCGAAGAATCCCCCCGCGACGGCGATCTGCTGAAGCATGGGGAGAGGGTCGTTCGTGAGAACGACGTCTTGTAGCGACGCGATCATCTGGGTTTTCCCCGCGATCCACTCGCCGATCTCGGCGGCGTGATCGTTGGAGGACGAAGTCAATTCATGGGCGATCGAAGCCTCCATGCTCGACCTCGCTATCGAATAGTCCGTCGCGGTGCTTGTGAGGACTGAAAAGACGACCAGCGCGACGCACGCGAGAACGACGCGGGCACGAATAGACGACAGCATCTTATGGCCTCCGAATTTCATCACGTGATTTGCGTACCCAGGTGCGCCCCCCGTCAGGCGCGAAAAAGCGAACCGCAGACAGAGACTGCCGGCGGAAAAACTGCATCAGAGACGTGGTCTGCGCGCGATGCGCCGTTAGGTCGGACGAAAAATCGCGTACACCTTCGCGACCGGCTCGAGACTTTCCCAACTGCAGCTTGCACCTTGCTCGACAAGAAAAATGTCGCCGCGATGAAAGCTTGCACGGCGGCCGCTTGCGTCGACAAACGTCACGCTGCCCTCGAGCAGGTGCATGAGCTCATAATGGTGATAAAGCATGGCGGCGCGATGATAGGGAGTCGAATCCCAGGTCCCGCAGCTGAATTGCCCGTCGGCCGAACGGTAGTCGGTCTGATTGCGGCAGCGCGGAGTCGGCGTGAGTAGCAGTTCCGCGAGAGGCGCGCCCGATGGCGCCAACTGCGGCGCCCGGTCGATCGGCACGATGGCGGGGCCGGCGCCGGCGCCATCGCTGCCCTGGTAGCGCATGAACGGTATGGAGACAGGCCCTGGCGCCGCCCAGGAGTACGCCGCGCCCTTGACGTAGCACCGCGCTTTCGCCGGGCCGCAGCGTGAGCGTCTGGCCGCCTTGGGTGAAGCTTATCGTTCCGTCGGCGACGACGACGAATTCGTCCGCGGGTTGGAGCGATACGGTGCCGCTGCCTTGCGCGAGCGTGATGGCGCCGGCGCTTACCGGCCCAGGCGGCAAATCGAGGAAGCGGCGGCTGGCAAGAAAGCGGTCGTCCCCATGCAAGTCGCGAGACGCGCTGCCCTGGCTTGCCTGCGACGCGAATTCCCGCATATCGATGAACGAGCGATGGCGGCCTTGCAGATCGGCCGGTCGCGGCGGATCGGTGAGGTCATCGTCGGATGGGTCTCGCTCGCCTTTCACCTTGCTGGCTCCTGTCGGCGTGCCGAATGATCGATGCACTGCAGGGTTTTGCCGAATCTGACGACGGTCACGCCGGGCCGCAGTTGGCGCAGGGACGGCATGACGAGGACGCAGTCGTCGTAGGGCGTGGTAACGGCCTGTCCGTCTGACCAGCCGATCACGGTGCCGGCGCTCGGCAGCACCTCGAGGCCCGTGTACGGCCCCGCGAAACGAAAATCCATGCTCCGCGCGACCACGGGTTCCGTGACGCGCACGACGCGCATCTCGCCTGGAAGGGGGGAGATCCATCCGGCCGGCAGGTCGCTGCTGTCGGCGACACCGGCCAGCAGCAGAAAGCGGGCGGCGCAGTCGCGGGCCACCGTGACCGCGCTGCTCTCCCAGTGCTGCCCGCATTCGACGAGGAGGGCGTTTTTCGCGCTGGCTTGATCGCCGAAGCCTCCGTAGTCGCGCATCCTCCGTCCTTCGGGGTGGCCTTCGTCACAGATGACCGTGCCCGGCGTGCCCAAGGCTATCGCCAACTCGGTGCCCTTTGGCAGCGGGCCAGCCACGATCAGCGGCGCGCTCTTTTCGTGCATCGAATGCAGATCGAGCAGCCAATCGACCGTGTCGAGCACGGGCCGCATCGCTCGGGCGCGATCGAGTTCGGACGAGCGCATCGCGAGATCGTCGAGCGTCGCGGCAGCCCATACCCGATTGAAGTCCTGGTCGACGAAACGGGCCTGGTCCGGCACCGCGGGATCGAAGCGCGCATAGGCGGCCACGTTCGCGAACGACAGCGTGAGGCTGCCGCGACGCGGGCGCAGCCGCGCGCGCAGCAGTTCGTCGACGACGATCGCTCCGCATACCTCATTGCCGTGCGTGAGAGCGTTGATCATCACGTGTGGGCCAGCCACGCCGGAATCGAACGTATAGACGTAGGGGACGCCCCGATTGCCCGCGGCATGGACGGAGATATCGGGAAAGTCGATTTCGATCGGATAGGCCGCGATCGTCATGCCAGGCCTCCCTGACACAGGTATTTGATCGACAGATAGTCGTCCAGCCCGTACTTCGAGCCTTCGCGGCCATAGCCCGATTCCTTCACGCCGCCGAACGGTGCCGCTTCCGACGCCAGCACCCCTTCGTTGATACCGACGATGCCGGCCTCGAGTGCGCGTGAGACGCGATCGATGCGCCGCAGATCCTGGCTGTAGAAGTACGACGCCAGGCCGAATGGCGTATCGTTGGCGGCCTGCACGGCCTGCTGTTCGGTATCGAATGCAAAGAGCGGCACGACGGGACCGAACGTTTCCTCTTCGAACAGCAACATATCGGATGTTGCATCGGCGAGCACCGTTGGGGCGTAGTACCGAACTCCCAGCTCGGTGAGCACCCTGCCTCCCGCCAACACGGACGCACCATTTGCGACGGCATCATCCACGTGGCGCTCGATTTTCTCGATCGCACGCAAGTTGATCATCGGGCCGACCTGCGAAGCCGAATCGCTGGCGGGGCCGACGCGCAACTCGGCTACCCTGGCGCTCAACATGGTGGAAAAGCGCGGGTAGACGCTGCGCTGGACGTACACGCGGTTGGGGCTGACGCAGGTCTGGCCGCCGTTTCGGAATTTGGCGGCAAGCAGGCCCGTCACGGCCGCCTCCAGGTCTGCGTCCTCGAATACGATAAACGGCGCGTTGCCGCCCAACTCCAGGGAAACCTTCTTCAGCGTGCTGGCCGATTCGCGGGCGAGATACTTGCCAACCGGCGTCGAGCCCGTAAAGGTGATCTTGCGAACCCGCCCATCCGCGAGCCATGCGCCGACCGCCTCGACGGCCGACTCGCGCGAGGCCGAGATCAAATTGAGCACGCCCTCGGGCACGCCCGCTTGATGCGCGAGCATCACCAGCGCAATCGCGGTGAGGGGCGTGTCCTCGGCAGGCTTCGCGACGACCGTGCAGCCGGCGGCCAGCGCCGGCGCGATCTTGCGTGCGATCATCGCCAACGGGAAATTCCACGGCGTAATCGCCGCCACCACACCGATGGGCTCCTTGATTGCGCTCATGCGCTTGCCGCGCTGCTGCTCAGCGATGAGGTCGCCGTAAATGCGCGTGGCCTCCTCCGCAAACCATGCCACATAGGACGCGCCGTAGGCTACCTCGCCGCGGCCCTCGGCGAGCGGCTTGCCTTGCTCGAGCGAGATGAGGGCGGCAAGCGCTTCTTGTTGCTCGAGGATGAGAGCATGCCAGCGGCGCAGTATCGCCGCGCGTTCCTTGGGCAGCATTGCGCGCCACGCGGGCAGCGCCGCGGCGGCGGCGTCGGCTGCCGCACGCGCATCGGCGGGGCCGCTATCGGCCACCTCGGCGATCAGTTTTCCCGTGGCGGGATCGGTGACCGCGAAGCGGCGTCCGCTCGCCGCGGCGACCCAGCTCCCATTGATGAAATTCTCGGCGCGGATCAGTGCGCGCGCTTGCTTTTCTAGATCGAGGCTCATGAGATCGCTTCCTGTGCGTGAGTCGGTGCGGGCGAGCAACGCATCGCGTTCGGCGTCGCCGGCGAATCATTCGGCGTGCTCGATGACCAGGCAATGAGACGGATCGCGGACGGCTCGCCGGTGGCTGGCCAGGCGCGAAACGCAGGCGCTGGCGCGCGCTGAGCGCAGCGCTCGGCCGATACTGCCGCGCGCTGCGGATCGGACTCGCCCGGCACGGCCATCGCCGCTTACCCCATCGCCTGGTTGAGGATTCCGAATACGCCGTATCTCGCGTCCGGTGCGCCGCGGTGTGGCTCGGCCGGCGCGTTGCGCACCATCTTCACCACCGTGTCGACGCGCTTCAAGCCAAGCGCATCCAGCCAAGCGCCGAGGCCGGCCTCGCCTGGCACGTCGATGCGCACGAATTCACCGGAGTAGATCGCGAGCCAGTGGGAGATCAGCGCCTTGGCGCGCGCATCGTCTGGCGACCGTGCCGCCACGACCGGGCCGATGGCGTAACCGCGACCGAAGCCGCGAGCGAGCGAAAAACCCAGCAGTTCCCCGTCGCGCTCCAGCACGACGCCCTGCGCAACGTCGAGCAGCATGGGGATGATCTCGCTGCGGTCCAGCCCGCTCGCGCGTGACGCCAGTTCGATGACCCGTGGGACGTCATCGCAGCTCAGCGCACGCAATCGCTCTGCCGAGGGCGGTTCGACTCGCGCCACACGGTTGACCGTGCCTTGATGCTGATCGAGCGTGCCGCAGACCTTGAAATCGAGTTTTTCATAGAGCGGCTTGCCGGCGGGCGTGGCATGCAGGAACGTGACGCGCTTGCCGAGTGCGCCGAGCACCCGCTCCATCAATTGCCGGCCGATGCCGCGCCCCTGTGCTTCGGCAGACACGATCACGAGGCCGAGCGTGGCGCGATCGCTGCCGTATTTCCAGTAGAGTGCGGTGCCGATCACCACGCCCTCGTCCAACGCCACGAATCCACCGCCGGCCGCGAACATCCATTGCCAATCTTCCGCGCGATGCGGCCAGCCGGCGGCGAGCGACAGCGCATGGGCCGCGCCGAGGTCGGCGGCTTCGAAAGCACGGAAGGCCGGTGCCTTCTGGACGGGTGGTGCAGACACGGGAACTCCTATAGCGGCATGCCGGGCTCGACATGCACCATCGCCGCGAAGCGGGCCAGTGCATCGCTGCCACCTGAGTGAGCCACCGCCGAGCGTTCAACGGAATATGGCATTATTCAATATAATGATCAAGAAATTCCTGCCGCCCAGCGCTGCCGACGAACGGGCAGGCCGGCTCGGGTCGAAGGCGGGCACGAGCGGATGAGCGAATGAAGCGCGACTGCGCGGGGCCGAGGGTATTGAACAGTTCAACAGGGGTTTGCATGAAGCCAGCACAGGTTAAGAAGAAGGACGTAACGGAACTCCGTCATTCCGACGTCGGAGGCCGCCTGCGGGCCCTGCGCGTCGAGCAAGGCTTGTCGGTCAACGAACTTGCCATGCGCGCCGGGGTGTCGGTCGGGACGGTGAGTCAGGTCGAGCGCAACAAGGCGAACCCGTCGGTGCGCATTCTCGAGCGCCTGAGGCAGGCGTTGTCGGTGCCGCTTTCCGCGCTGCTGGAAGACGAGGGCGCCGCCTCGGACCCGGTGGTGGGCGACTTCGTGCGCAAGGCCGACGAGCGGCCGCTGTTCGATGTCGGCAAGCAAGGCATGCAGAAAGAGCTGCTATCGCCGCCCGGAGATCACGACCTCAAGATGATGATCATCCTGCTGCCCGCAGGCGCCGGCTCCGATGAAGTGCTGGTGGGCGTGGGGGAGAAAGCCGGGCTCGTGCTCGATGGCGCCATCGTCCTGAATGTCGGCGATCGCCGCGCCGTGCTGCGCGCAGGCGATAGCTTCCAGTTCAAGAGCACCGTGCCGCACAGCGTGCGCAACGAGGGCGCCGAGACGGCGCGCGTGCTGTGGGTCATGAACACGCAGCCACCGGTCCTGCATCTGTGAGTCGCCCGCCCGGCGCGCCGCGCGCCAGGGCGGGGCGCCATGACCTGTTGCATCGCCGGTTCGTGCGATGCGGCGCGGGCCCGGCCGTCTCGGCGAACGGTTGTGCTGGCTGCGTGAGCGGCGCTCAGGCAGCCTGGCGGGGAACGAAATCTTCCGCGCCGCACAACGAAAACTTCCGCTTTTCTTTTTTGACCGCTGGCAATTCATGGTTGGTTCATTATACTGAAACTCGCCTGAGGCCTGTTCATTGCATGTCCCGCGATCGACAAGCCGTGTAACTTGCGGTGACGTGGGGAGCGAAGCCAGGCGTCAGCGCCGCTCCCGATTTTGAGGCTAGCTAGAGCATGTCCATCCCGCCACTCGATTTTGATCCGGCTACCGTGTCGTTGCCACAGGGGCACTTCATTGGCGGAAGGCATTATTCAACCGATGAGACGCTGATCCCTGTTTACCGGCCTTCCGATGGCCGGCTGCTCGGCCATATCCCCGATGCCTCCGCCGACACGGTCGACCATGCGGTCAGCAACGCGTTGCAGGCATGGAAGGCGAGCGACTGGGCGACGCGCGCGCCACGCGAGCGGGCCAAGGTGCTGTCTCGCTGGGCGGAGCTGATCGATCGGCACGCGGTGAGCCTTGCGCAGTTGGAGGCGGTGGGTTCGACGCGCCCGGTTGCCGAGGCCTATGCGTCCGATGTGCCGTTCACGGCGGAAGCGATACGTTTTTTCGCCGAACTCGCCGACAAGCTCGGCGGCGAGTTCGCGGCAACGCGCCGTGACAGTGCGGGATTCGTGGTCTCGGAACCCTATGGCGTGGTCGGTGCGATCACACCATGGAATTTCCCGCTGTCGATGTGCTCGTGGAAGTGCGGGCCGGCGCTCGCCGCCGGCAACGCGGTGGTACTGAAGCCGTCGGAACTGACGCCGTTCTCGACGCTCAGGTTGGCCGAACTGGCAATCGAAGCGGGTGTCCCGCCCGGCATCTTCAATGTCGTGAACGGCCGCGGCACGACGACCGGCGCCGCGATGACCCGCCACCCCGATATCGCCAAGATCAGCTTTACCGGCTCTACGCGAACCGGTGCCGCGATCATGAGCGACGCGGCCTTGCATGGCACGAAGCCCGTCACGCTCGAACTGGGGGGCAAGAGCCCCCAGCTGGTGTTCGAGCACGTACCGGACATGGCGCATGCCGCGCGCTGCATCGCGCGAGGGTTCACCGCCAATGGCGGTCAGGCATGCGTCGCTGGTACGCGCCTGATCGCGCACCGGCGCATCGTCGAGCCGCTGCTCGACGCGGTGCAGCGCAGCTTGGCGCATCTCGCCCCGGGAGCGCTATGGCGAAGCACGACAGGCTATTCGCCCATCATCAACCGCAGCCAAGCCGAGCGGATAGACGCGCTCATTGACGAGAGCCTGGCGGGCGGTGCCGAGCTCGTCTTCGGCGGCGGCTACTTCGACGATACCGACGGCGGCTGCTTCTATCGGCCGACCCTGTTGGCAAATGTGACCGAATCGACGCCTGCGGTGCAGCAGGAATTGTTCGGACCGGTGCTGACCGTTCAGACCTTCGAGGACGAAGAGGAAGGCATCGCCTTGGCGGGCCACCCGACATACGGGCTGTGTGCGGGCGTCCACACGCGCGACATCGGGCAGGCGATGCGCGCGATGCGCCGGATTGCTGCCGGCACCGTCTGGATCAATCGCTATGGCCGCAGCGCAGACCTGATCATTCCCACCGGAGGATTTAAGCAGTCGGGTATCGGGAAAGATCTGGGGCGCCAGGCGCTGGAAGCCAGCCTACGATACAAGAGCGTGCTGATCGACTTCGACCGAATGTGACGGTGAGCAGCCGTTGAACGGCACCGCATTGAATGCGTTTCGGCATGTAAAGGCAGGCGAACCTCTTGTCGGCATGCTTTTGCAGCACGTGGATAAAGAAACTTCCTCAAGGATAGACCATGTTCCAACCTACGCCGCACCGTGCTTCGGGCAAGCACGCCAGTTTCTTCCAGCGCATTCTCGTCACCGCTGCCTTGGCGGTCGCCGCCGCGTTGGGAGCCAGCCCGGCATGGGCAGCGCAACTGACGGTTTCCGCCGGAACCACGCCGTCCAGCATTCCCAACGCCTTCTTGAACATCAAGACCAATCAGATCGAAGGCGTCATGCCGGACGTCATCCGCGCAATCGGGCAGCGTGAGGGGTTCGGCGTTTCATTCAACGTCATTCCCTACTCCGCCTTGATCCAGTCGGTCGTCTCCGACAAGATCGACCTGATCGTGGCCGGAATGACGCCGACGTCGAGGCGGGAAGAGGTGATCGATTTTTCTCAGCCCGTGGCTTTCTTTGGAAAGGGCATCATCGTCAGCGCCAACGACAAGCATGCTTACCGGACGATTGACGACCTGAAGGGCACGGTGGTCGGCGCCGGCGCCGGCGAGGAAACCTCGGAGGAACTCGCGAAGCTCGGCATCTTCAAGGAAGTGAAGTTGTACAACAATGCCGCCGATATGGCCCGCGATGTCACGCTTGGCCGGATTACGGCAGCATTCAATGATTATCCGATCTGGAAGGCGCAGGAGGCGGCCGGTACGCTGCAGGGCTGCCGTGTGGTGGACGGATTCAAACCGCTCCGGCAGGTCCCGATTGCATTCGGCGTGAAGAAAGGCAATACGGCCTTGCTGTCGAAAATCAACGATGGCTTGGCAAAGATCAAGGCGGACGGGACGTTGGACAAGATCCTGAAGAAATGGAATTACGTCGATTGACGTGCCGGATGTCAAGCGGGCCTGGTGCGAGGGCATAGCGGCGCGGGTCTTTTGCCGGGTCGAGCGGGACGCGCTCCGACTCGCCGGATGCACCGGGGTACCAACGGTTCGTCAGGAGACGGCCGGTTTGCCGCATACTCCGAGTGCCGCTATCGAGGTCATCTGCTCTCGATGGCGGCAGCGCAGACGGCGCCGTTCTCGAAGTGCGGAAAATTATTAGGAAAGCAAAGCATGCGTTGGAGCGATATCGTCGAATTCGTCCCCATCCTGTTGCAAGGGGCCGGGCTGACCGTTTTTATCACGATCAGTTGTCTGGTTCTCAGTACGATGCTGGGTCTCGTCTGGGCGCTTCTGAAGATGTCGCGGCACGCGCCGGTCCGGCGCGCGGCAGCCACGCTGATCAACGTGGTGCGTGGGCTGCCCATGATCGTGCTGCTGTTTTATATCTACTTCGTACTGCCCTCGATCGGGCTGCAGATGAGCGCCCTGCAGGCGAGCATCGTGGGCTTGGCCTTCGGGTATTCCACCTACGTGGCCGAAATCATTCGGTCCGGCATCGAATCCGTCGATCCGGGCCAATACGAGGCAGCGCAATCCATCGGCATGGGGCGCGTCAAGACGATGACGCGCGTGATTCTTCCTCAAGCCATCAAGGTCGCGTTGCCTCCTTACAGCAACACGCTGGTATCGATGCTCAAGGATTCGTCGCTGGCATCGACGATCACCGTTTCGGAGATGACGCGTCAAGGCTCGCTGATCGCGGCCGCGACTTTCCAGAATCTCGAGGTCTACACGCTCGTCGCGATCGGATATCTCGCCATGAGCCTGCCGTTGATGAGCTTGACGAAGGCACTCGAACGGCGCTTCGGCAAGCACAAGGTGAAGTGAGGCTGCAAATGATCGAGATCAAGAACATACACAAGAGCTTTGGCGACGTGCCCGTGCTCAAGGGCATTACCTTGGGCGTCAGGGAGGGCGAGGTCGTGTGTCTGATCGGCGCGTCGGGTTCCGGCAAGTCGACCCTGCTCCGATGCATCAATGCGCTGGAATCGTACGATTCGGGCGAGATCAAGCTACTGGATCAACTCGTCGATCAGCGCTCGCGTCATATCCATCAACTCCGCACCCAGGTCGGCATGGTGTTCCAGCGGTTCAACCTGTTTCCGCACCGTACCGCCGTCGAAAACGTGATGGAAGGGCCGGTGCATGTCAAGCGCGAGCCGGTTGCGCAAGCCCGGCGCGAGGCGATCGAATTGCTGCACAAGGTCGGCCTGGCCCATAAAGTCGACGCTTATCCGCATCAGCTGTCGGGCGGCCAGCAGCAACGCGTGGCGATCGCGCGGTCGCTGGCGATGAAGCCGAAGGCCATGCTGTTCGACGAGCCCACGTCGGCATTGGACCCGGAACTCGTGGGCGAGGTGCTGGGCGTGATGCGCACGCTGGCGCGCGAAGGGATGACGATGCTGGTCGTCACGCATGAAATGGGCTTTGCCCGGGAAGTGGCCGATCGCGTGTGCTTCCTGCATGCGGGCCTCATCATCGAGGAGGGCAGCGCCAAGGAGGTACTGGGTTCGCCGCGCGAAGCCCGGACTCGGGAGTTTCTGCGTCATGTGTTGACGCAGCGCGCCGAGGGTCCGCACGCGAACGACGGCAGCACCGGAGCCGCGGCATGACCGGCGGCTGCGTCAATCGAATGAGGGAAGTCTGAAATGCTGCTGGTCGAAGAAGTGTACGACACGCCCGAATTTTCAGGCGCCGTCGACGTGGTCGTAATCGGCGCGGGGATCGTCGGGACCGCTACCGCCTACGAATTGGCGCGACGCGGTGTGTCAGTCGCCCTGATCGACAAGGGCATGGTGGGCGGGGAGCAATCGGGGCGCAACTGGGGCTGGGTTCGCCAGCAGAATCGCGACCTCTTCGAGCTGCCGCTTGCCATGCGCAGCCTGCGCCGCTGGAGCGAGTTGCGCGATGAAATCCAGATCGACCTGGGTTTTCGGCGCGAAGGTATTCTTTACGCCAGCAACGACGCGAAGGCCATCGCTCGATGGGAGGCTTGGTGCAGGCAGGCGCGCGAAATCGGTTTTGTCAGTCATCTGCTCAGCGCTCACGAAATCAACAGCCGTGCTCCACAAGGCGGCCCCCGCTACGCCGGGGGAGTCTGGTCGCCCGACGACGGCCGCGCGGAACCTTCGCGCGCGGCCTCGGCCCTTGCCGAGGGTGCGAAGCGACGGGGGGCCGTGCTTTATCAGAATTGCGCGGCACGCGGCCTGGAGCTCAGCGCCGGGCGTGTCGGCGGCGTGTGGACGGAGCGCGGCCTGATCAAGGCAGGCGCGGTGGTATGTGCCGGCGGTGCGTGGAGTTCCCGCTTTTGCAAGCGTCACGAGATCGACCTGCCGGTTGTCAACGTGATTGGCACGACGATGCGCACGTCCGCGGCGGCAAGCGTGATCAACGGTTGTTTCAGCGGCCCCGGGTTTGCGATCCGTCGCCGGCTGGACGGCGGATATACGCTGGCTGTTCCCGGTTACGGGCGCATCGACCTGGCACCGCTCGGCCTGCGAAACGCGCTACGGTATCGCCGCAATTACCGCAACGAGATTGGCAAGAAGCTCAAATACCGGCTTGCCAAACCGTGGTTCGACGGTCCCGAGGCATCGGCGAGCTGGCAATTCGATCAGGTCTCTCCGTTCGAACGCTGCCGCGTGCTCGACCCGAAGCCCGATCTCGAGTTCGTGAAAATCGCGTTGGACAACGTCAGGCGCGCGATTCCCCAGTTGTCCGAACTGAGGGTGGTGCACGCTTGGGCCGGGGCAATCGACACCACGCCCGACCTGATTCCCATCGTCTCCGACATCGCGGCCTTGCCGGGATTTTATGTGGCGACCGGATTCAGCGGCCATGGGTTCGCCTTGGGCCCGGCGGCCGGAGAACTGGTCGCCGATATGGTGATGGGGGCGAAACCGCTGATAGATACCTCGCCGTACCGATTGAGCCGTTTCACTGACGGCACGTTCATCAAGACCCCGGAAATGATGTGAGGGCGCATGTCAGCGGCACTGCGCTTCGCCTCGTCAGCGGTTGCGCGAACGCGGCATCGAGCCCGTGATCGCTAGGCCGCGCATCGCGCATGGCAGGGGCTGGGCAGCTTTCGCCGGATGGTCGAACGCATGCAGGCCAGGCTGCGCGGTTTTCGTCGACGCCGCGTTTGCTTCGAGCCTCGTGGACAGTCACGAAGCGTTCCTCGCATTCGGCCGGCGCGCCGGCAGCGGGCGCCGGCGCGGCGCAGAAGGCGGGAAGGCGCGAGGCGGGGGGAGCGGTGGGACACGCGCCGCGAGGCCGAGGCGTGCGCCTGAAGGCGTTCAGCTCGCGGCCAGATCGAGATGGAAGAACTGGTTGAAGCCCGTGGCGGTGTAGTCGCCGAAGCGTTCGCCCTTGATGAAGCCGTGGCGCCGGTACATCGCCACGGCGGCCTCGAAGGCATCGCCCGAACCGGTTTCCAGGCTCACGCGCGTATAGCCGCGCTCGCGCGCGAGGCCGAGCAGGTGCGTGAGCAATCGTGAGGCCACGCCGCGGCGCAGATGCGCCGGATAGGTGCGCATCGACTTGATTTCACCGCGGGTTGGCGAGAGTTGGCGCAGTGCGCCGCAACCGAGCAGGCTGTCGTCTTCCCAGGCGGTGAAGAACGCGATGTCCGGCCGCCTGAGGCCGGACAGGTCGAGCGCGGACACGCTGTCCGGCGGAGAGTTCGCATGCATGCCCTGCAAGTGCAGACTCAGCAGATCCTGGACCTGCGGATGTTCGAAGTCGCCTGGTTTGATGATCATGAAGCGCGTCCCGTCATGTCTCGTCAGAGGAGGGCGCCACGCGGTGAATGCCGCGCGGCGGCAGCATCAGTATCGCACCGGCCCCGCTGGTTGCGCAGCCACGCTCGTTCTGTTTTCGCCCCGGCGGCGCGTCAGGCGCGGCACCGGCGCGCTTGCGCCGATCGCCCGCGAGATCGCCGACACCAGCCTCGAACTGCCGCGCCGTGCCGGTGCACGCCGCCGTCGTCAACAAAGTCGGGAAATCTGCAGCGGCAACGGGCACAATGCGTGTCGGCGGCGCGAGCGCGAGCTCACCGCGCCGCACGACAACCGTCCTGACCCGTGAGGCGCGCGAAGCGCCGCGGCGGCGACCGGACACGCCCGGCCACGACGTGCCGGCCCGTCCGCCTGCATCGCGGTGCGCCTCGCCTGGAAGCTTGAATCGACCATGACTGCCCTTCGCGATTCGCTGGAACGCATTGCCATCGACGCCGGCGCGGCGATCCTCGAGGTGTACCGCGCCGGCCCCGACGTGGCTTACAAGAACGATCATTCGCCCGTGACCGACGCCGACCAGCGTGCCGAGGCGATCATCCTGTCCGGGCTGGCCGCCGCGTTTCCCGGCGTCCCGGTGGTGGCCGAGGAAGCGGTCGCCGCCGGGCGCGTGTCCGAGATCGGCGGCGGCCGGTTCTTCCTCGTCGATCCGCTGGACGGAACCCGGGAGTTCATCGCCCGGCGCGACGATTTCACCGTCAATATCGCGCTGATCGAGCAGGGCGTGCCGGTGGCCGGCATCGTGCTCGCGCCGGCGCTGCGCTGCGCCTACGTGGCGGTCGAGGGCCGCGCCGAGAAGCTCGTGCTCGGCGCGGATCTGAGGGTCGAGGCGCGCCGGCCGATCCGCACGCGCCCGCGCGGGGCGAGCCTGACGGCCGTGGTCAGCCGCTCCCACCACAGCCGCGAAACCGAAGCGTTTCTCGCCGATCATGGCGTGACCGACCAGGCGAGCGCCGGCTCGTCGCTGAAGTTCTGCCTGCTTGCGGAAGGCCGCGCGGATGTCTACCCGCGCTTCGGCCGCACCATGGAGTGGGACACGGCGGCCGGCCACGCGGTGCTGAGCGCGGCCGGCGGAACGGTGGTGCGCGCGGACGGCGCCCGGCTCGACTACGGCAAGACCCGCCAGCAGGGCGACAGCGATTTCGCCAATCCGCACTTCATCGCCTGGGCGGATGGCGCGTCGGTGACGCCGCGCCGATAAGCCGCTCGACGCCAATCCAGGCCGATGACGCCGGCTGCCATCACGCCAGCGCCGTCCTTTCGTCAACGACACCGTCAACGAAACGGGCGCATCGACGCCGGTGACCAAGCTGAGAGCAGGCGCATACAGGCCGGCTCAGCCTTCCGGTGCGTTGCTCGAGTGGCCGAACAAGCGGGCAACCAGAGCGCGCAGCCATTGATTACCCGCCTCGTGGTGATAGCGCGCGTGCCAGTGCTGCCGCACCGCGAAGCCCTCGACCGGAATCGGGCACCCATGGACCGCCAGATCGCTCGCCTGGGCCAGCGTCTCGCCGATGTGGCGCGGCAACGTCGTGATCAGATCCGTGTTTCGAACGATCGCGCCGAGCCCGAGAAAGCCGGGCAGTTCGAGCACGACCTGCCGTTCGATGCGCTCGCGCAGCAGCGCCTGTTCGAGCAGGGCGGTGCCGGTGCCCGCCGTGATCGCCACATGTCCTTCGGTGCGATAGGCGTTGGCGCTCAGGCGTTTTTTAAGGCGCGGATGATGGCGGTTCGCGAGACACACCCAATCCTGCTCGTAAAGCTGCTGCTGATAGATGCCGCCGCTGAGCCAGGGCACGTAGCCGATCGCGAGATCGGCCTCGCCCGATTCGAGCGCGCGCTCGGTGTTGCCGTCGATGCGCGCGGCCTGCAGCCTTACGCCGGGCGCCTGCGCCCGCACGTGCGCGAGCAAGCGCGGCAGCAAGGTCACGTGGCTCGCGTCGCTCATGCAGATGCGAAAGCGCCGCTGCGCGGTCGCCGGGTCGAACGCGACCTCCCAGGTCGAGAGGCGCCGCAATGATTCGAGTATCTCCCGGCACGGGCCGATCAGCGCGTCCGCTTGCGGGGTCGGCACCATGCCGGCCGCGGTGCGAACGAACAGCGGGTCGTGCAGATGCTCGCGCAAACGCGCCAGCCAGATGCTGACGGTCGGCTGGCTCTGGCCGAGTTGCTCGGCCGCGCGCGTGACGCTGCGCGCGTCGTAGAGCAGGTCGAACAGCTGCAGCAGCTTCAGTTCGGGCAGGTCGGTCGGCGTCATCGCGGCATCAGCAATATTGAATAATGCAATGATGCCATTTTCTCCATTGCATTGCGACATCGTGCAGCGCCGCTTATCGTGACCTCACACGTTAAGGAGACGCTCTTGAAAATTGCGATGCTGGGAGCCGGTGCGCTGGGCTGCGCGATCGGCGCGACGCTCACCGAAGGCGGTCACGAGACCTGGCTGATCGACCGCTCGCCGGCCCATGTCGAGGCGATGCGCACCCATGGCCTGCGCGTCGACGACGCGCGCGGCTCGCGCCAGGTGCGGGTTCTCGCGACCACCGATGCCAGCGAGGCGGGCATGGCCGACGTGGTGATCGTGCTCGTCAAATCGTTCCAGACCGACGCGGCGATTCGCGGTGCCCAGGCGCTGGTTGGACCCGACACGCTGGTCCTGTCGCTGCAGAACGGGCTCGGCCATGAAGACATCCTCGCCGATGCCGTGGGCCGCGAACGGGTGCTCGCGGGCAAGACCTACGTGGGCGGCGTGCTGCGCGGCGCCGGCCATATCGAGTCGGGGGTGGTCGGCAAGCACACCATCATCGGCGAACTGGACGGGCGCGTGAGCCCGCGCGTGCAACGCCTCGCCGCGGCATTCAGCAGCGCGGGACTCGCCACCCAGGTCAGCGACAACATCGTCGGCGCGATGTGGGACAAGCTGCTGGTGAACGTCGCGACGGGCGCGCTGACCGGCATCACGTCGCTCACCTATGGCCAGCTCTACGACGAGCCGCTGCTCAAGGCCGCGTCGCTCGCGGCCGTCGCCGAAGCGATCGCGGCCGCGCAAGCCGCCGGCGTCACGCTGTCGATGACCGATCCCGAGCAGGCCTGGACGCTGGCCGCGCAAGGCCTGCCCGCGACGTTCAAGACCTCGATGCTGCAGAGCCTGGAAAAGGGCTCGGTGACCGAAATCGACTTCATCAACGGTTCGGTCGTGCGCTGGGGCGAGCGCCACGGCGTGCCGACGCCCGTCAACGCCACGCTCGTGGCCTGCATCAAGGGAATCGAGCGCGCGATGGCGGATCGCCGGAAAGCGGGAGCCCAGGCATGAGCGCGCCGCGAGCCTATCTCGAACACGTCGCCGTTTTCGTGCGCGACATCCACTGGCACATCCGCTTTTTCGAGGACGTGTTCGGCATGACGATGCGCGAGGTCGACGGCACGGCCGAAGCGCCGCGCCAGTACTGGACGCTCGGCGGCATGCAGTTCATCGGCATGCCGGATTTCGCGCAGCCGGAAGGACGGCTCGCCCATCTCGGCATCATGTGCGAGGACCTCGAAGCGGCGCTGGCCGCGGCGCGCCGCTACGAGGTGCAGCCGATGCCGCAAGGTCCGAACTGGCTGCGCCTGCCCGACGGCCTCGCCATCGAGTTGATTCAGGCGAAGCCGGCGCGCTGCGTCGCGCAGGCGCTCGCTATCGATCCGCGCTCGGAGGCATGAGATGACCATCGTCGAAAAATACTGGGACGACGCGCGCGAAGGCGACGAGTGCGTGAGTCCGCCTTACACCGTCACGAAGGAACGCATTCTGGCCTACGCGACCCTCACGGGCGACCATACGCCCGTGCACGTCGACGAGGCCTATGCGAACGCGAGCCACTTCGGCTGCCTGGTCGCGCACGGGCTGTTCGGTCTGTCCATCGCGGACGGCCTGAAGACGCAGAGTGCTTATCGCTTCCTGCCGGGCATGTCGCTGGGCTGGAGCTGGGATTTCGTGCTGCCGATCAAGGTCGGCGACGTGCTGCACGTGAAGTTTCGCGTCGGCTCGATGAGGCCGAGCAAGAGCCGTCCGGACTGGGGCATCGTGATACTGCCGTCGGAGCTGATCAACCAGCAGGGCGAGGTCGTGCAACGCGGCGAACATCGCCTGATGGTGCCGCGTCGGCCGGGAGCCGCGCGATGAAGCAGGCTCGTCCACTCGAAGGGATGCGCGTGGTCGACTACAGCCACTTTCTCGCGGGGCCTTACGTGGGGCGCTGCCTCGCCGCGCTGGGCGCGGACGTGATCAAGGTCGAACGACCCGGCGGCGGCGACGCGGGCCGCCAGCACGCCACCGTGCTCGACGCGCGTTCGAGCGGCTATTTCCTGCAGCTGAACATGGGCAAGCGCGGCGTCAGCGTGAACATGAAGGAGCCGCGCGGCAGGGCTTTCATGGAACGGCTGTGCGACTCGGCGGACGTGTTCGTGGAGAACTATCGTCCCGGCGCGCTCGACAAGCTCGGGCTCGGCTACGAAGCACTGTCGGCGCGCAATCCCGGGTTGGTCTACTGCTCGATTTCGGCATATGGGCACACCGGACCGGACGCGCATCGCGCCGGCTTCGGCCTGATTGCCGAGGCCAAGAGCGGCATCATGCAGATGGTCGGTTCGCCGGGCGAGCGTCCGCCGCTGCTGCGCATTTCGCTCGGCGACATGTACACGGGAATCCATGCGGTCGCGGCGATCAATGCGGCCCTGCTCGGCCGCGTGAAAAGCGGGCGCGGGCAGCATATCGACATGGCGCTCTACGACACGCTGGTGTCGATGCACGAGTACGCGGTCCAGTGCTACACGCTTGCCGATGTCCTGCCCGAGCAGACCGGACACGACATGCCCGGCTCCACGCTGTACGGCGTGTTCCGCGCGACCGACGGCGATCTGGTGATCGCGGCGCAGGTGGACGAGGCATGGAAGCGCTTCGCCGCGCTGATCGAGGCGAACGGCGGCCCGCCAGGCTTCGGCGCCGATCCGCGGTTTCACGACAGCGTGGGGCGCAACGCCCATCGGCGCGAGATTCTCGCGGTGGTCGAGCCGTGGGTCGGCGCACGCACGGTCGCGCGGATTCTCGAGCTGCTCGACGCCATCGACGTGCCGTGCGCAAAGGTGCAGCGTATCGACGAAGTGATTGCCGATCCGCAGATCCAGGCGCGCGGCATGATCGTCGAGCAGGAGCACCCGCGTTACGGCACGCTGCGCCTGCCCAACTTGCCGTTCCGCTTTTCCGGGTGCGACACCACGATTCGCGAGGTCGCGCCCGATCTGGGCCAGCACAACGCCGAAATCGCGCGAGCGCTGGGTTTCACGGCGGCCGAGATCGAGGCGATGCAGGCCGATGGCGTGCTGTACGACAAGTGAGGCGACGATGCGCGATACCTATGCCGTGATCGGCAACCCCATTGGCCATACCAAATCGCCGATGATTCATCGGATGTTCGCCGATGCGACCCGGCAGGCGATGGACTACACGGCGATCGAGGGCCCGCGTGAACCCGCCGGCGCGTTCGCGGCCACGGTGCGCGAGTTCATCGCGGCGGGCGGCAAGGGCATGAACATCACCGCGCCGTTCAAGCTGGCCGCGTTCGAGCTGGCCGACGCGCGCAGCGAGCGGGCGAGCCTGGCGGGCGCGGCGAACGCATTCAAGTTCGACGGCGGCCGGATTCTGGCCGAGAACTTCGACGGCATCGGCCTGCTGCGCGACATCGAGGTGAATCTGCACGCGCCGCTCGCGGGCCGGCGCGTGCTGCTGCTCGGTGCCGGCGGCGCGGCGCGCGGCGCGCTGCTGCCGTTTCTCGGCGCGGGCCCCGCGGAACTGGTGATTGCCAACCGTCATGTCGAGAAGGCGCAGGCGCTGGTTTCGCAGGGCGCCGCGCTCGGGCCGGCGCGCGCCTGCGCTTACGCCGAGCTGGAGCGGATGGGGCGCTTCGAGCTGGTCGTCAACGCGACCTCCGCCAGCCTCACGGGAGATTTGCCGCCGGTGCCGCCCGGCGTCTTCAGCCCGCACGGCACCGCCTATGAACTGGCCTATGGCAAGCGTCTGACGCCGTTCCTGCGGCTGGCCCGCAATGCCGGCGTCGCCGGTATCGCGGACGGCGTCGGCATGCTGGTCGAGCAGGCCGCCGAAGCCTTCGCTTGGTGGCGCGGCGTGCGCCCGGACACGCAGGCGGTGATCGACCAGCTGGCCGTGCCGCTCGATTAGCGCCGCGCTGCCTCCGGTTCCGGTCCGGGCCACGGTCGCGCCGGAGCCCGGCGCCGCGGCGCAGGCCGTCACGCGCCGGGCTTCGCCTGGCCGTGCCGGCCGCTTCCGGAATGCCGGGCCTGAAGAAAACCGAGACGCATTCCTATTTATTTTCAAAGCAAAAACAAGGGGTTATAGCGGCGTTTCGGCAAGTGGAATGCGACAATCCAACCCTGGACACACCGCCGAATTCCATTACGCCTTCTCCGGGGGACCCGCCATGACCAATGCCGCCTCGCCCGAGTCGCAGCAGCTCGACGCCGGCCGGCGCAGCACGCTGATCAGCGCGGTCGTGAACGTGGTGCTGTCGCTGGCCCAAGTCACGATCGGCCTGGCGGCGCACTCGCAGGCCTTGGTGTCGGACGGCATACATTCGCTGTCCGATCTCGTATCCGATTTCGTCGTGCTGATCGCGGGCTCGCAGAGCCGCAAGGGCCCGGATCGCGACCATCCCTATGGGCATCAGCGCTACGAGACCGCCGCCAGCCTGATCCTCGGGATGCTGCTGCTGGCGGTGGGCGGCGGCATGCTGTGGGCGGCAACGCGCAAGTTCGCCGAGCCGTCCTCGATCGCCAGCGTGCATGCCGTCGCGCTATGGGTGGCGATGGCCGCCTTGGTGGCGAAGGAACTGTTGTTTCGCTACATGCTGCGCGTGGCGAAACGGCTGCGCTCGAGCATGCTGGCCGCCAATGCCTGGCATGCCCGCTCCGATGCCGCCTCGTCGCTGGTGGCCCTGGTCGGCATCGCCGGCAACCTGCTCGGCTATCCGATTCTCGACCCGGTGGCCGCGCTGGTCGTCGGGTTGATGGTCATCCGCATGGGCGGCCAGTTCGCCTGGACGGCGATCAACGACCTGATGGATCGCGCCGTGGACGACGAGGAGGTGGCGCGCATCGGCGAGACGGTGGGCGCCACGCCGGGCGTGGCGGGCTTTCATGCGCTGCGGACCCGGAAAATGGGCGACATGATCCTGGTCGACGTGCATCTTGAGGTCGAGGCGAGCCTGTCGATCGTCGAGGGGCACGAGATCGCCACCGCGGTCGAGAACAATCTGATGACGCGGCACCGTGTGCTCGGCGTCATGACGCACGTCGATCCGGTGGCGCCGAGCGGGCCGCGCGTGGGGCGCCCGCGGCACGCCTGAGGGCCGGCGGCCGTCGCGAGCGCGTCCTGGCGCAAGCGCCGGCCCGCGTTGCGTCCGCGCCCGGTGCGTTCCCGCAGCGCGGCATTCGAGCCTGGCCGCGATGGCGGTTTCCCACCTCGAACGATCCCGGGAGGCAGGCCGGGCACGGCCGCCGGCACGAACGCGCCTGCAGGGTTGCGGTCAATCGGCACGAGTCGCGCGTTGTTCGCGCAACGAGAAAATCTTCATGCCGGCCAGCATCGCGACGACGAACCAGATCGCCTTGATCTCGCCGCCGCCCGCGCTCACCAGAGCCGGGCCCGGGCAGAACCCCGCCAGGCCCCAGCCGGCACCGAACATGGCGCTGCCCGCGAGCAGGCGGCGGTCGATGCGCGTGGCGGTCGGCATCGACAGCGGTGCGCCGAGCAGGCTGCGCTTGAGCCGGCGCGCGATCGCGAAGCCGACGCTGCCGGCCGCGATCGCGCCGGCCATGACCAAGGCCAGCGACGGGTCCCAGTTGCCCGCGATATCGAGGAAACCCAGCACCTTGGCCGGGTTGGCCATGCCGGAGACGAGCAGTCCTGCCGCGAACAGCAGGCCGCATAGCAGCGCGTTGAGAAGCAGCATGTCAAAGCCCGATCAGATGGCGGATCACGTAGACAGTCGCAAAACCCGTGGCCATGAAGCTTGCCGTGGCGGCCAGCGAGCGCAGCGAACCGCGTGACAGGCCGCACACGCCATGGCCGCTGGTGCAGCCGGACGCGTAACGGGTGCCGATGCCGACCAGCAGGCCGGCCGCCACCAGCACCGCAGGCGATGACGTGATCGAGACCGCCGGCAGTGTCGTGAAAAGCCTGGCCAACCAGGGCGCGCCAAGCAGTCCGATCACGAACGCGGCGCGCCAGGAACGATCCCGGCCGGCGTCGAGCAGACCCCCGAGCATGCCGCTGATGCCGGCGATACGGCCGTTGCCGAGCACCAGCAGCGTCGCCGCGAGGCCGATCAGCAGGCCGCCGGCGAGCGCGGGCAAGGGCGTGAAGTGGGCGAGGTCGAGGCTCATGCCGGCCGCCCCTTGGCGTCACCGCAATACAGTTTCGACAAGGTCTCCATGATGCTCACGACTTCGGCGCTCGCGAGGCGGTAGTACATGTACTTTCCCTCGCGCCGCGTCACGACCAGACCCTCGTCGCGCAGCACGCCGAGCTGTTGCGAAAGGTTCGGCTGGCGAAGGCCGACCGCCGCCTCCAGTTCGCCGACGTTGTATTCGCCTTCGCTCAATTGGCACAACAGCAGCAAGCGGTCCTCGTGCGCCATGACCTTGAGAAGGGCACAGCACTTCGTCGCGGATTGCCGCAGCGAGTCGAGTGCGGCGTGAGACAACGGGGTTTGCATCGATCGGCTCCTTCCGGCAGAGGATCAGGTCGAGTCAATATAATTTAAAACATATTGTTTTTCAATATATTGATCAGGATAAGGTTTTCCCGACCTTCAGTAGTTTGTATGGATGTCGTAAACAATCTGGAAGAGTGTTCAACATGGTCGGGAGCCGCAATGAAAAACGTGACTGTATCCACCCGCCTGATCGCCGGGTTCGGGTTGTTGACCGCCTTGTTGCTGGCAGTAGCGGCAATTGGCTTTTATGGCCTGTCGCAATTGAATGGGAGGCTGGACGATATCGCACGCGTGAACAACGCCGAAACCAAGCTGGCTAACCAGTTGCGCACCTCGATACAGGATCGGGCGATCGCCGTGCGAAATTTGGCGCTGCTCAGCGACGCGCAGGACATGGCCAAGGAGGCCGAGCGCATCAGCAAGCAGGAGCAGATCTATGCCGACGCGTACCAGAAGCTGTCGCAGCTGTTTACCGACGAACCCGGTACGACGGAGCGCGAGAAAGCGCTCCTCGCTCAGATCAGGCGAGACGAGGCGGCGGCACTGCCGCCGCTGCGCAAGGCGGCCCAACTGAGCCTGGCGAACGACAGGGAGGGCGCTACCCGCGAGTTGCTGCAGAACGCCAGAACGCCCCAACGAACCTGGCTGGCACGCGCGGTCGAGCTGGCTGATTTCGAGGACCAGCTCAACGACCAGGCGCAACGGGACGCCGTGAGCCTGTACTCGAGCGTGCGGGTACTGATCGCGGCCATCGTCGCGGCCTCGCTGCTGGTGGCGGCCGTGGCCGCGGTCCTCATTACGCGCAGCATCCTGAGGCAGCTTGGCGGCGAACCCGGCCTCGCGCAGTCGGTGGCGGCGGAGATCGCCAATGGCAACCTGATGGTGGACCTGCATCTGAAGCCCGGCGATTCGACCAGCCTGATGGCCTCGCTGGAAGCGATGCGCGCCAGGCTGACCTCGATCGTGCACGGCATCAAGACCTCGGCCGAATCCATCTCGGTTGCCGCCAACCAGGTTGCGCAGGGCAATGTGGATCTCTCCCAGCGCACCGAGGAACAGGCGGCATCGCTCGAAGAGACGGCGGCCAGCATGGAGGAACTGACCTCGACGGTGAAGCACAACACCGACAATGCCCGGCAGGGCAGCACGCTCGCGGTCACGGCTTCGCAGACCGCTACGTCGGGCGGTGACGTGGTCCGGCAGGTGATGGGCACCATGGATGACATCACGTCGAGCTCGCGCAAGGTTGCCGAGATCATTTCCGTGATCGAGGGCATTGCCTTCCAGACCAATATCCTGGCGCTCAACGCGGCGGTCGAGGCGGCGCGCGCAGGCGAGCAGGGGCGCGGCTTCGCGGTGGTCGCCGGGGAGGTACGCACGCTGGCGCAGCGCAGCGCGGTGGCGGCCAAGGAAATCAAGGAACTGATCGAGACGTCGGTATCGCATGTGGCAGCGGGCTCGCAATTGGTGGGCGATGCCGGCACGACCATGGACGAGATCGTGCGCTCGGTGAAGCGGGTCAGCGACATCATGGGCGAGATCGCGTCGGCGTCGGCGGAGCAGAGCACGGGAATCGAGCAGGTCAACGTGGCGGTGGCGCAGATGGACGAGGTCACCCAGCAGAACGCGGCGCTGGTGGAGCAGGCCACGGCCGCGGCGCAGTCGATGGCGGATCAGGCGGAAAATCTGCGGGCCACGGTGTCGATCTTCCGGGTCGATGCGAGGGTGCAGACGGAGCCCGCCGCCGCCGTGAAGCGGCAGGTGAGCGTCGCGCCGAAGCAGGCCAAGCGCCGTCCCGAACCGGCACGGCTGCCGGCACGGGTGGCCGCGCCGGCGGCCGCTGCGGCCGGGGCGGGAAGCGGCGAGTGGGCCACGTTCTGACGCGCAGGCAGGCGGCCGTTCGGCCTGACCGGCAGCGGCGCTTGCGCATGCGCAGGCACGAGGTGATGCCGTGGCGGCGCCTGCCGCCGATCGGCTTCTGGTGCTCATTACCTCATGCCCGGCGGGCCGCGCCGGGCACCTTTTTCCGCCGGAGCCGACCATGACCGACCAACCCCGCCTCAGCTACGCCACCGTCCTGCGCAATGCCGAAGGGCTCCTGCAGGACATGACGTGCGGCCGCTCCGCTCTCGAACTGGACGCCGAGACCCGGGCGATGGGGCGCGGCGTCATCGCGCTGTTCGAGGCGATGAGCGACGAAGTCGGCATGGCTCTCGATGCGGCCGCGTGCGCGGCCTTTCGCGACAATCTCGCCCGCTTGCGCGAGCTGGTTCGAGATCCGGCCGACTAGGCGGCCGCCGCCGATCTGGATGCATCGACGCAGTGCGAGCCGATGCGCGGTGTTGCGGCTGCCCGCCTATCCAGGCGCGCAGCGCTTCGCGCTTGCCCCGGCCTCAAGGCGCCCACGGGGCGGCGATGACCCAGCTAACGTCATCGGCCCACGAATTCGCGTTGTCGAAATCGTTGGGGCCGCCGTCACTGCTCACGTAGAGCACGTTGGCGAAATGGCGCAGGTATCGCGTAGGGTAGTTGTAGGAGTGGAACGACGTTCCCTTGCCGTTCTTGGCGGGCTCGGCGCAGAACGTCGCGTCCTCACGGTACTGTTGCGTACCGTCCATCGGCTGAAGATACACGTGATAATTGTAGTGGCGCATGAACGCACCCGGATTGTCACGCGATTCGAACGAATAGCAGCTCGGATCGGCAAGGCCGGCCCGCACGATCCAGGAGCCGTCCTGTTTCGCGGCCGCTCCGCTGTTTGCCGCCACCGCTTCGGTGTCCACCACCTTGCTTTGCGCGTTGCCGCCTGCCTGAAGGCTGATGTAGCGAGTCGTGCAGCAAGGCGTGGTGGCATTCAGCGAAATAGTCGAGTCCGCCGTCAGCTCGCCCGATTTGGCCGTCGGGCCGCCATAACCCACGGCAATGATGTTGTTTTGGACGGCGTCGTCGGTCGCGTCGCTAGGCACGCCCTGGGTCATCACGCCTTCGAAGAACGAGCCGATCGAGCCATTGCTGTTGTCGCCACCCGTGCCAAGCACGATGGAGCCTTCCAGAGACATCGGCTGATAGCCATTGGTCGGCAGGCTGCCCGAATAACTGGTCGCGAGCGCCCCGCTCTGCGCGTTGCCATGTTTCAGCGTGAACGTGGTTCGACCATTGTTTTTCAACATCGCGGTCACGAAGGGCTCGGTATCACCGGTATTGGCCGGATTCTGGCTGGGGCCGGCGCCGGATTGGAACAAGCCATTCTCGAGATCCGCCTGCACCCAGGGCCCGCTGCCGCTGCAGGGCGCGAACCAACATTCGTTGCCGAAGTTGATTGAATCCATGTGGCCGTTGCCGGTGTCGTTGTTCGAGGTCTCGGCGTTGCCGTAGTCGAAGCAGCAACCACTGTTGTAGTGCGTGCCGGACGTCACCATGTAGAGCCCTTCGGGGTTGCCGCCTCGAGCCACGCCGGAGGCCGACTCGTTGCGGTAACCCATGCCGCCGGAAAACGAGGCTCCATACACCTTGACCCCGCCGGCAGTAGTGGGAAGCGCATCGGCAGGCACCCCGGTATCGGGTCCGCCATTGCCGCCTCTGCCTTCGATCGTCAGATCGTTGTGGTAGGAGGTCTGGTCGTAGATGATGGTAATCATGCAAGTCGTCCCGGCGCAGAACTTGTCCTGCGCCGCCGCGTTGGCGTAGCCGCCTTTGGCTAGCAAGGGAATATCCATGGTTTGACCGTCGGACGCCCGCTTGACCTGATAAAGCGAACCGTTGAACGACTTGAAGAGTGCCCGCGTCGTGCTGTGGGCCGCCACGCAAGCGGTTCCAGCATTTGCATAGATGTCGCATGGCAACAGATTCGGACTATCGAGACTCGCGGCCATCGACAGGCCCGGGCCGATCAAAAGAAAAGCCAACCAGAAAAACAGCGCTCCCCGAAGGGTGCGAGTCAAAGATATGCGCAACATAGTGGAATGCCCTCTCGTGATGAATTGTTCACTACATCGATCTGTAAGGGATTTGGAGTGCGATATCGAAGCCTTACTCCAGACATCTCTCGACTGAGACGCTTTTATGCCGGTGCCAAACTGTTCTCTGCGCGGCAGTTCCGGATCGTGTCCCGGCCTGCCGTCTTTTTTGTGGCCCGCAGTGTGCACGTAGTGTATTGGCGAGGGCGGTGAACAACCAATGAAGTATCGGACCGTTCCGATACACGTCTTATCATTGGTACAAACACTAGTCGCGGCGTAGCGACAACGCGCGATGAGACGCCGGCCGCAACGGGTGGCGCCGGCGCGGCGGCATGAGGGAGCAGGGCGCCGCCAGGCAGCGGGCAGCGGGCAGCGGCGCTCGCGGCAGCGGTGTGGTTGCGGCCGCGCGATGCGCTTGTGCAGCGGGGGCAATGGGCGCAGCAATCAACGTCCGGCATGCCGGATCGGTCCGGCCACTCGCTGCGCGCGTCGCTCATTCGAGCCGCCGTGGGGCGGCTCGACGGGACATGGGTTCGGCGGCGAGGCAGGCCGGCACGCGGCGCGCCGGCTGGCGCCGAAACCGGAAGACCTGGCGGGCCGGCCCGACGCGCGTGGCGCGAACGAGCGCTCGACCCGCCGCCGACTCAGCTGCTCAGGCCCATCGCCGGGTCGGATACCGAGTCCCGACCGGTCTCGATGCGTCCCGCGAAGCGCCGCTTGAAGCTCGGCGCATTGCTGCTGCTGACCGTGAAGTCATACCAGTTGCCATGTTCGGCGACGCTCCAGCTCAACTCGCCCGAGCCGTTGGCGGCGACCGCGAGCGTCCAGGGGCCGTCGCTGCGATAGGCGTTCGCCGTCACCGTGAAGGTGGTCGGCGTGCTGCCGCGATTGAACAGCTTCACGCTCAGCGCCGAGGCATCGCAAGGCTGGTAGCAGATCTGCACTTCGGGGTCCGCGCCGGCCGCGATATCCCCCAGGTTGCCGACGTATTCGCGGTGATAGCCGTTCGGCCCGAGCACCCACAGATCGTAGCTGCCTTGGTCGGCGGCAGCCGGCGTCCAGCTGCCGCTCAGCGATTTGCCCGCCTCCACCACGTAGCGGCGCGGAATCCGGTCCAGGTGAAGGCGATCGTAGACGTGGAACACCGCCCCCGTCTGCGCGAGGCTCGCGTTCATGAATTCGAGCGTGATGACGGCGCTCGACGGATGCGCGGTGGTATGCAATTCGTAAGGCAGCGCGCGCGACGGCCGCGTGCCGGTGGCCTGCGCGGGCAGCGCCGAAGTGGCGGAGGCGCTCGGCACGGGAATCGCGTGCGCGGCGGCCTGCGAGGCGGCCAGCGAATCGGCGCCGACCTTGGTGGTGCGGCCCGACAGCGTCGGCAGCGCGCCGTCGTTGGGCGACACGAAGTTGAAGCACGAGGTGAGATCGCCGCAGACGGTGCGGCGGTAGCGGCTGATCTGCGGCTCGGCCACGCCGAAACGCTGCTCGAGGAAGCGCAGCGTGGAGGTGTGGTCGAATACCTGTGAATTGACGAAGCCGCCGCGGCTCCACGGCGAGATCACCCACATCGGCACGCGCGGGCCGGGGCCGTAAGGGCGGCCGTCGATGGCGGGCTGGTTGGCGGTGGCCGGCGTGTAGTTGTGGTACTCCGGCGCCATCTCGGCATCGGCCAGCGTGCTGCCGCCCGCCAGCGTGCCGTCGGGGTTGTGCGAGGGGGCGCTCGGCGGCGGCAAGTGGTCGAAGAAGCCGTCGTTCTCGTCGTAGTTCACGATCAGCACGGTCTTGCTCCACACGTCCGGATTCGCGGTCAGCGCGTCGAGCACCTCCTGAATGTACCAGCCGCCCTGCGTGGGGCTCGACGGCCCCGGATGCTCGCTGTAGTACGAGGGCGGAATGATCCACGACACGGAAGGCAGCGTGCCGTTCTGGATGTCGTCGCGGAAGGTTTCGAGGAAGCCCTGCGGCATGGTATTGCCGAAGCCCTTGGCGAGCGGGCTCAGCGCGTCGTCGATGGCGGGATCGTAGAACGGGCCGGCCGCGGTCACGGCCTGGTTGATGTCCACGGTCGAGACGTACACCGGCCGCCGCGCGGCCGGCATCTGCTCGATCGCCGCCCGCCAGTGGCGGAAGCCCATCATCTCGTTGCAGCCGAAGTTGTCGACCAGGCTCTGGTACACCTTCCAGCCCACGCCTGCCGCCTGCAAGCGGTCCGCATAGGTGGTCCAGGTCCAGCCCGAGGTGGAGGGGCCGATGTCGTTGCCGCCGTTGAACTCGTTGTTGAGCGCCGCCACGCGCACCGCGCTGCCGTCGGCCGGGCTGATCCCGCTCGGGCCGTTGGTGCCGCTCCAGTAGAACAGGCGGTTGGCGATCGTGCCGGTGTGCATGCCGCAGTGGTAGGCGTCGCACAGCGTGAACGCGTCGGCCAGCGCGCGATGGAACGGCACCTCGGCGTTCTCGTAGTAGCCGAGCGAGAGCGGGGTCTTGGCGGTGGGCCAGGCCGACATGCGGCCGTTGTCCCAGGCCGCCTGCGCATCGTTCCAGGTGTGCGGCGTGCCCCCGGCGCGCAGCGCGTTGCCCTGCGTCTCGTCGAGGTGATACGGCGTGAGCGTGCTGGTCACGCCGGCCTTCGTATAGCTCTGGTGGAAGATGTTGGCGGCGCCCGGCGACGGAATCGCGAAGCGGTCGCCGTAGCCGCGCACGCCGCGGAAGGTGCCGAAGTAGCTGTCGAACGAGCGGTTCTCGAGCATCAGCAGCACCACGTGCTGCACGTCCTGGATGGTGCCGGTGGCGTTGTTGGCGTCGATCGCGAGCGCGCGCCGGATCGCCGGCGGAAACGCCGACAGCGTGGCGGCGGCCGCCGCGCCGCCGAGCGAGGTCTTCAGGAACCGGCGTTTGGAAGAGCTGAATGTCATTGGAGAAGCGTCCGGATAAAGAAGGCGCGGCTCAGGGAGCCGGGGCGCAGTGGCGCGTCGAGCAGGCGGCCGGGGCCGGGGTGGTCGCCGACGTCGCTTGGGGCGGGTCATCGCCGCCGCCGCAGGCGGCAAGCAGCAGGCTCGCGCAAAGAAGCGCCGTGCTGCGCCATGAAATATCCGGAATGAAAAGGCGACGCGCTAGTGTGGTCATGTAGGAGTGCGGAGAAAGAGGAGATCAGTGAAACAAGGTCGCCAGCCCCCGCCAGCCCCGTTGTGGCAAGCTTGGCTACCGATCCCGGGCAGCATGCACTGTCTTGTTTGCAGGAATGTGAATGGTTCGGAATGCCGGCCGGGCGAAGCGATACAGTCATGCGTCGCTCGGCGCGCATCGCGCGGGCCTGGCCAGCGCAACGGCGTCTGGCCGCTCGGGCGGCAGCCCGTTGCACCGGGGGCAGTGCTTCCGGCGTGTCGGTCGACCTGCGATGGAACACGATTGAACACGAGCCGATCCCGAGCCGGGCCTTGCCGAAAGCGGCAGGCGTGCCGCGCGGTTGCCGGCCGCCGAACGTGGCGGCATCGCGTAGTGAATGGATCGTCGCCCCGCTTTGCCGGGCGAATCAGTCGATCCGCCAAGCGGCGGGCAGGAGAGTCAAACCAGCCGCGTCGACCGGTATCCGATATCGGACCGCTTGGCCGATATTGCCGGCGAGGCCGTGCCGAGAAGGCATGGCGAGCCGATATGCCATAGGCGATATCGGCTTGTGAACTGCATCAATGGGTGATTCTGATTGACGGCAC
Organism: Burkholderia glumae LMG 2196 = ATCC 33617; assembly: GCF_000960995.1. Classification (NCBI taxonomy): domain Bacteria; kingdom Pseudomonadati; phylum Pseudomonadota; class Betaproteobacteria; order Burkholderiales; family Burkholderiaceae; genus Burkholderia; species Burkholderia glumae. The sequence continues at coordinate 2,013,133 of NZ_CP009434.1, read as the reverse complement.
GTCGGCTCGTTATCCGGTGATCGATTTCGTTGAATCAATTCTGCACGGGGGAAGTGCCGACATTCATGCGCGGCGCCGGCCATTTTCCGCCGGCGGCGACGCACACCGAAAGCGGCGCAAGAGCCGGGCCGCCGTGCCTGGACGCAAAACCGGCGGCCCGAGCCGCCGCCGGTTTCAGGTCGGGCCCGCGCTGCCGCGCCGCTTACTGCCCGGACGACGCCGCGCCGGCGGCACGCTTCTCGGCGTTCTGCAGATCCTGCGGATAGTTCGGATCGTTCGCCGCCGGCTTGTAGCCGTTGTCTTCCAGCTTCTTCAGCTCGGCGCTGTTCTTCGCGCGGGCAGCCTTGCGTTCGGCCCTGTGCTGCGCGCGGGCCTGCTTGCGCTTCTCGGCCTTGCTCGGGGCGCTGGCCGGGGCGGCGGCCGCCGGATCGGAGGCGGGGGTCTGGGCCAGTGCCACGCCGGACAGGCCGAGCGTCAGGGACAGCGTGAGAGCGGCGAGAGACAGCTTGCGAAGAGGACGCATATCGAGTTTCTCCTGAAAGTTGCCATGGGGTGGAGCGCACGACGATCGTGCGCAGCCGCGGGCATCTCGGCCGACGGCTTCGGGCAATGTAGCAGGTCGATGACGATGGTGCCGCGTCCACCTCGTGCGATCCGCTAGCGATCCGCGAGCGGGCCGCGCGGCCGGGCAGGCGCGCGGCGTGACGCCAGGCGGACGCGATGCCGTTGGCTCGGCGGCGGCCCGCGTGCCGCGATCGCGGCCGGGCTGCCCGTTGCGCAGTCCCGTTCGGGTGTGGTTCGCTTCCCGGCCGCGCATGGCCATGCACGGCCGCCGTTCGCGGTGCCGCCGCAGTCGGCCGGGGCGCGGCCCTCGCATCTTTCGCGCCCGCGGCGGCGCGCGGCACGGCGCTCGCCGGCCGCTCAGAACGGCCTGGCGGGCAGGTACTTGCCGTCCAGCGTGATCACCGCGCGCGAGCCGCCCTCGGGATCATCCACCTTCTTCACATCGAGCCTGAAGTCGATCGCGCTGATGATGCCGTCGCCGAACTGCTCGTGGATCAGCGCCTTCAGCGTCGAGCCGTATACCTGCACGATCTCGTAGAAGCGGTAGATGGTGGGATCGGTCGGCACGCCGCCGGGGATGCTGCCGCGCACGGGGATCGTCTGCAGCAGGCGCACGGCATCCTCGCCGAGGTCGAGCCTGCCGGCCACCAGCCGGGCAGCCTCGGCCGGCAGCGGGTGCTGGCCCAGCAGCGCGGCGGTGACGAAGGCCACGCTCAGGCCGGTGCCTTCGCTGAGCTGCTCGAAGGTCAGGTCGTGGCGGAGCTTCGCGTCGATGATCGCGTCGGTCAGGGCTTGGCGGGCGGTCTGGCTGTGCTGCGATTGCGTCATGGGGAACTCCTCGGGAAAGGGCGGGGACCAGCCGGCGGTCCCGGCATGCAAGGAACCGCCCGCGCGGCGGCGGGCGGCCGCGCGCTCGCACGGCACGGCGCGCCGCGCGAGCGCGTCGTACCCGACACCTCGGCACGCCGTCGAGCAGGTCTTGCCTGGCGTGCGCCTGCTCAATGGGCCGAGCCGCGCTGGACAGAGAATGCGCCGGCATGCCGATAGCGTCAAAGACCGGTTTATTATCGCGGCCATAGGCATGGCCAATAGTATTCGGGAGGCGCGGTGCTGCTCCGGCACATTCGTTATTTCCTGGCGGTCGCCGACCACGGCAACTTCACGCGCGCGGCCGAGGCGCTGCACGTCTCGCAGCCGACGCTGTCGCAGCAGGTCCGGCAGCTGGAGGGCACGCTCGGCGTGCCGCTCTTCGACCGCTCGGGCCGCTCGATCCGGCTGACCGACGCCGGCGCGGCGTATGCCTGCTACGCGCGGCGCGCGCTGCAGGATCTGGAGGCGGGCCGGCGCGCGATCCACGACGTCGGCGAACTGAGCCGCGGCTCGCTGCGGATCGGCATCACGCCGACCTTCGCCCCCTACCTGATCGGACCGCTGCTGGACCGCTATCACCGCCGCTATCCGAGCATCGCGCTGAGCGTGCTGGAGATGCCGCAGGAGCGCATGGAGCCGTTGCTGGCCCAGGATGCGCTCGACGTCGGGATCGCCTTCAGCGAGACCGGTTCGCCCGATCTCGAGGTGCAGGCGCTGTTCGTCGAGGCGCTGGCGGTGGTGGTGGGCAAGTCGCATCCGTATGCGGGCAGGCGCACGGCGCTGACGCTGCGCGAGTTCGCCGGCGCGGCGCTGGTGCTGCTGAACGGCGAGTTCGCCACGCGTCATCACCTGGACCGCTATTGCCGGCGGCACGGCGTGGCGCCGCGCATCGCGATGGAGGTCAATTCGATCAGCGCGGCCGTCGAGGTGGTGCGGCGCGGGGCGCTGGCCACGCTGCTGCCGGCCGCGATCGCGCGCGAGCAGGCCGGGCTGCGCCTGGTGGGCCTGAAGCCCGCGCTGCCGCGCCGCACCGTGGCGCTGCTGATGCGCCGCGATGCGTATCGCAGCGCGGCGTTGGCGGCATTCGTGACGATGGCGCAGGAGCAAGGCGCGCGGTGCGCGCAGGCGCCGGCCTGAGCGCCGTGCGGCCGCGCCCGCGGGGCGTTTGCGCGGCGCCTCGGGGGGCCTCAGAGTGCCATCTGCATCTCGTGCCACGCCATGCCGCCATGCGCGGAACTGGACGGCTTCACGTAGCGATAGCCGAGGCGCTCGTAGAGCGCGACATGCCGCTCCTTGCACATCAGATGGATGCTGGACTTGCCGAGCGCCCTCATGCCCGACACGAAGCGCGCCATCATGGCGGACGCGTAGCCCTTGCCCTGATGCGCCGGATCGATCGCCACCGACATGATCACCACGTTCGGCGCGTCGTCGTCATGTCCGACCAGTTCCTTGAACGCCTCGTCGGCCATCACCACCTGATGGGCGCAGCCGCCGTTGATGAAGCCGATGATCTGCCCGTCCAGCTCCATCACCAGAAATCCTGCGGGATACCGCGCGATGCGCGTCGCGATCTTCTCGCGCGTGGCGGCTTCGTCGCCTTCATAGGCGGCGGTTTCGATCGCGAAGCAACGATCGACGTCGGCGGCAACGGCTTGGCGAAACGTGGGCATGGGCATCGGCGAAAGCGGGCGAGGGCAGGCAAAGGGCGATAGCATAAAGGCGTTTCGCGATAGCTGCAGCGCCGTCTTCCGCCTGGGCCGCCTCGGCCGCCGGCCATCCTCAGCGGGCCGTTGCCGCGAGCTCGCGCGCCAGCGCCGCCCGGTACGGGGCGTCGAGCTTCAGCGCCTGCTGGTAGAGCGCGCGCGTGGCCCAGCAGGTATCGGCGGGCGCGGCCGCGGCCGGCGTGCGGATCGCGGTCAGGAAGCGCGGCCGGTCCTGCGGCGGCAACTGCTGCGCGATCCGCTCCAGCGCGGCCGTGGCGGCGCCGTGATCGGCCGGAATCACCGGAGACTTGTCGAGCATGGCGCGCGCGGCCGCCAACGAGATATCGAACCACTGGGCCGCGTCCTGCCGGTTCAGCCGGCCGATCGCGTCGTTCAGGATGCGCTGCCTGTCGGCAGCGTCGGCCGCGGGCCGCGAGGTGGTCCGGCAGTCCGCGTCGGGCATCGACGCCACCAGCTTCGACATCAGCACCAGGCGTTGCGCGAGCCGCGCGTCGGGCAGTCTCGGCAAGCCGGCCTGGGCGAGCCCGACGCCCTTGTCGTAGGCGCTGTCGGCCGGCGTGCCGTCGGCGAGCGCCGTGAACCTCGGATCGGCGTCGAGCTTTTCCATGAAGGCTTCGAACGCGCCATGCGCGGGCACCTGCTCGGGGAACGGATTGTCGTCCTCCTGCTCGTCCTCGCCGGCCGTGGCGGTGACGGCGGTCGAGCCGTCCGGCTCGCCGCGGATGTGCTGCACCACGCGCACCGCGATCACGCCGAGCAGCGCCGCGAGCAGATACACCAGTAAGCGAATCTTGCGTGATGTCATCGGTCCACCGTGGTGTCGGATTGGAGGGCCGCGATGCGGCCGGCCCGCCGCATCTTACGCCAGACACGGCGTGCGGCGCGCCCGGCGGTCCGTAATATATCGATGCCGCCGGGAGGTGGCAACGATGCCGCGAAGCGGCGCCGGGCCAGGCGGCGCGCCGCGCGCCGCCGGCCGGTAGAGCCGGCCGCGCGGGCTCGCGAGGCACGCCGCGCGCCGCCGGCCGCCGCGGGCGTCAGCCGCGCGGCGCGGTGCGCCGGATGCCGGCCGCCGGGCTCGCCGCGCGCCGTTCGCGCGACGCGTCCTCGGCCGGCAGCGGCAGCTTGACCGCGCTGCTCCAGCCGCTCGCCCGCACCTCGCGAATCTCGCGTGCGGCCACCGCGGCCACGCACTGGCGTCCCGGCATCGGCAGGTCGATCACGCGCCAGATGCCGGCATCGTGCGTGTGAACCCGGTGCGCGTGCACGCGACTGTCCGGGGCCGGGCCGGCCTCGGCATGCACCGCGCCGCGCGCGGCGCCGGCCACGCTCGCGAGCCGCACGCGCTGCTGCTCGTCATGGTCCACCACGTCGCCCACCGAGAACGCGGTGGCGAGCCCGATCGGCTGCGCGCTCACGCCGATCAGGATCCAGATGCCGGCGTAGGCCACCGCGACGTCGAGCGCGCCTGCCGCGTGCGGCCCGGCGAGCGTGATGCGGCCGCTTTCGTGATCGACGAGCTCGAGCGCATCGGGCCGGGCGCCCACGATGCCGCCGAGAATGCCGCGCAGCACGGCGCGGCCGACCGCGAAGCGCTTGCCGATGGCGGGCTGCGGAAAGCATTTCGCGCGCTTGCGCTCGTAGCGCGAGAGCCGCGCGAGCGCGTCCTCCTTCGACAGCAGCTGCCACTCGGGCCGCAGCAGCCACAGCCGCAGCTCGCCGTCGCGCAGCGGCCGTGCGCAATAGGGCGGCCGCTCGGCGAGCGCGTGGGTGCTGAACGTCACGTCGGGCGCGAGGCGCACCGACCGCTCGGGCAGCGTCTCGGGCAGCGGTGCCGCCGCTTCGCGCGGGCCGCCGGGCAGGGCGCCGTGGCCGGCCGCCCTCATGCGCGGGGCGCCGGCAGGCGACGGCCGGGCGCCATGCCGGGGATGGACGATTGCACGGCGGCATGCGTTCGGCTCTCGGCATGCATGGTCGATCGGGCTCTCTCATCTGATTGGAAGTGCCGCCATAATCCGACAATTCGATAACCAATGCAAATGGTTCTCATTCGCATGGTGAGAATGCCGGCGAACCGGCGGGCCACGCGCGGCGCCGCGCATCCCGGCGCGCTTGCCGCGTCGCGCAGGCACGGCAGGCACGGCTGGCAAAAGTCGGGCGAAAGTCGGGCGAAAGTCGGGCGAAAGCAGCACCTGCGCCGGCCGCCGCTGGCTGCCGGCCGGCCGCAAACCGCCGGTCGCGTGGTGAAGTGACTTGACAACACAAAGCGCGCCCGTCAGAGTACGCACCAAATGCCAATGATTCTCATTTGCGGAGCGACGCGAGGCATGCCGGGCGGCATCGGCATCGAGGCGATGGCCGGACCCGAACCGCACGACGCACCGGGCCGCATCAGGCCGCGATGTGTAAATGAGTTTCGTTTATTCAACTTTCACTGGCCGGCAAGCCGGTCGAACGGAGCAAGCGATGAGCTGGGGCGACGAAAACACGACGTATCTGGTGGTGGTCAATCACGAGGAACAGTATTCGATCTGGCCGGACTTCAAGGAACTGCCGCCGGGCTGGACCGCCGCCGGCAAGTCGGGCACCAAGGAGGCCTGTCTCGAGTGGATCAAGGAGGTCTGGACCGACATGCGTCCGCTCAGCCTGCGCAAGGCCATGGCGGAGCAGGAAGCCAAGCGTTCGGCGCACTGAGCGATGTCGGCGAGCGATCGCGCACCGGCGGCGCTGCCGCCCGTGCAACTGTTCTGTTTCGCGCACGCGGGCGGCGCCGCCTCGCTGTACCGGCGCTGGCAGCAGGCGCTGCCGCGCGGCGTCGCCGTGGTCGCGCTCGACCTGCCCGGCCACGGCCTGCGCCGCGCGCTGCCGCCGCATACCGACTGGCCGTCGCTGATCGGGGCGGTTTGCGCCGACTGGCGCGCGCGGCGCGACCCGTCGCTGCCGTTCGCGGTGTTCGGCCACAGCATGGGCTCGCTGGTCGCCCATGAGCTGCTCCATGCGCTGCGCGCGCGCGGCGAGGCGGCGCCGGTCTGGTTCGGCGCGTCGGCATCGGCCGCGCCGTCGCGGCGCGCCAGCGAGACGCACTGGCTCGGCTGCACGCGCGCGGAAATGGTCGACAAGCTGCGCGCGCTGGGCGGCACGCCCGAGGCGCTGCTCGGCGACCGCGACTTCATCGAGCTGCTGATGCCCACCTTGCGCGCGGACTTCCATCTGTGCGGCATCTACCCGTCGGTATTTCCGGCCGAAGCGCCGCGCGAGCCGCTCGATTGCCCGCTGAGCGTGTTTACCGGCCGCGACGATCCGGCCACCGCGCGCGCCGAGCAGGTCGCGGCCTGGCGCGACACCACCCGCGGCGAATGCGCGTTCCACGCATTCGCCGGCGGCCACTTCTATCTCGACACCGAACCCGAACCGGTACTCGCGCGCGTGGCCTCGTCGCTGGCGCGCGCGCTCGCCGGGCCGGCGCCGGCCGCGTTGCCGACGGAGGCAGGATGGACGCATTGACGACGGCACACGCGGCCGTGGCGCTCGAGTTCGGCGAGCTCGAACAGAACGGCACGCGCTTGGTGGTGGTGAGCCCGGCAGCGGGCGAGGCCGCCGCGCCGCCGCTCGAGGCCGCGCTGGGCGGCGAGCTCGCCGCGTTCGTCGCGCGCGAGAAGACGCGCCACGGCGGCGTGCTGCTGCGCGGCTTCGCGCCGGTCGGTCCGGCCGGCTTCGAGCGCTGCGCGGCGCGCTTCGGCGAGCCGATCCGCGAGTACGAATTCGGCTCGACGCCGCGCAGCCGCGTGGACAACGGCGTGTTCTCGTCCACCGAGTATCCGGCGAACCAGTGGATCGACCAGCACAACGAGCAGTCGTACACGCTGAAGTGGCCGGGCTCGATCGGCTTTTACTGCGAGATCGCGGCCGAGGCGGGCGGCGCCACGCCGGTGGCCGACAGCCGGCTGGTATACGCACGCCTCGATCCGGCGCTGCGGCGGCGTTTCGCCGAGCACGGCGTGATGTACGTGCGCAACTACGGCAACGGTCTCGACCTGTCCTGGGAGCAGGTGTTCGGCACCGAGCAGCGCGCCGAGGTCGAGCGTTACTGCGCGGCGAACCGGATCGCCTGGGAATGGCTCGACGACGGCCAGGCGCTGCGCACGCGCCAGGTCTGCCAGTCGGAGCTGCGCCATCCGCAGACCGGCGAGACGGTCTGGTTCAACCAGGCCCATCTGTTCCACGTCACCAACCTGCCGGAAGGCGTGCGCGAGGCGATGCTCGAAGTCGTCGAGCCGGAGCGCCTGCCGCGCAACACCTATTTCGGCGACGGCACGCCGATCGACGCCGCGATGCTCGACGAGATCCGCGCCGTCTATCGCGACACGATGCTGTCGTTCCCATGGCGGGCAGCCGACCTCCTGCTGCTCGACAACCTGCTGATGTCGCACGGCCGCGCGCCGTTCGCGGGCCAGCGCCGCGTGCTGGTGGCGATGACGCGCTGACGTGCGTGCCGCCAGCCGGCGCCGCGCCCCGCCCGGGCGCGGCGCATGCCGGCGCGGCCGCCGGCCCGTGCGCCGGGCGGCCGCTTGCCGTTCCGAAACCGAACCTCGAAGAGTGAACCTGTGAGCGAAGTGTCGAACGATCTGCTGTCGATTTCGACGGCCTATGTCGCCCTGCCGCCCGAGAAGCGCGCCGTGTTCCGCGGCCGTCTGCGCGAGCGCGGCATCGACGCCGCGCGCCTGCCGATCGTGCCGTTTCCCGGCGCCGAGCGGCGTTTCCCGCTCTCGCATGCGCAGGAGCGGCTGTGGTTCCTGTGGCGGCTCGATCCCGCCAGCGCCGCCTACAACGTGACGGGCGCGGTGCGCCTGCGCGGCCCGCTCGACGTGGCGGCGCTGCGCGCCGCGCTCGATCGCGTGGTGCAGGCGCACGAAAGCCTGCGGCAGCGTTTCGAGGAAGTCGACGGCGTGCCATACCAGAGCGCCGGACCGCTCGATTACGGCTGGCAGACGCTGACGCTGGCGCAGGCCGACGCCGCCGCGGGCGCGCTCGACGCGCTGCTGGCCGAGCGCTCGGCCGCGCCGTTCGACCTGGAGCGCGGGCCGCTGCTGCGCGTCGCGCTGATCGCGCTCGCGCCCGACCATCACGTGCTGCACGTCGCGCTGCATCACATCGTGTCGGACGGCCTGTCGATCGGTGTGCTCGTCAACGACCTCGGCGCCGCCTATGCGGCCTGTACCGGCGCCGCGGCCGAGGTGCCGGCCGGCGGCGGGCGCGCCGCGCCGGCCGGCGTGCAGTACGGCGACTACGCGCAATGGCAGCGTGAATGGCTCGACGACGGCGCGCTGGCGCGCCAGCTCGACTACTGGCGCGGCCGGCTCGGCACCGATCATCCGGTGCTCGAGCTGCCCAGGACCCGCACCCGCGCCGGCCTGCGCAGCGGCGCGGGCGGCCGCGTGGCGCGCGTGCTGCCGCCGGCGCTGCATGCCGCGCTGCTGCGCGTGTCGAACGCCGCCGACGCCACGCCGTTCATGACGCTGCTCGCCGCCTACGTGCTGCTGCTCGCGCGCTACAGCGGCCAGCGCGACATCCGCGTCGGCGTGCCGGCGGCCGGCCGCGACCGGCCGGAGGTCGCGCGCACCATCGGCTTCTTCGTCAACACGCTGGTGATCCGCAGCGAACTGGACGCCGCGCCCACCTTCGCCGCGCTGCTCGCCCAGGTCCGCGAGCGCGTGCTCGAGGCGCAGGCGCATGCGGACCTGCCGTTCACGAAGCTGGTGGAAGCCCTGCAGCCGCAGCGCAGCTTCGGCAACACCCCGCTGTTCCAGGCGATGTTCAACTATCTCGGCCGCGACGACGACACGATCCGGCTGCCGGGGCTCGACGCCACGCATTACGAGATCCCCGTCCAGACGGCGCGCTTCGATCTCGTGCTCGACGCGCGCGAGCGCGCGAACGGCTTCGAGCTGGCGTTCACCTACGCCGAGGACCTGTTCGACGCGGCCACCCTCGGCGCGATGCTCGACTACTTCGTGGCCCTGCTCGACGCGGCGCTGGACGCGCCGCAGCGCCCGCTGGCCGCGCTCGCCGGCGCCGCCCCCGCGCCGGCGCCGGCGAGCGTCAAGCCGTATCGCTCGGTGCCGGCGCGCTTCGCGGCCAGCGCCGCGCGCCACGCGGCCTCGCTCGCCGTGCATTGCGAAGGGCAGCGCGCCACCTATGCGCAGCTCGATCGCCATGCCGAACGGGTGGCGCAGGCGCTCGCCGCGGCGGGCGTGCGCCCCGACGCACGCGTGGGCATCTGCATGACGCGCTCGCTCGGCATGGTGGCCGCGCTGCTCGGCACGCTGCGCTCGCCCGGCGCCTTCGTGCCGCTCGATCCGGCCTATCCGGCCGAACGGCTCGCGATGATGATGGACGACGCCGGCGTCGAGGTCGTGCTGACCGACGCGGCGGCGCGGCGGCAGTGCGGCGCGCTGTTCGCCGGACGCAGCGCGATCGACGTGGACGCGCTGGAGCACGGCGGGGCCGACGCGCGCCCGGCCGCCGGCGCCGGCCGGCACGAACCGCATCCGGACCAGCTCGCCTACGTGATCTACACGTCGGGCTCCACGGGCCGCCCGAAGGGCGTGGCGATCTCGCACGGCGCGCTCGCCGCGCATCTCGACGATTTCATCACCGCGCACGGCATCGGCGCCGACGATACGCAGCTGCAATCGTCGACCATCAATTTCGACGTGGCGCTGCACGAGCTGCTGCCCGCGCTGCTGCAGGGCGGCAGCATCGAGATGCGCGGCGCCGAGCCGTGGGACATCGACACCACCAGCCGCCACCTGATCGAGGCGCGCGTGACGTTCTCGCGGCTGCCGACCGCCTACTGGCAGCAGTGGCTGCGCACGCCGCCGCCGCCGCAGGCGCTGGCCGCGCTGCGGCAGATCACGGTGGGCGGCGAGGGGCTGCCCGGCGACGCGCTCGCGCAATGGCAGCGCGGCCCGCTCGGCCGGATCGGCCTCGCGAACCTGTACGGGCCGACCGAGACCACGGTGGCCTGCCTGTATCGCGCGACCACGCCCGAGGACGCCGCGCAGCCGATCGTCTCGATCGGCGTGCCCTATGCGTCGCGTACCGCGCGGGTGCTCGACCGCGACGGCAACGAGGCGCCCGTCGGCGCGCTCGGCGAGCTCTGCATCGGCGGCCACACGCTCGCGCGCGGCTATCTGGACCGCCCCGCGCAGACCGCCGAGCGCTTCGTGCCCGATCCGTTCGGCGCACCGGGCGCGCGCCTCTATCGCACGGGCGATCTGTGCCGGCGCCGCGCCGACGGCGCGATCGACTTCCTCGGCCGCCTCGACCAGCAGATCAAGCTGCGCGGCTTTCGCATCGAGCCGGGCGAGATCGAGGCCGCGCTGCGGCGCCAGCCCGGCGTGGCCGAGGCGGTGGTGGTGCTCGCCACCGAGCGCGGCGCGGCGCGGCTGGTCGGCTACGTGGTGGGCGCGGCCGGCACCACGCTCGACGGCGCGCAGCTGCAGCGCGTGCTCGCGCAGCAGTTGCCGGCCCACATGGTGCCGGCCGCGCTCGCGGTGCTCGACCGCATGCCGCTGATGCACAACGGCAAGGTCGACCGCGCGGCGCTGCCGGCCGTCGAGGCCGCGCCGGCCGACGGCCCGCGCGCCGCGCCGCGCAACGAGGCCGAGCGCGCGCTGCTGGCCTGGTGGGGCGCGGTGCTGAACCGCGACGATCTGGGCATCGACGACGATTTCTTCGCGGCGGGCGGCGATTCGATCCTGAGCCTGCAACTGATCGCGAAGGCGCGCGCGCAGGGCTGGCTGATCACGCCGCGCCAGGTGTTCGAGCAGCCCACCGTGGCGCGGCTCGCGGCCGTGATGCGGCCGCTGGAGACGGCCGAGACGGCCGCCGAGCTGCACGGCCCGCTGCCGCTCACGCCGATCCAGGCGTGGTTCCATGCGCGCTATCCGGACGGCCAGCCGCACTGGAACCAGTCGGTGCTGCTGCGCGTGCGCGGCCGGCTCGACGCTGCCGCGTTCGAGCGCGCGCTCGGCGCCGTGATCGCGCGCCACGACGCCTTGCGGCTCTGCTTCGAGCGCGACCCGGCCGACGGCGCATGGCGGCAACGCGTGCTGGCCGAGGCGCCCCCGCTGCGCCTGGTGTCGGTCGATCTGCGCGAGGCCGGCGCGCGCTGGCCGGCCGCCCTCGCGGACGGCGCCGAGCGCGCCCAGTGCGCGCTCGACCCGGCCGCGGGCCGGCTGGTGCATGCCGTGGCGTGGCGCACCCCCGATCTGGCCGACGGCTCCCCCGACGGCCGGCTGCTGCTGGTGATCCATCACCTCGCCGTGGACGGCGTGTCGTGGCGAATCCTGCTCGCCGATCTGGCCAGCGCCTATGCGGCGGCCAGCGCGGGCCGCGCGATCGCGCTCGAGGCGGCGCTGCCGTGGAGCGTGTGGGCCGCCGCGCAGCGCGAGGCCGCCACGCCGGCCCGGCTCGCGGCGGCCTTGCCCGCGTGGCGGGCCGCGCTGGCCGGCGCGGCGGTGCCGCTCGAGGCGCCGGCCGGCAGCGTCGCGACCAGCGACGTCGTGGACTGGAAGCTCGAACCCGAGGCGACTGACGCGCTGCGCCGCGCCGCGCCGCGCGCCTACCGGCTCGGCGTCGACGAACTGCTGCTGGCCGCGCTCGCGCGCGCGGCGGCCGCGACCTTCGGCGGCGACGGCGCGCTGGTCGCGCTGGAAGGCCACGGCCGGGACATTCACGAGCGCCACGAGCTCGACCCGAGCCGCACGGTCGGCTGGTTCACCACGCGCTATCCGGCCTGGCTGCCGGCGCCGGCCGACGACGCGGCCGCGCTGATCGAGGCCAAGGCGCGGCTGCGCGCGCTGCCCGACGGCGGCGCCTCGTGGGGCTGGCTGCAAGCCTACGGCGACCCGGCCGCGCAGGCGGCGCTGGCCGCGCTGCCCGCGCCGCGCATCAGCTTCAACTATCTCGGCCAGTTCGACGGCAGCCTCGCCGACGACGGCCCGTTCGGCTTCGCGACCGAGGCCTCGGGCGCCCAGCAGCCGGCCGACGAGGCGCTCGTCTATGCGGTGGACGTCAACGGCATGATCGTCGACGGCCGGCTGTCGTTGTCGTGGCGCTTCGATCCGGCGCGCGTCTCGCCCGAGCGCCAGCACGCGCTGGTCGCCGGGTTCGGCCGCGAGCTCGCGCGCTTCGTCGCGCATTGCGAGCAGGCCGTGCCGCGTGCGACCGCCGCCGATTTCCCGCGCGCCGCGCTCGACGAGGCCGGCTTCGACGCGCTCGGCCTCGCCGGGGTCGCGCTCGAGGATCTCTACCCGGCCACTCCGCTGCAGCAGGGGCTGCTGTTCCACAGCCTGCTCGAACCCGGCGCCTATCTGAACCGCAAGCGGCTGACGCTGCGCGGCGAGGTGGATGTCGACGCGATGCGCCGGGCCTGGCAGACCGTGATCGCGCGTCATCCGGTGCTGCGCACGCGCTTCGTGCGCGCGCATGGCGGCACCATGCTGCAGGCCGTGCAGGCCGCCGTGCCGCTGCCGTTCGAGCTTCACGACTGGCGCGATCGCGCCGATTACGAGGCGGCGTTCGCGAGCTGGTTCGAGGCGGAGGCGCCCAAGCGCATCGATCTCGACGCCGCGCCGCTGATGCACGTCTCGCTGTTCCGCCGCCCCGACGGCGCGCACGACCTGGCCTGGATCAACCATCACGCGCTGTCCGACGGCTGGAGCCAGTCGCAGCTGCTCGGCGAGCTGACGCGCGCCTACCTGGCGGCGCGCGCGGGCCGCGAGGCCGCGCTCGATGCGGTCGTGCCGTTCTCGCGCTACACCGACTGGCTGGCCGCGCAGCCCGATACTGGCGACTGGTGGCGCGCGCAGCTCGCGCGCGTCGATCAGCCGGCGCTGCTGCTCGACGCGGTGGCGGCGCCGGCCGCCCCGGCCGCGGCGCGGCCCGCCGGCCGCGGCGGCGACACCTACCGCCACCGCGCCGCGTCGCTCGGCGCCGCGCTGTCGGCCGCGCTGGCCGACAGCGCCCGGCGCCGCGGCGTGACCCTCAACACGCTGATCCAGGCCGCCTGGGCGCTGGTGCTCGCGCGCCACGGCGACCGCCGCCAGGCCGCGTTCGGCGTGACGGTGGCGGGCCGTCCGGCCGAGCTGGCCGGCGCCGCCCAGATCCAGGGCGTGTTCATCAACAGCCTGCCGCTGTGGGTCGACGTGCCCGCCGACGCGCCGCTGCAGGACTGGCTGCTGGCCTTGCAGCACCGCAACGTCGAGCTGCGGCAGGTGGAGCACACGCCGCTCACCTCGATCCAGCAATGGGCCGGCGCGCAGGCCGGCACGCTGTTCGATTCGCTGCTGGTGTTCGAGAACTACCCGATCGACCCGGCGCTGAAGGACGGCTCGCTCGGCCTGACCGTCGAGGCCTCGGTGTCGTTCGAGCGCACCCACTATCCGCTCACGCTCGGCGTGCTGCCCGGCGAGCGGATCGGCCTGGAATGGAGCTGGGACGCGTCGCGTCTGGACGCGGCCGCGCTCGACGCGCTCGCCGCCGCCTACGAGGCGATGCTCGCGCAGCTCGCGCGGCCCGAGCTCACCACGCTGGCCGCGCTGCGGGCCGCGGTGCCGGCCGACGGCCCGGCGGGCCTGGCCGGCGCCGCCGTGGCCGTGCCGCATCCGTATCGTCCGGTGACGGCGCGCTTCGAGGCCGCCGTGCGCATGCGCGGCGACGCGCTCGCGCTGCGCTGCGGCGATGCCCGGCTCGGCTACGCCGCGCTCGATCGCGCCGCGAACCGCATCGCGCGGCGGCTGGCCGACGCCGGCGTGCGCCCCGGCGCGCCGGTGGGCGTCTGCCTCGAACGCTCGCCGGCCCTGATCGCCGCGCTGTTCGGCGTGCTGCAGGCGGGCGGGGCCTACGTGCCGCTCGATCCGGCCTATCCGCGCGAGCGCCTGCGCGACATGTGCGACGACGCCGGCATCGCGATCGTGCTGACCGATGCCGCGACGGCGGCCGGCCATGCCGACTGGATCGCCGCGGCCGGCCGCAGCGCGCTCGACGCCGCCGAGGCGATCGAGGCGGGCGCTGCCGGCGCCGTGGCCGCCCGCCCCGCCTGCGCCGAGCCGCATCCCGAGCAGCCCGCCTATCTGATCTACACCTCCGGCTCGACCGGCCGGCCGAAGGGCGTCGCGATCTCGCACGGCGCGCTGAGCCGCCATCTCGACGACTTCATCGCCGACCACGGCCTGCGTGCCGACGATCACGTGCTGCAGTTCTCGACCGTCAACTTCGACGCCTCGGTCGAGCAGATCTTCGCGCCGCTCGCGCTCGGCGCGTCGCTCGAGATGCGCGGCCCCGCGCTCTGGAGCGCCGACGAGCTCGACCGCGTGCTGGCCGAGCGCGCCGTCACCTTCGCCTATCTGCCCACCGGCTACTGGAGGCAATGGGTGCGCCAGGCCCGTGCGCGCCCCGGCCTCGCGCTGCGGCGCATGCTGATCGGCGGCGAGGCGCTGCCGGGCACGGCGGTCGCCCAATGGTTCGACTCGCCGCTGCGCGAGGTGCCGCTGTTCAACACCTACGGGCCGACCGAGATCGCCGTCACCTCCTCGGTGCAGCGCGTCGAGCCCGCGCAGGCGGGCTGCCTCGCCGCGCCGATCGGGCGGCCCTCGGTCTCGCGCGTGTACCGGATTCTCGATCGCGACGGGCAGCCGGTGCCGGCCCACGGCGTGGGCGAGCTCTGCATCGGCGGCACCACGCTCGCGCACGGTTACGCCGGCCAGCCGGCGCTGAGCGCCGAGCGCTTCGTGCCCGATCCGTGCGGCGCGCCGGGCGCGCGGCTCTACCGCACCGGCGACCGGTGCCGCTGGCTGCCGGACGGCGGCGTGGCCTTCCTCGGGCGCCTCGACGAGCAGGTCAAGGTGCGCGGCTTCCGGATCGAGCCCGGCGAGATCGAGGCCGCGCTGCTGGCGCGGCCCGAGGTGGCCGAGGCGGTGGCGGTGGTGCAGGGCGACGGCGATGCGCGCCGCGTGGTGGCCCATGTGGTCGCCGCGGCCGGCGCCGCGCCCGACGCCGCGGTGCTGCGCGCCGCGCTGGCCGAACGGCTGCCGGCCTACCTGGTGCCGGCCGCGATCGGCGTGCTCGACGCGCTGCCCACGCTGCCCAACGGCAAGCTCGACCGCCGCGCGCTGCCCAGGCTCGAGGCCGACCCCGCGGCCGGCTACGTGGCGCCCGCCACGCCGCTCGAGACCACCGTCGCGGAGATCTGGCAGGCGGTGCTCGGCGTCGAGCGGATCGGCGCGCGCGACGACTTCTTCGCGCTCGGCGGCCATTCGCTGCTGGCGCTGCAAGTGGCCGCGCGCCTGCAGCGCGCGCTCGGCCGCGAGGTGCCGCTGCGCGCGCTGTTCGATCATCCGCAGCTGGCCGCGCTGGCCGCCTGGCTCGAAGCCGGTGCCGCGCCCGGCGCACGCGTGCTGCCGCCGGTGCGCGCCAGCGGCCGCCGCGAGGCGCCGCCCACGCACGGCCAGACCCGCCTCTGGTTCCTCTGGCGCCTCGCGCCCGACAATCCGGCCTATCACCTGTCGCTGGCGGTGCGCATCGACGGCCCGCTCGACGCGGCGCGGCTGCGCGCGGCGCTGGACGCCGTGGTGGCGCGCCACCAGATGCTGCATTCGCGCTTCGACGAGCGCGACGGCGCGCCCTGGCTGGTGGTCGACGACAGCCTGCGCGCCGGCTGGGACGCGGCCGGGTTCGCGTCGGCCGACGACGCGGCCTGCCTGGCATGGCTGCGCGAGGGCGGCGCGCAGCCGTTCGACCTGCTGCGCGGCCCGCTGCTGCGCGCGCGGCTCGCGCAGGTCGGCCCGCAAGCCCATCTGTTCCAGCTCACGCTGCATCACATCGCCACCGACGGCTGGTCGATGAGCCTGCTGATCGACGAGCTGGCCGCCGCCTACGAGGCGGCGCTGGCCGGCGACGCGTCGGCCTATGCGCCGGCGCTGCCGGTGCAGTACGTCGATTACGCGCTCTGGCAGCACGCCTCGCTCGACGCGGCCGCGCTCGACGCGCAGCTCGACTACTGGCGCGCCACGCTCGGCGACGAGCAGCCGGTGCTGGAGCTGCCCGCCGACCGGCCGCGGCCGGCGGTGCGCGACGGCCGCGGCGCGCAGGTCGGCCTGGAGCTGGACCGCGCGCTGGCCGATGCGCTGCAGACCTATGCGCGCCGCCACGACGCGACGCTGTTCATGACGCTGCTGGCCGCCTTCCACGCGCTGCTGCACCGCTACGGCGGCCAGCGCGACGTGCGGATCGGGATTGCGCTCGGCGGGCGCGAGCGCATCGAGATCGAGCCGCTGATCGGCTTCTTCGTCAACACCGCCGTGATCCGCGCGGAGCTGTCCGGCGCGCTGCCGTTCGAGGCGCTGCTCGCCCAGGTCCGGCAGCGCGTGCTCGACGCGCAGGCCAACCAGGACGTGCCGTTCGCGCGCCTGGTCGATGCCCTGCAGCCGGTGCGCGCGGCGAGCCACACGCCGCTGTTCCAGGCGATGTTCAACTACGACGTGCGGCAGGGCGCGAGCGAGCGGCGCATCGGCGAGGCGCTGCGGCTGCGCCCGTTCGGCGCCGCGCGCACGGCCGCGCAGTTCGACCTGACGCTGGGCGTGACGGTGGGCGAGCGGATCGGGCTGTCGTTCGGCTATGCGACCGACCTGTTCGAGCGCGACACCGTGGAGCGCCTGCTCGACGACTATCGCGGGCTGCTCGCGCAGATCGCCGGCGGCGCGGCCGACGCCGGGCCGGCGCCGCGGCTGCGCGAGTTGCGGCTCGCGGCGCGTGCCGTGGCCGGGCGCGGCGGGTTCGGCAGCCAGCCGTTCGTCGCCGTGCACGAGCGCATCGCGGCGCAGGCGCGCCGCAGCCCCGACGCGGTCGCGGTACGTTGCGACGGCGTGGTGCACAGCTATCGCGAACTCGACGCGCGCGCCGCGCGCCTGGCGCGGCAGCTGCTGGCCAGCGGGATCGGCGCCGAGGCACGGGTGGGCGTCTGCACCGCGCGCTCCGGGGCGATGCTGGTGGCCGTGCTGGCCGCGCTGAAGGCGGGCGCCGCCTACGTGCCGCTCGATCCGGCCTATCCGGACGCGCATCTGGCCGGCATGATCGAGGACGCCGGGCTGGCCTGCACGCTGGCGGACGTGGCCGGGCGCGCGCGCCTCGGCGCGCTCGGCGCCCCCGCAGGCGCGCACCGCCTGGTCGATCTGGACGAGGCCGGCGCGCCGCACGCCGCCGCGGCGGCGTGCGAGGCAGGCGAGGCGGGCGAGGCCGAGCTGCCCGCCGTCGATCCGGCCCAGCTCGCCTACGTGATCTATACCTCGGGCTCGACCGGGCGGCCGAAGGGCGTCGGCGTCACCCATGGCGCGCTCGCGCGCTTCCTCGACAGCCTGCGCGCGCGGCTCGCGCCGACCCCCGACGACGTCTGGCTCGCCGTCACCACGCTGTCGTTCGACATCGCCGCGCTGGAGCTGTACCTGCCGCTCGCGGCCGGCGCGACGATCGAGCTGGCCACGCGCGAGACGGTGGTGGACGGCACGAAGCTGGCCGCGCTGGCCGAGGCGTCCGGCGCGACGCTGATGCAGGCCACCCCGATGGGCTGGCGGCTGCTGCTCGACGGCGGCTGGCAGGGCCGGCGCGGGCGCTTCACGGCGCTGTGCGGCGGCGAGGCGCTGCCGCCCGACCTGGCCGACGCGCTGCTGGCGCGCGGCGTGGCGCTCTGGAATCTCTACGGCCCGACCGAGACCACCATCTGGTCGAGCGCGGCGCGGCTCGAGCCGGGCGCGCCCATCACGCTCGGCGCGCCGCTCGAGCACACCACCCTGCAGGTGCTCGACGAAAGCGGCCAGCCGGTGCCCGACAACGGCGTCGGCGAGCTCTGCATCGGCGGCGCGAACCTCGCGCGCGGCTATCTGGGCCGCGCCGGGCAGACCGCCGAGCGCTTCGTGCCCGACCCGCACGGCGCGCCCGGCGCGCGGCTCTATCGCACCGGTGACCTGTGCCGCGTGCGGCGCGACGGCCGGCTCGACTACCTGGGCCGTGCCGACCAGCAGGTCAAGCTGCGCGGCTTCCGCATCGAGCTGGGCGCGACCGAGGCGGCGCTGCGCGCGCTCGACGGGGTCCGCCACGCGGCCTGCCGGATCGTCGGCGAGGGCAGCGCGCGGCGGCTGGTGGCCTACGTGACGGGCGAGGCCGATCCGGCCGGCCTGCGCGCGCGGCTCGCCGAGCAACTGCCGATGCAGCAGGTGCCCGCGCAGGTGGTGCGGCTCGAGGCGCTGCCGCTGACCTCGAACGGCAAGCTGAACCGCAACGCGCTGCCCGAGGTCGCCGTGCAGGACGACGAACGCTACGTCGCGCCGCAAACGCCGACCGAGCGCCACGTCTGCGAGACCTGGGCCGAGGTGCTCGGCATCGCGCGGGCCGGCCTCGACGACGACTTCTTCGTGCTCGGCGGCCATTCGCTGGCCGCGGTGCGCGTGGCCGCGCGGCTCGGCGAGCGGCTCGGCCGCAGGGTCGAGCTGGCGCTGCTGTTCTCGCACCCGCGCGCGGCCGATCTCGCCGCGCGGCTCGACGGCGAGGCCGCCGGGGCCGGCGAGGGCGGCGGCTCGCTCGACGCGATGCAGGGCCTGCTGGACTCGCTGTAATCCGCGCCCGCGCCGGGCGCCGCGCGGCAGGCCCGCCGGCGCCCGGCCCGCGCCGCGCGCGCGGGGGCCACGCAACGACAGACTGGAAACGAACCACGTGACCGACAACACACCTACCGCGCGCCCCGACGCGCTGCGGCTCGCGACCCAATACGCGGCGCTGCCCGAAGACAAGCGCGCGCTGTTTCGCGCCCGCGCGCGCAGCCAGGGCATCGACACCTCGGCGCTGCCGGCCGTGCCGCTCGCGCCGCGCCCGGCGCGCTTTCCGCTGCTGCCGGCGCAGGAGCGGCTATGGTTCCTGTGGTGCCTCGATCCGAACCATGCCGGCTATCACCTGACGCAGACCCTGCGCCTGAGCGGCCGGTTCGACGCGGCGGCGCTGCGGCGCGCGTTCGGCGCGCTGCTGGCGCGCCACGAAGCGCTGCGGCTGCGCTTCGAGGCCGGCGACGGCGTGCCGATGCAGGTTCCCGGGCCGGTCCCGGCCGAAGCCGACGGCGCGGCCGGCGGCGCCTTCACGCTGCGCCAGGTCGGCCGCGATCCCGCCGCGCTCGCGGCGGCGCTGCACGGCTTCGCCTGCGCGCCGTTCGATCTGAGCGGCGGCCTGCCGATCCGCGTCGGCGTGTTCGAGGTGGCGCCGGACCAGCGCGTGCTGCAGATCGTGGTCCATCACATCGTCGCCGACGCGTGGTCGATGGAGCTGCTGCTGCGCGATCTGCTCGCGTTCTATCGCGGCCAGACGCCGGCGCCGCTGCCGCTGCAGTTCGCCGACGTCGCGATGTGGCGCCGCGAGTGGCTGGCCGCCGACGAACTCGACGCCCAGCTGGCGCACTGGCGCGCGGTGCTCGACGGCGCGCCGGGGGCGATCACGCTGCCGCGCGATCTGCCGCCGCGCCCGCAGCGCTCGCATGACGGCGGCACGGTGCGCCGCACGCTGGACGCGCCGCTCGCCGGGCGGCTGCGCGCGATCGCGCGCGAGCAGGGCACCACGCCGTTTACGCTGCTGCTGGCCGCCTATGGCGTGCTGCTCGGCCGCTACGCCGCGCAGCGCACGGTGCTGATCGGCGTGCCGTCGGCCGGGCGCGAGCGCCGCGAGACCGAGGCGCTGGTCGGCTTCTTCGTCAACACGCTGATCGTGCGCGCCGACCTGGACGGCGCGCAGCGCTTCGACGCGCTGCTGCGCGCGCTGCATGCGCGCGTGCTCGACGCGCAGGCGCACCGCGAGGTGCCGTTCGCGCGGCTCGTCGAGGCGCTCGCGGTGGAGCGCGACCTCGACAGCTCGCCGCTGTTCCAGGTGATGTTCGATCTGGCCGTCGATCAGGCGCGCGGGCCGCTGGCGCTGCCCGACGGGCTGCTGGCCGAGCCGCTCGGCGACGCCGCCGTGACCGCGCGCTTCGACCTCGCCCTGAACGGGCGCGACCGCGGCGCGGGCGGCGGCGTCGAGCTGGCGCTGACCTATGCGCGCGACCGCTTCGTCGAGGCCAGCGTGGCGCGCTTGCTCGACGACTACACGGCCTTGCTCGCGCAGATCGCGGCCGACCCGGCGCGGCGCGTGGCCGATCTGGCCGCGCCGCGCGCGCGCGAGGCGGCCCGCCGCGAGATCGCGCGCGCGCCGTTCCAGCCCGCGCACCGGCGCATCGCCGAGCGCGCGGCGCGCTGCCCGGCCCGCGTCGCGCTGCGCTGCGAGGGCGCCGAACTCGGCTACGGCGAGCTCGACGGCTGGGCCGCCCGGATCGGCGCGGCGCTGCGCGGCGACGGCCTGGCGCCCGGCGAGCGCGTCGGCCTGCTGCTGAACCGCTCGCTCGCGCTGCCGGCCGCGCTGCTCGGCGTCTGGCACGCGGGCGGCGCGTTCGTGCCGCTCGATCCCGAGTATCCGCCGGCACGGCTGCGTGCGATGATCGCCGACGCGGGCGTGAGGCGCGTGATCGTCGACGACGGCACGCGCGCGCGCTGGCCCGACCTGCTCGCGCCGCTGCGCGCGATCGATGCGTGGCAGCCGCGCGCCGAGCCCGCCGCGCACTGGCCCGGCGCCTCCGGCGGCCCGGCCGCGCCGCTCCATCCCGAGGCGCTGGCCTACGTGATCTACACCTCCGGCTCGACCGGCACGCCGAAGGGCGTGGCGATCTCGCACGGCGCGCTCGCGCTGCATCTCGACGATTTCCTGCACGACCACCGCATCACCGAGACCGACGTGGTGCTGCAATCGTCCACCATCAATTTCGACGTGGCGCTGCACGAGCTGCTGCCCGCGCTGATCGCGGGCGCCCGCGTGGTGATGCGCGGCCCGCTGGCCTGGGAGCTCGACACGCTGAACCGCACGCTGATCGACGAGCGCGTGACGTTCGCGCGGATTCCCACCGCTCTGTGGCAGCAGTGGCGCATCGCGCTGCCGGCGCCCGAGGCGCTGGCGCTGCGGCAGATCACGGTGGGCGGCGAGGGGCTGCCCGGCGACGCACTCGCGAAATGGCTCGACGGCCCGCTCGCGCGGGTCGCGATCGACAATCTCTACGGGCCGACCGAGACCACCGTGGCCGCGCTGCATCACCCGGTGGGGCCGGCCGACGCGGCCAGCGCGATCGTCGCGATCGGCCGCTGCTACCCGTCGCGGCACGCCTACGTGGCCGATCTGGACGGCAACCGCGCGCCCGACGGCGCGCTCGGCGAGCTCTGCATCGGCGGCGCGACGCTCGCGCACGGCTACCTGGGCCGCCCCGAGCTGACCGCCGAGCGTTTCGTGCCCGATCCGACCGGCGCGCCCGGCTCGCGCGTCTATCGCAGCGGCGACCTGTGCCGCGCGCGTCCGGACGGCACCATCGACTTTCTCGGCCGGCTCGACCAGCAGATCAAGCTGCGCGGCCACCGCATCGAGCTCGGCGAGATCGAGACGGCGCTGCGGCGCGCGGCCGGCGTGCGCGAGGGCGTGGTGGATCTGCGCGGCGCCGGCGAGCGCAAGCGGCTGGTGGCCTACTTCACCGGCACGGCCGCGCCCGAGGCGGTGCGCGAGGCGCTCGCGGCCACCCTGCCGGCCTCGCACGTGCCGTCGCTCTGCGTCGCGCTGGCCGCGCTGCCCACGCTGCCCAACGGCAAGCTCGACCGCCGCGCGCTGCCCGAGCCCGACGACACCGTCGCCGGCCGTGCGGTGCCGCCCGACGGCCCGCTCGAAACCACCTTGCTGGCGATCTGGCAGACCGTGCTGGGGCGCCGCGATTTCGGCGTGACCGATGCGTTCTTCGCGCTCGGCGGCGATTCGATCTCGAGCCTGCGGGTGATCGCGCAGGCTCGCGCGGCCGGCTGGATCGTCAGTGCGCGGCAGGTGTTCGAGCATCCGAGCGTGCGCGCGCTCGCACGCGTCGCGCAGCGCGCCGATGCGGCGCCGGGCGAGGGCGCCGCGGCCGGCCCGCAGGACGGCCCGCCCGATGACCCGCAGGACGGCCCGCAGGACGCGCCGCTCGTGCCGATGCAGCAGTGGTTCTTCGAGCAATTTCCCGACGCGCCCTCGCGCTGGAACCAGTCGGTGCTGCTGACGAGCGCCGAGCCGCTCGAGGCGGCCGCGCTGCGCGGCGCGTTCGCGGCGCTGCTCGCCACCCACGACGCGCTGCGCGTGCGCTTCGTCCGCGATCCGGCCGGCGCGGCCTGGACCCAGACGATCGCTCCCCCCTCGGCCTCGGCCGCGCTGGCCGAGGCCGCGTTCGAATCGATCGACCTGCGCGCAGCCGGCAGCGATGCCGGCGCGTGGCGCGCCGCGCTCGCGCGCCAGGCCGAGCGCCTGCACGGCAGCCTCGATCTGGCCGCCGGGCCGCTGATCCGCGCGGCGGCCATGGCGACGCCCGACGGCGCGCGACTGCTGATCGTGGCCCATCACCTGGTGATGGACGGCGTGTCGTGGCGGATCCTGCTCGACGATCTGCTGAGCGCCTACGATGCCGCGCGCGCCGCGCCGGCCGGGGCGCCGCCCGCGCTGCCGCGCCCGGCCACGGGCTGGGCCGACTGGTCGCGGCGGCTCGCGGCCTACGCGAGGCAGCCGGAGCTGCTGAGCGAGCTGGCCTGGTGGCAGGCGCGCCTGGGCACCGCGCCCGCGGCCGCGCCGCGCGCCGAGGGCGGCCAGCGGCATCGCGCCTGGGCGCTCGACGCCGCCGCCACCGCGTGCCTGACCGATGCCGGCTGGCGCATCGACGACGTGCTGCTCGCGGCGCTCGCGCATGCCTGCGCGCAGGTGCTGCCCGAGCTGCCGGTGATCGTCGAGCTGGAGGGCCATGGCCGCGGCGAGCGGGTGCCCGGCGTCGACCTGAGCCGCACGGTGGGCTGGTTCACGACGCAGTACCCGCTGCGCATCGAGGCGCGCGAGACCGCCGGCGCGACGCGGCGCGCGATCGCCGCGGCCCGCGCCGAGCTGCCGGCCGACGGGCTGCACTACAACCTGCTGCGCTACGCGGGCCTGGCCTCGTCGCGCGCGGCGCTGGCCGCGCTGCCGGCCACCACGGTCGGCTTCAACTACCTGGGCCGCTTCGACGAGCGGCTCGGCGCGGGCCGCTTCGGCTTCGCCGCCGAGGACAGCGGCGACGGCACGCTCGGCCGCGCCGCGCGCGGGCCGCGCCACTGGCTCGACCTGAACGGCCTGATCGCCGACGGCCGCCTCAAGGTGGACTGGAGCGCGGCCGAGCGTGCGGTGGACGAGGCCCGGCTCGCGCGCCTGATCGCCGCGTTCGACGCGCAGGTGCGCGCGCTGGCCGACGCGGCCGCGCGCAGCGCGCCGGGCGGGGAGGCGGCGCCGGCCGCGCCGCGCGGCTTCGGCGGGCTGCCCGCCGGCGCCATGCCGGCCGCCGTGGCGGGCGCGAACCCGGCGGCCGAGGCCGCGTTCGCGGTCTGGCGCGAGCGCTTCTACACCGAGGCGCGGCTCGCGCCGTCGCCCGATCCGCTGCGCCAGCCGCTCAACGCGGCGCATGCGGCCGTCACGCTGTTCTGCTGCTATCCCGGCTTCGGCCTGACCGGCGAATACCGCTTCCTCGCGGCCGCGCTGCAGGGCGTCGCCTCGGTGGTCGCGCTGCGCGCGCCCGGCTTCGCGCTGCCCGACTCGACGCCGGCCGACTGGCCCGCCTCGTTCGACGCGCTCGCCGATGCCGCTACGCGCAGCGTGCTCGACGCGCAGCCGCGCGGCCCCTACCGGCTGCTCGGCTGGTCGTTCGGCGGCCGGCTCGCGTTCACGGTGGCGGCCCGGCTGCGCGCGCTCGGTCACGAGGTCGACTTCGTCGGCCTGCTCGACACCGCGGTGCGCACCGCCGACGCGCACGAGGCCGGGCCCGCTGCCGACGCCGGCCCGGCCGGCGCGCGCGACGCGCTGCCGGGCTGGCTCGACGCCCAGCCCGACGGCGCGCTGCTGCGGCCCCTGTTCGCCCGCGCCGCCGAGATCGACGCGCTGCATTACCGGCTGCGGCTCGACCACGCGCTGCCGCGCCTCGACGTGCCGGTCACCTTCTGGCAGGCCTCGCGCGACGCCGTGGCCGGCCGCGACCGCGACTGGCGGCCCTACACGAGCGCGGGCGTGACGCTGTTGGAGGCCGACGCGACGCACAGCGGAATCGTGCTGCATCCGGCCGTGCACGACGAGCTGGCGCGCCGCCTGCGCGCGCTCGCGGCGCCGGCGGACCGTGCCGCGAGCGCCGCGCGATCGCACCGGGAGGCGGCCGCCGCGGCGCAAATCGTTCGCGACGACGCGCGGCAGGGCTGAACTGTCGGATAATGCCAACCCCGGCGGGCCGCGCCCGCCGCTCCCGCAAGACGATGCTGATGAGGATGGAACCGAAGCCGTGACCACATCCGCCGGCGCTACGCCGCTCTACCGCCTGTCTGGCGTCGATTTCTCGATCGGCGACAAGACCCTGCTGCAGGACATTTCGCTCGACGTGCCGGCCGGGCAGGTGGTCGGCCTGATCGGCCACAACGGCTCCGGCAAGACCTCGCTGATGCGCCTGCTGGCGCGCCTGCACGCGCCCACGCGCGGCACCATCGCGTTCGACGGCGCGCCGCTCGAAAGCTGGCCGCATCGCCGCTTCGCGCAGCAGGTCGCGCACCTGCCGCAATACACGCCGCAGACCGACGGGCTGCTGGTGCGCGAGCTGGTGGCGCTCGGCCGCTACCCGTGGCACGGCGCGCTCGGCCGCTTCACGCGCGAGGACCATGCCCACGTCGAGGACGCGATGGCCTCCACCGACGTGGCGCACTATGCCGAGCGGCCGGTGGACAGCCTGTCGGGCGGCGAGCGGCAGCGTGTCTGGCTGGCCATGCTGATCGCGCAGAACAGCCGCTGCGTGCTGCTCGACGAGCCCACCTCGGCACTCGACATCGGCCACCAGCTCGAGGTGCTGCAGCTGATCCGCACGCTGTGCGACGCGCGCGGCATGACGGCGGTGGTGGTGCTGCACGACGTGAACATGGCGACGCGCTTCTGCACGCAGCTGGTCTCGCTGCGCGGCGGGCGCGTGCTGATGCAGGCCGGCCCCGAGGAGATCATGCGCGAGGACAGCCTCGAGGCGATCTACGGCGTGCCGATGGGCGTGATGACCGACCCGGTCGGCGGCCACCGCATCGGTTATCCGCGATGAGCCGGCCGCGTTCCGTTCGGCGCGCGCGCGCCATGCCGCGCCCCGATCCGCAGCGCCGCCGCTGGCTCGCGCGCGGCGGCGCGTTCGGCCTGCTCGGCGCGCTGGCCTGGTGCGCGCCGCTGCGCGCGGCGGCGCCGGCCGCCGCCGCGCCCGCCAGGTTCCCCACGCGCGTCGTCTCGATGAACTGGGAGCTGACCGAGACGCTGCTCGCGCTCGGCGTGGTGCCGGTCGGCGTTTCGCTGCCCGACTGGTATCGCAGCTCGATCGTCGAGCCGCCGCTGCCGCCGGGGGTGGCCGACATCGGCCTGCTGTACCAGCCCAACTTCGAGGTGCTGCTGGCGCTGCGGCCGGACCTGCTGGTGATCACGCCGGGCCACCTGCCGGCCCTGCGCACGCTGCAGCGCGTGGCGCCCACCATCACCCTGAGCCAGTACATGACGAGCGCGCAGCCGTACCGCGATCTCTGCGGCGAGACGGTCACGCTCGGCGCGCGGCTCGGGCGCACCGCGCGCGCGCAGCAGCTGGTGGCCGAGGCGGCGCGCACCACCGAGGCGGTGCGCGCGCGGCTCGCGGCCCGGCCGGCGCTGCTGCGCCATCCGCTGATCGTGGCCGAGCTGGTGGACGATCGCCATCTGCGCGTCTACGGCCGCGGCAGCCTGTTCGACGAGATGCTCGCCAGGCTCGGCGCGGCCAATGCCGCGCATCCGCGCGACGGCGGCGCGGCATGGCCCACCCAGGCGGGCTATGCGCTGGTGCCGCTGCAGCGGCTCGCCGAGGTGCCCGCGGCGAGCCTGCTGCTGGTCGGCCCGGTCAGGCCCGACGCGCGCCGCGGGCTCGACGACAACGCGATCTGGCAGGCGCTGCCGGCGGTGCGCGAGCGGCGCGTCGCGACGCTGCCGGTGATCGCGCCTTACGGAGGACTGGTATCGATGCAACGCTTCGCCGGGGCGATCGAGGCGGCGCTGACGGCGATCGACGCGGGAGGGGGCGGTGTTGCGTAATCCCATGGCCTTGCCCCGTCACGCCGCGCCGCGCGAGTTCCGCTGGTGGCTGGTGGGCGCGCTGCTGGCCGTCTCGCTGCTGCTCGCGGCGCTCGGCATCCGCGCCGAGCTCGACGGCGCGCCGTTCTGGCAGGCGCTGTTGGCGCCCGATCCGCGCGACCTGCACCAGATCCTGGTGCGCGACAGCATGCTGCCGCGCATCGCGATGACGCTGCTCTGCGGCGGCGCGCTCGCGCTGGCCGGCACGCTCGCGCAGCAGGTGCTGCGCAATCCGCTCGCCGAGCCGATGACGCTCGGCGTGTTTCCCGGCGCCTATCTCGCGCTGGTGCTCGCCGATCTGTGGGCGCCGTCGTGGCTCGCGCTGGGCCGCCCCGCGGTCGCGCTGGCGGGCGGCACCGTCGCGATGCTGATCGTGTTCGCGCTGTCCGCGCGGCAGAAGATGGCGCCGCTCGCGGTGGTGCTGTCGGGCATGATCGTCAACCTCTACTGCGGGGCGATCTGCCTCGCGCTGTCGATGGCGCACTTCGAGCTGCTGCGCGGCCTGATGATCTGGGGCGGCGGCGCGCTCGACCAGACCGGCTGGCACGAGAGCCGGATGCTCGCGCTGGCGGTGCTCGGCTGCGCGCTCGTCACCGCGCTGCTGCGGCGTCCGCTCGGCGTGTTCGACGCCGGCGACGCGACGGTGCGCAGCCTCGGCGTGGGCCTGCATCGCACGCGCGTCGCGGCGCTGCTGGTCTCGGTGGTGCTGACCGCGGCGGTGGTCTCCACGGTCGGCGTGATCGGCTTCGTCGGGCTGGCCGCGCCCACGCTCGCGCGGCTCGCCGGCGCGCGCCGCATCGGCCAGCGCCTGATCTGGGCGCCGTGCCTCGGCGCCGCGCTGCTGTGGCTGACCGACGAGCTGGTGCGCGTGGCCTCGTCGGCCGAACTGTTCTCGGCGCACCTGATTCCCACCGGCACCGTCACCTCGCTGGTGGGCGTGCCGCTGTTGCTGCTGCTGCTGCCCAAGCTGCGCGCGCAGCCGGACCTGCACGCGGCCGGCATCGCCGCCGGCCCGCCCGCGCGGCTCGCGCGCCGGCTGCCGGTCGCGCTCGTCGCGCTGGTGCTGGTGATGGGGCTGAGCTTCGGCGTCACGCGCACGCTCGACGGCTGGCGCATCGGCGATCTCGAGCAGATGCGCGCGATCCTGTTCTGGCGCGCGCCGCACACCATCGCGGCGGCCGCGGCCGGCGTGCTGCTGGCGATCGGCGGCACGCTGATCCAGCGCATCACCGCCAACCCGATGGCGAGCCCGGACCTGCTCGGCGTCAGCTCGGGCGGCATGCTCGGCATCGTGGCGGTGCTGTTCGCCGGCGTGCTGCCGAGCCCGGGCGTGCTGTTCGCGAGCTGCCTGGGCGGCGTGATCGTCACGCTCGCGCTGCTGATGTGGCTCGGCTCGCGGGCCGCGTTCGCGCCGGAGCGGCTGCTGCTGATCGGCGTGGCGATCAGCGCGCTGCTGCAGGCGATCGTCAGCGCGATGATGTCGAGCGGCGACTCGCGCGTCGGAATGGTGCTGAACTTCATCGTCGGCTCGACCTACTACGTGCAGGCGCCGATCGCCTATGGCGCCACCGTGATCGCGCTGCTCGGCCTGGCTGGCGC
Source organism: Burkholderia glumae LMG 2196 = ATCC 33617 (assembly GCF_000960995.1). Lineage (NCBI taxonomy): Bacteria > Pseudomonadati > Pseudomonadota > Betaproteobacteria > Burkholderiales > Burkholderiaceae > Burkholderia > Burkholderia glumae. Next base: position 1,985,066 of record NZ_CP009434.1, on the reverse strand, counting down.
GCCGCTGCTGAGCCGCTGGGTCGAGGCGCTCGGGCTCGGTGCCGGCGTGGCGGGCGGCCTCGGCGTGCCGGTCGCCCGCGCCCGCGTGACGATCCTGCTGCTCGCCTCGGTGCTGACGGCCGCCTCGACCATGCTGGTCGGCCCGCTGTCGTTCGTCGGCCTGATCGCGCCGCATATCGCGCGCTTCTCCGGCGCGCGCCGGCCGGCTTCGCAGATCCTCGTCGCGGCCGTGATCGGCGCCTTGCTGATGACCTTCGCCGAGTGGCTCGGCCGCCAGCTGGTGTTCCCGGAGGAGGTCGCCTCGGGGCTCGTCGCCACGCTGATCGGCGGCCCGTATCTGATCGCGCTGATGCTGCGCAAGACGCTCACCTCCACCTGAGCGGCCCGCCGCCGCGCCGCCGCCGCGTCCGCGCGCGGCGGGGCGGGGCGCGCGGCGCCGCCGGTCGGCGCGGCCGCTTCCGGCGCGGCCCGCCGCGCGTCATCTAGTTAGGATACTTGAGCAAACGGCATGCACGCGCCCGCGGCGCCGGCGCTCGCGATCGCCGCGGGCGCGCCCGGCGCGCGCGTTCGACAGGGCCGCGGACAGAGCCGCGGACAGGGCCGCGGACAGGGCCATGAAGCCGGCGCATTTCGCGGCGCATTTCGTCTCGTAAATAAATTGCAAATGAGAATCGTTATCGGTAATATTCCCACTCGCAGTTTGGCCAGGGGGTGCATCAAGGCCGGCCAAATGCGATCGCCGATCGCTCGCCGTGCCGGTCTCGAGCACGCGCCGAGCCCCGGCGGTGATTCTCACTCTTACAAGCGACCGCCGGAAGCTGTCGATCCGGCTGCGGCGGCCGAAAGACCACACGGCGAAAGACCACACACGGAGCGCAACGAAGAAAATGGGTATCTCGATGGACTTGTGGCGACGCGGTAAGCGCGTTTCGTATCGACCGGCGGGCGCGGTGCGGCTCACGCCGATCGCGCTGGCACTGTGCGCGGCCTGGGCGGGCGCGGCCCACGCGCAGCAGGCGGTCACCGCGCTGCCGACCGTCAACGTCACGTCCGAGGCGGACGCGACCACCGAGGACAGCGGCTCGTACACCACGCGCCACGCCACCATCGGCGGACGCACGCCGATGGCCGTCAAGGAGATTCCCGCTTCGGTGTCGGTGCTCACGCGCGAGCGCATGGACGACCAGAACATGACGACGATCCAGGACGCGCTGCGCTTCATGACCGGCGTGAGCGCGATCGAATACGGCGACGGCACCGCGTACTTCCACTCGCGCGGCACCCAGCTGGGCATCGAGTTCGACGGCGTGTCGATCGTGAGCGGCCTCGAATACCTGCAGCAGTTCGACCTCGGCATCTACGACCGCGTCGAGCTGGTGCGCGGCCCGAACGCGGTGTTCGACGGCAACGGCGAGCCGGGCGGCACCGTGAACCTGGTGCGCAAGCGTGCGCAGAAGGAATTTCATCTCGGCACCGAAACCCAGGTCAGCTCGTTCGGCGGCGTGCGCCAGATGGTGGACGTGACGGGCGCGCTGAACAAGGACGGCACGGTGCGCGGCCGCGCCGTGCTGATCGGCAGCGACCAGCACCAGTCGATCGACCGCGCGCGCAAGAAGGAAGTGACGGCCTATGGCGCGATCGATTGGGATATCACGCCGCGCACCACGCTGTCGCTGTCGGCCGGCTATCAGGTCAACACCAACCAGGGCTACGACTACGGCGCGCCCGGCCTGTTCGCGAGGCCGACGGCGGCGGCGCCTTACGCGCGCGTGAACAGTTCGTACTCGCAGAATTTCTCGCCGGACTGGAACTACGGCTACAACTCGCTGCAGGAAGTGAACGGCAACCTGGTGCACCGTTTCTCGAACGGCTGGAAGTCGCAGACGACGCTGTTCTACCGCCACGAGTACGTCAGCTCGGACGAGGCCGATCCGGGCCCGGGCGCGCTCGCCCCGGGGGTCGCCAGGTACACGCAGCGCCGCCAGCAGAACACCTACGACTGGTTCGGCGCCGACACCAACGTGACCGGCCCGATCGAGGCGTTCGGCCGTACCCATACGCTGACGGTCGGCGCGAACTACTCGCTGATGTCGGAAACGGCGCTGAGCGGCAGCCAGGCGCTGGTCGGCCCCGGCCCGCTCGGCTCGTTCAGCCTCTACGATCCGAACCTGATCGGCAAGGTCAACGTGCCGTTCAAGTTCGGCACCAACACGCGGCTCGTGCAGTACGGCTTCTACGCGCAGGCGCGTGTCAAGCTGCTCGATCCGCTCACGCTGGTGCTGGGCGGGCGCGAGGCCTTCTACGAGCAGCGCACCCAGGCGACGCTGCCGGCGCTGGCCGACTGGAAGACCAACGTGAACCTGAACCACCGCTTCCTGCCGTCGGTCGGGCTGGTCTGGGACATCACGAAGTCGACCACGGCCTATGCCAGCTATTCGCGGTTCCTCGCCGCGCAGGTGGCGAACCAGGCGGGCGGCGGGGTGGTGCCGCCGCGTACCGGCGAGCAGTATGAGATCGGCGTGAAGAACAGCTTCCTCGGCGGACGCCTGAACACCACCGCGGCGCTGTTCCGCATCAACGACAACGACCGCGCGGTGGCGGACCCGAACAATCCGGGCTTCTCGGTCCCGGCCGGCAAGGTGCGCGACCAGGGCTTCGAGTTCGAGGTGACCGGGCAGCCGACCGAGGACTGGAACGTCTACGCCGGCTACACCTACCTGAACGCCGCGTATGACAACACCACGGTGAACCTGACCGACGGCAGCGATCCGAAGCACCTGTTCAAGCTGTGGACCAAGTACGCGTTCTCGCGCGGCCAACTGCGCGGCCTGTCGATCGGCGGCGGCATGCTGGCCCAGACGCAGATCACGCGCGGCGTGGTGCAGGGCGGCTACGCGATCTTCAACGCCGAGGTCTCGTACCGCTTCAACCGGCACGTCGAGGCCGGCGTCTCGCTGAACAACATCTTCAACCGCGGCTACTACCTGCGTCCGCCCGGCAGCTTCTACAGCGTGTTCGGCGACCGCCGCAACGTGATGCTGACGGTGCGGTCCGACTTCTGATCCGGCGCGATCGATGCATCGAGGCAGGGGCGGCGGGCCGGTCCCGCCGCCTCGCAGGCCCGGACCTTCCGCGGGTCCGGGCCGCTTGGCCCGGCTTGGCCGGGAGCATGTGCCGGCAGCAGGGGCGCATGTGACAGCGGCGGTCACCTGGTGGTCGTGAAACTTAAATATAGAATGCGAATCATTCCAATTTGCATTGCTAGTCCATAACGAACCGGACACGACACGCTTCGGGCCGAAGCCGGGTCGTGCCACTGACCCGCATGGCGATGCCCGGCTGCCTGGGCATGCCACCGACGGGCGATGGAGGGAACGATGAATCTCGCTGACCTGTGCCTGACGAGGTCGAACGCCGCCCGAGCGGTTCGGCCTGCCATGCCGCGCCGGCCCTCCGGGGCGGGCCGGCCGGCCCGCCGCTCGCTGCGCCGCGCCCGATGCCGTGCATGCCCGCGCGCGGCCCCGGTAGCCGGCGCGTCCGGCCGCCGGGGCCGCTGCGGCCGCCTTTTCCCGCGCTCGCCGGCTCCGCGGCCGCTGCGCGCGCTCTCCTGATTTCTCCCGAGGAACCTTCGCCATGACGCAAGCCATGCCTTTGCTATTTGACTTCTCGCCGTTCGTCGGACAAAGCGAACGCCATGTCGAGCTGATCAAGCAGTTTTCCGCCGCGCACGCGTTTCGCAGCGCCCAGGTCAGCGAACTGCTGCTCGACGACGATTTCCACCGCCGGCCGCTGCGCCCCGAGGATTTCGAGTTCCTGAAGTTCCGGAAGCCGGTGCGCATGCACAACGTGAGCCGCCTGCCGGCGCTGGCCTCGGGCCGCACGCTGCTGTCGATCTACGAGCTGGCCATCGCGCGCCTGCCGCGCAGCGCGAGCGCCGACGAATGGCAGCACTTCAGCGGCTTCTACGGCGACGACGTGCAGGTGTTGGGCGCGCAGATCGTGCCGTTCCTCGAAGCCTATGCGTTCGAGTACCTGGCGCGCGAGCAGACCCTCGAGGCCGAGCCGCGCGCCGCGGCGGCGCGCCTGAGGCGCATCGTCGACGACGAGACGGCGTTCTGGAGCGAGACCTTCGCGCGCCTGATGCGCAACGACTACCTGCAGGAAGGGCTGCGTTTCATCATGGTGCAGCGCTGGGCGCAGGCACCCTCCAAGCGCCGCGCGCTCGCGCGCGCCACGGCCAGCGGCTTGCTCGACATGCTGCCCGAGGCGCTGCGTCCGGCGCTGCACGGCGACCTGCCCGACGACGCGCTGCTCGAGAAGGTCGCCGCCTCGGTCGGCGTGACGGGCCGGCAGCACGCCTACTGGCAGTTCTATCTGCCCACCAGCACCGCGAAGTGCAACCTGCTCTACGCGCTCGGCCGCCGTCCCGATCGCGCCTTCGCGTTCGCCGGCGCCGCGTTCGCGGCCGAAGCCGAATGGCTCGCGTTCGGCGCCGCGCTCGAGCGTGCCTGCGCCCATCTCGCGCCGGCCGGCCGCCGGCCCGGCGAGGTTGAGCGCCGCGTCGCCGCGCTGGCCGAGCGCTTCGAGCAGGCCCTGCGGACGATCGCCGAGCGCTTCGGCCAGCCCGCCTACGCGCAGGCCGTGCAGGGCGCGGCCGCGCACGAGCGCCTCTGCGAGCGCGGCCGCTGGGATCTGGGCGAGCAGCTGCTGTGGCTGTCGTCGATCCGCCATTACGTGCGCTTCGCGCATCGCATCAGCGACCGCATCGAGGCCGAGTGTCCCGGCATCGACCGCGAGACCTTCGTCGAGCCCTTCGAGATGTGCTCGACCACCCACGTCCACAACGATCACCGCCTCGTGACGATCGAGCAAGGCCAGATGCTGTTCTGGGGCAACGTCGGCATGCAGCTGAAGATGGACGTCGGCGACAAGGTGCTGATCCCCGACGGCCGCCTGCACGGCTCCACGGTGCTCTCCGGCGAATGCACCTACCACCAGCCGATCATCCCGGACGACTGGGTCAAGGCGCTCGTCGCCGAACTCGAGGCCGGCTCGAACGCGCCCGCCTGAGCCGCCTCCGGCAAGCATCCGCTTTGAATGGTGGGCCGTGCATTCCGCGCGGCCCGGCACGCTCGCCCGCGCAGGCGACGAACGAGGATATGAAATGCGATCAACCGAGGACAAGGTCAACGTGATGCCGCAATCCGACATGGCGACACCCGGCGGCGAAGGCTTCGATCCGGGCGACTGGAAGAGCCGCATCATCGCCGGACGCGCGCTCGGCGCCGCCGCCAACCCGCCGGCCTGGCTCGACGCGTCGTACCAGACGCTGCGCAAGCAGGTGATGCATCCCGACTATCCGTGCTTCTTCGGCACCATGGCCGAGAAGCGCGGCGAGATGTTCTACGCCTACGTGAACGGCAAGGACATCTCGCAGCTGCCCGCCACCATGCAGACCTTCGCGGAACTGGCGCTGCGGCCCGAGTACCGCAAGAACAACATCGCGGTGTTCTTCGAGCCGGACCCGGAGCCGCTCTCGCACGAGGCCTATCAGCAGCACTTCTGGCAGATCCTGCAATACCTGCACGACGTCGATCCCGATCCGCAGGCCGACGCGCAGCCCGATCCGTCCGACGGCGACTGGGAGTTCTCGTTCGCGGGCGTGGAGACCTTCGTGGTCTGCGCCTGCCCGTCGTTCCGCGCGCGCCACAGCCGCAACCTCGGGCCGGGCATGGTGCTGCTGTTCCAGCCGCGCAGCGTGTTCGTCGACACCATCACCAACAAGGTGATCGGCCGCGAGGCGCGCAACCAGGTGCGCAAGCGCCTGGAAACCTGGGACGAGGTGGCGGCCCACCCGGACCTGGGCTTCTACGGCGATCCGGGCAACCTCGAATGGAAGCAGTATTTCCTCGACGACGCGAACCAGCCGGCCGACGACCGCTGCCCGTTCCTCAAGCGCCAGAGGCAGAACGTGGAGGCGGCCCGCGCCGCGTTCGGCCAGGCCGGCGCCGCGGAGGTGGTGATCGCCGCCGACTTCGCGCCCCCGCACCCGGGCGTGGTGCGGGCACGGCCCGCCGCGGCCGACCAGGCCGGCGCGCGGCACTGGCAGCAGCACCGCATCGTGGCGCAGCAGGACCCATACGGCGCGGCGCCGGCCTGGCGCGGCCAGGACCATCGCCACGGACCGCAGGCGCGCGAGCGCCACGAGTTCGGCGAGGAATGACGAGGGCCGGGCGCGCGTCGGGCCCGGATCGCCGCGCCTGACGCGGCGCGGTAAAGAAGCAGGGCGAGAGGCAGGACGAGGGACGAAATGGCAGACAACATGATCGAGCGCTTGCGCTCGCTGGCCGAGCGGCGCGGCACCGATACCGCGCTGGTGACCGTGGATGCGCACGGCGATACCCGCTACGACTATGCGGCGCTCGAACGCCGCGCGATCGCGCTGGCCGCGCGGCTGCGCGAGCGCGGCGCCGGCGGCCAGGCGGCGCGCGTGCTGCTCGCGATGGACAGCGGCATCGACTATGTCGCGGCGTTTTTCGGCTGCCTCTACGCGGGCGCGATCGCGGTGCCGGTCTATCCGCCCGAATCGCTGCGCGGCCAGCACCTCGCGCGGCTCGCCGCGATCGCGGCCGATGCCGACGCCGCGGTGGTGGTGACCACGCGCGCGCTGGCCGCCAAGCTCGGCGAGGCGTTCGAACGGATCGCGCCGGGCGCGGCCTGCATCGAGATGGACGGGCTCGATCATGCCGGCGTCGAGGCGCGCGCATTCGTCCCCTATGCGGCCGCGCCCGCCGACATCGCGTTCCTGCAGTACACCTCGGGCTCGACCTCGACGCCCAAGGGCGTGATGGTCACGCACGGCAGCCTGTGGGCCAACGAGATCGCGATCCGCGAGGGGCTCGGCGTGACGGCCGACGACGTGTTCGTCAGCTGGCTGCCGCTCTATCACGACATGGGCCTGATCGGCACGCTCTCGCAGCCGGTGTTCAGCGGGATCGCGCTGGTGCTGATGTCGCCGCAGTTCTTCCTCGAGCGGCCGGTGCGCTGGCTCGAGGCGATCGCGCGCCACCGCGGCACGATTTCCGGCGGCCCCGATTTCGCCTACCGGCTCTGCGCCGAGCGCATCGGCGACGAGGCGTGCGCCGCGCTCGACCTGTCGAGCTGGCGGCTCGCGTTCTCCGGTTCCGAGCCGGTGCGCAAGGCGACGCTCGATGCGTTCGTGGCGCGCTTCGCCCCGCAGCGCTTCGATCCGGCCGCGCTGTTTCCGTGCTACGGGCTCGCCGAGGCCACGCTCTACGTGTCCGGGGCCGGGCGAGGGCGCGGCGCGCGCGCGCCCGGCTTCGATCCGGCGGCGCTGGAGCGGGGGCGCGCGCTGGCCGACGCGGCCGGCACCGAGCTGGTGTCGTGCGGCCGGCCGCCGAGCGGCCACCAGCTTGCGATCGTCGAGCGCGAGAGCGGCGCGGCGCTGGCCGACGGCGCGATCGGCGAGATCCTGGTGCGCGGCCCGAGCGTCGCGGCCGGCTACTGGCGGCGCGCCGACGCGACGGCCGCCAGCTTCGTCGAGCGCGACGGCGCGGTCTGGCTGCGCACCGGCGACCTCGGCTTCGTCCACCAGGGCGAGCTGTTCGTGGCCGGCCGCATCAAGGATCTGCTGATCGTGCGCGGCCGCAACCTCTATCCGCAGGACCTCGAGCTGGCCATCGAGCGCGAGGTCGATCTGGTGCGGCGCGGCCGCGTGGCCGCGTTCGCCGTCGAGCTGCAGGGCCAGGAGGGCATCGGCATCGCGGCCGAGGTGTCGCGCAACGTGCAGAAGCTCGCCACGCCGGAGGCGATCGGCGCCGCGCTGACCGAGGCCGTCGCGCTCGCCTGCGGCGAGCCGGTCGCCGTGGTCGTGCTGCTGAACCCGGGCGGCCTGCCGAAGACCTCGAGCGGCAAGGTGCAGCGGGCCGCCTGCGGGCGCGGCTGGCGCGATGGCTCGCTCGATGCCTGGGCGACGCTGGTGCAGGGCGCGCGCCGCGACGCGGCGGCGGCCCCGGCCGGCGACGGCGCGGGCGAGGCCGCCGCCGCCACCGATATCGAACTCGCGCTGGCCGCGATCTGGCGCGAGCTGCTGCCGGCCGTCCCGCCCCGGCCGTCCGCCTCGGCCAGCTTCTTCGCGCTCGGCGGCAGCTCGCTGGCCGCCGTGCAGGTGGCCGCGGCGGTGCAGGCGCGCTGGGCGATCGACTACACGGCGCGCGACGTGTTCGCCGCGCCGGGCTTGCGCGAGGCGGCCGCGCGGATCGGCGAGCGCCTCGCGCGCGGCGCGGCGGCGCCGGCCGTCGCGTTCGCGCCGCTCGACGCCGAGGCGCGGCGCGTCGCGGTCGCCGCCGACGCGCAGCGCAGCCTGTGGCTGACCTGGCTGCGCGAGCCGTCCAGCGCGGCCTACAACATGAGCGGCGAGCTGCGGCTCGACGGCGCGCTCGACGCCGAGGCGCTGCGGCTCGCGCTCGACGACGTGGTGCGTGCCCACGACGTGCTGCGCGCGCGCTTCGAACTCGGCGACGAGGGCGAGGCGCTGCAGATCGTCGAGCCCGAGCTGGCGATCGCGCTGCCGCTGACCGTCTGCGAGACGGCCGCCGAGCTCGAGCGCGTCACGCGCGCGGTCGCGCAGGCGCCGTTCGACCTCGAGACCGGGCCGCTGCTGCGCGCGCAGCTGGTGCGCACCGCGCCGGACTCGCACCGGCTGCTGATCGCGCTGCATCACATCGTGGCCGACGGCTGGTCCGTGAACCTGCTGCTCGACGCGCTGGGCCGCGCCTATGCGGCCCGCACGGGCGGCGCGGCGCCGGCCAGCGCGCCGGCATGGCAATACACCGACTACGTGGCCTGGGAGCGTGCCTCGCTCGGCGAGGCCGCGCTGCGGCGGCAGCTCGATTACTGGCGCACCCAGCTCGCCGGCGACGGCGATCCGGCCGCCGCCGCGCGCCTGTTCGCGCGGCCCGCGAACGGCGCGGGCGGCAGGCAGCGCGGCGTCGAATTCTCGCTGCCGCGCGAGGCGGCCGCGAAGCTGCGGCGCTTCGCGGCCGAGCGGCGCGCCACGCCGTTCATGGCGATGCTGGCCGTGCTGAACGCGGTGCTGCACGAGCTGAGCGGGCGCGACGAGATCCGCGTGGGCGCGCCGGTCTCGCTGCGCAAGCGGCCCGAGGCCCAGGCGCTGATCGGCTATTTCATCAACGTGCAGGTGCTGCGCACGCGCCTGGACCCGCAGCGCGGCTTCGCCACGCTGCTCGAGGCGGTGCGCGACACCGTGCTGGCCGCGCACGAGCATCAGGACGTGCCGTTCGACCGGCTGGTGAGCGCCTTGCTGCCCAACCGCGCGAACGGCGACGAGACGCTGTTCCAGGTCAAGCTGACCGAGCAGCGGCCGTTCGAGACGCGCGGCTTCGCACCGCTCGACGCGCAGCTGCGCGTGCTGCTCAACGAGACGCCGCATTTCGATCTCGCGCTCGATTTCACCGACCGCGGCACGTCGATCGACTGCCTGCTCGCCTACGACGATGCGGTGTTCGACGCCGCGTTCGCGGCGCGCTTCGTGGCACGTTTCACGACCTTCGCGGCGCGCCTCGTCGAGGCGCCGGCGCTGCCGCTCGGCCGCGCGGTGACCGACGCCGCGGCGGCGGCCGACGCCGGCCGCGCGGCTGCCGCGGGCGCGAGCGAGGCCGACGACCTGCTGAGCCTGTGGGATGCCAGCGTGGCGCGCGCCGGCGCCCGGCTCGCGCTGCGCGACGGCGGCCGCGGCCTGTCCTATGCCGAGCTCGACGCGGCTGCCGACGCGCTGGCCGCGCGGCTCGTCGCGCTCGGCGCCGGCACCGAGGCGCGCGTGGCCGTGCTGGCCGAACGCTCGATCGAGCATGTGCTGGCGATGCTGGCCGCGCTGAAGGCCGGCGCGACCTGGCTGCCGCTCGATCCGCGCGCGCCCGCCGCGCGCCTGTCGGCGCAGCTCGCCGACAGCGGCGCGGCCGTGCTGCTGCACGCGGTGCCGCTGCCGCAGGGGCTGGCGACGGCCGCCGCCGTGCCGCTCGCGTTGCGCCACCAGGCGCCGCCCGCCGCGCGCGCGCCGCGCGTGGCGCCGGCGCTGCGCCACGCCGAGCGCGCCGCCTACCTGATCTACACCTCGGGCTCGACCGGCGAGCCGAAGGGCGTGGTGGTCACGCATCGCGCGCTCGTGAACTATCTGCGCGGCATGCTCGCCACGCTCGACGCGCCGGCCGACGCCTCGTTCGCGATGGTTTCGACGCCGGCCGCCGATCTCGGCCACACGACGCTGTTCGGCGCGCTCGTGTCGGGCCGCACGCTGCATCTGCTCGCGCCCGACCTGGTGTTCCAGCCCGATGCGTTCGCGCGCTACATGGCCGAGCATCGGGTCGGCGTGCTGAAGATCGTGCCGAGCCATCTGGCGGCGCTGCTGTCGGCCGCGCAGCCGGCACGGGTGCTGCCGGCCGAGGCGCTGATCCTCGGCGGCGAGCGCACGCCGGCCGCGCTGCTCGCGCGGATCGGCGCGCTCGCGCCGGCCTGCCGCGTGTTCAACCACTACGGTCCGACCGAGACCACGGTCGGCGTCGCGATGCACGCGTGGCCGGCCGAGGCCGCCCCGGTGCGCGACCTGCCGCTCGGCCGCGCGCTGCCCGGCATGCGGATTCATCTGCTCGACGCGAAGCTGGCGCCGGTTGCCGACGGCGAGGACGGCGAGCTGTACATCGGCGGCCCGGGCGTGGCGCGCGGCTATCACGGGCGCGCCGGGCTGACCGCCGAGCGCTTCGTGCCCGACCCGTTCGTCGCGGGCGAGCGGCTCTACCGCACCGGCGACCTCGGCCGGATCGGCGCCGACGGCCTGCTCGAATATCGCGGCCGCGCCGACGACCAGGTCAAGGTGCGCGGTTATCGCGTCGAGCCGGCCGAGGTCGAGCGCGCGCTGGCCGGTATCGACGGCGTGAGCGGCGCGGCCGTGATCGCGCACGCGGCGCCGGGCGGCACGCGGCTCGCCGCGTTCGTGGTGGGCGGCCCGCGCGGCGAGGCGCTGCGGGCGGCGGCCGCGCGCGTGCTGCCCGATTACATGGTGCCGGCCGAGGCGATCGCGCTCGAGGCGCTGCCGCTGAATGCGAACGGCAAGCTCGATCGCGCGGCGTTGCGCGCGCGGCTGGAGGCGCATCTCGCGCAGGCGGCGCAGGCCGGCGCGGCCCTGGCGGACGCGTCGGCCCCGGCGCCCGACGCGCCGCAGGGCGAGATCGAACGGACCATCGCGGCGATCTGGGCCGACGTGATCGAGATCGAGGCGGGCCGCATCGGCCGCGGCAGGAATTTCTTCGAAGTGGGCGGCGATTCGCTGCTCGGGCTGAAAGTCGTGGCGCGCGCGCGCAAGGCCGGCATCACGATCACGCCGAAGCAGCTGTTCGAGCGGCTCACGCTGGCGCAGCTGGCCGAGAAGGCGACGGCGGCGGGCGCGGCGAAGGCGGCCGGTAACGTGAGCAGCGCGGTGAGCGGCGGCGTGAACAACGGCGCGGCGGCTTCGAGCGGCGCGGCGCCGGCCGGCGCGTCCGAAGGCTCGGCGATTCCGCGCTTGCCGGCCGCCGCTCGCCTGCGGGGGCCGGCGTCCTACGCGCAGCAGCGGCTCTGGTTCCTGTGGCAGCTGGCGCCCGCGAGCCGCGCCTATCACGTCTCGGGCGGCCTGTGGCTGACGGGCGAGGTCGACGCGGCGGCGCTGCGCGATGCGTTCGCGGCGATCGTCGCGCGTCACGACGCGCTGCGCACGCGCTTCGCGGCCAACGAGGCCGGCGAGGTCGAGGCCTGGGTCGATGCCGCGGCGTCGATCGACTGGCGCGACGAGACGGTGGCGCACGGCGGCCTGGAGGCGGCGGCGCGCGCGCTGGCCGACGAGCCCTTCGATCTCGGCACCGGGCCGCTGCTGCGCGCCGCGCTGTATCGCGAGGCGGCGGACACGGGCCGCCAGCTGCTGGCCGTCTCGATGCACCACATCGTCTCGGACGGCTGGTCGGTGCAGGTGCTGCTGGAGGAACTGGTCGCGTTCTACCGCGCGCGCGTGCTCGGCGAAGCGGCGGCGCTGGCCGAGCTGCCGATTCAATACGCCGATTACGCGGCCTGGCAGCGCGACTGGCTCGAGGCCGGCGAGCGCGAGCGCCAGCTCGGCTACTGGAAGGCCGCGCTCGGCGAGGCGCATCCGGTGCTGGCGCTGCCGATGGACGGTACGCGCCATGCCCATGGCGAATACACGGCGGCACGTCATCGGCTGGCCTTGCCGGCCTCGCTGGCGCAGGCGGTCAGGGCCTGCGCGCAGCGCCGCTCGGCCACGCCGTTCATGGTGCTGCTCGCGGCGTTCCAGGCGCTGCTGCATCGCTATACGGGGCAGGACGACATCCGCGTCGGCGTGCCGGTGGCGAACCGCCATCGCGTGGAGACCGAGCGGCTGATCGGCTTCTTCGTCAATACGCAGGTGATGCGCGCCTGCTTCGACGGCAGCGACACGCCGCACACGCTGCTCGAACGGCTGCGCGAGGCGACGCTCGGCGCGCAGGCGCATCAGGATCTGCCCTTCGACCTGCTGGTCGAGGCGCTGCGCCCCGAGCGCAGCCTCAGCCACGCACCGCTGTTCCAGGTGATGTTCAACCACCAGCGGCGCGACTGGCGCGTGCTCGACGGCCTGCCCGGGCTGACGATCGAACCGCATCGGCTGCCGGCCACGATGGCGCAGTTCGAGCTGATGCTGAACACGCAGGAGGAGGCGGACGGCACGCTGACGCTCGAATTCAGCTATGCGCGCGAACTGTTCGCGCCGGCGAGCATCGTGCGACTGGCCGCGCACTACCAGCGCTGCGTCGCGGCGATCGCGCAGGGCGATGCGCATGCGCGCATCGCCGATCTCGCGCTGGCCGACGAGGCCGAGCGCGCGACGCTGGACGCCTGGAGCCGCAATCCCACCTGCTACGGCGAGCTCGAGCCGGTGTTCCGGGCATTCGAGCGTCATGCGGCGGCGCATCCCGGCGACGAAGCGCTGGTGTTCGGCGATGCGGCCTTGCGCTATGGCGAACTGAACGCGCGGGCGAATCGCCTCGCGCATTGGCTGCGCGCCCGCGGCATCGGCGTGGAGTCGCGCGTCGGCGTGTCGGCCGAGCGCTCGCTGGAACTCGTGATCGCGCTGTACGCGATCATGAAGGCGGGGGCGGCCTACGTGCCGCTCGATCCGTCGTACCCGGCCGAGCGCCTGGCGGCGATGATCGACGACAGCGGCCTCGGGCTGCTGCTGGCGCAGCGCGATATCGGCCTGCCGGCGCGCGAGGGCGTCGAGCGGGTCGATCTCGACACGCTCGATCTGTCGGACGGCTCGGCGCTGCCGGCGGACAATCCCGGCGTGGCGCTCGACGGCGCGAATCTGGCCTACGTGATCTTCACCTCGGGCTCGACGGGGCGCCCGAAGGGCGTCGGCAACCGCCACGACGGCCTGTCGAACCGGCTCGTCTGGATGCAGCGCGAATACGGCCTGCGGCGCGGCGAGACGGTGCTGCAGAAGACGCCGTTCAGCTTCGACGTATCGGTGTGGGAGTTTTTCTGGCCGCTGATGGTGGGCGCGCGGCTGGCGATCGCGGCGCCGGGCGCGCATCGCGATCCGGCGGAGCTGGCGCAGACGATCGTGGCGCATCGGGTGACGACGCTGCACTTCGTGCCGTCGATGCTGCAGGCGTTCGTGGCGAGCGAGGCGCAGGCGGGCGCGTGCGGCGCGACGCTGAAGCGGATCGTGTGCAGCGGCGAGGCGCTGCCGGCGGACCTGCGCGAACGGGTGGCGAACGTGCTGCCGGGCGTGGACCTGTTCAACCTGTACGGACCGACCGAGGCGGCGATCGACGTGAGCGCGTGGCGCTGCGTGGACGAGGCGGGACGGGCGGTGCCGATCGGCCGGCCGATCGCGGCGACGCAGACCTGGGTGCTCGATGCGCGGCTCAATCCGGTGCCGCCGGGCGTGCCGGGCGAGCTGTACCTGGGCGGGGCGGGCCTGGCGCGCGGTTATCTGGGGCGTGCGGACCTGACGGCCGAGCGCTTCGTGCCGGACCCGTTCGCGACGGCGCCGGGCGCGCGGCTCTACCGCACGGGCGACCTCGCACGCTGGCGTGCGGACGGCGTGCTCGACTATCTGGGGCGCGTCGATCACCAGGTGAAGATCCGCGGGCTGCGCATCGAGTTGGGCGAGATCGAGTCGGCGCTGACGGCGCTGGCGGCGGTGCGCGAGGCGGTGGTGGTGGCGCGGGACGGGCGGCTGGTCGGCTATGTGACGGGCGAGGCGGGCGAGGGGCTGGACCCGGGGCGGCTGCGCGCGGCGCTGGCGGCACGCCTGCCGGACTACATGGTGCCGTGGCGCATCGTGGTGCTGGCCGCGCTGCCGCTGAGTCCGAACGGCAAGGTGGACCGGCGTGCGCTGCCGGCGCCGGAGCCGGCAGCCGCCGAGGACGCGCAGCACGAGGCCCCGCGCGAGGGCGTCGAAGCCGACCTTGCCGCGATCTGGGCCGAACTGCTCGGCACGACGCGCATCGGCCGCCACGACAGCTTCTTCGACCTGGGCGGCCATTCGCTGCTCGCCGTGCGCCTGAACGCACGGATCGGCCTGGACCTGAACGCCAGCCTGCCGCTTGCCACGCTGTTCGACGCACGCACGCTGGCCGCGCAGGCCGAGGCCATCGAGCGCGTGCGCGCCGCGCAGCCCGGCGGCGACACGCTGCGCGACCTCGATCTCTTTATGGATTCGCTTTGAACGCACTCATGGACAAGACCACGGCCACCCGCATTGCCGCGCGCTTCATCGAGCTGACGCCCGACAAGCGGCGCCTGTTCTGGGAAAAGATGCAGGCGGACGGCGTGAGCCCCGCACAGTTCCCGATCCTGCCGCGCGCGCGTCAGGCGGGGCCGGTGACGGTTTCGTACGCGCAGCGCCGCCAATGGGTGCTGGCGCAACTGTCGCCGGGCAATCGCGCCTATCACGTCTCGGGCGGCCTGTGGCTGACGGGCGAGGTCGACGCGGCGGCGCTGCGCGACGCGTTCGCGGCGATCGTCGCGCGCCACGACGCGCTGCGCACGCGCTTCGCGGCCAACGAGGCCGGCGAGGTCGAGGCCTGGGTCGATGCCGCGGCGTCGATCGACTGGCGCGACGAGACGGTGGCGCACGGCGGCCTGGAGGCGGCGGCGCGCGCGCTGGCCGACGAGCCCTTCGATCTCGGCACCGGGCCGCTGCTGCGCGCCGCGCTGTATCGCGAGGCGGCGGACACGGGCCGCCAGCTGCTGGCCGTCTCGATGCATCACATCGTCTCGGACGGCTGGTCGGTGCAGGTGCTGCTGGAGGAACTGGTCGCGTTCTACCGCGCGCGCGTGCTCGGCGAAGCGGCGGCGCTGGCCGAGCTGCCGATTCAATACGCCGATTACGCGGCTTGGCAGCGCGACTGGCTCGAGGCCGGCGAGCGCGAGCGCCAGCTCGGCTACTGGAAGGCCGCGCTCGGCGAGGCGCATCCGGTGCTGGCGCTGCCGATGGACGGTACGCGCCATGCCCATGGCGAATACACGGCGGCACGTCATCGGCTGGCCTTGCCGGCCTCGCTGGCGCAGGCGGTCAGGGCCTGCGCGCAGCGCCGCTCGGCCACGCCGTTCATGGTGCTGCTCGCGGCGTTCCAGGCGCTGCTGCATCGCTATACGGGGCAGGACGACATCCGCGTCGGCGTGCCGGTGGCGAACCGCCATCGCGTGGAGACCGAGCGGCTGATCGGCTTCTTCGTCAATACGCAGGTGATGCGCGCCTGCTTCGACGGCAGCGACACGCCGCACACGCTGCTCGAACGGCTGCGCGAGGCGACGCTCGGCGCGCAGGCGCATCAGGATCTGCCCTTCGACCTGCTGGTCGAGGCGCTGCGCCCCGAGCGCAGCCTCAGCCACGCACCGCTGTTCCAGGTGATGTTCAACCACCAGCGGCGCGACTGGCGCGTGCTCGACGGCCTGCCCGGGCTGACGATCGAACCGCATCGGCTGCCGGCCACGATGGCGCAGTTCGAGCTGATGCTGAACACGCAGGAGGAGGCGGACGGCACGCTGACGCTCGAATTCAGCTACGCGCGCGAACTGTTCGCGCCGGCGACCATCGCGCGTCTGGCCGCACACTACCAGCGCTGCGTCGAGGCGATCGCGCAGGGCGATGCGCATGCGCGCATCGCCGATCTCGCGCTGGCCGACGAGGCCGAGCGCGCGACGCTGGACGCCTGGAGCCGCAATCCCACCTGCTACGGCGAGCTCGAGCCGGTGTTCCGGGCATTCGAGCGTCATGCGGCGGCGCATCCCGGCGACGAAGCGCTGGTGTTCGGCGATGCGGCCTTGCGCTATGGCGAACTGAACGCGCGGGCGAATCGCCTCGCGCATTGGCTGCGCGCCCGCGGCATCGGCGTGGAGTCGCGCGTCGGCGTGTCGGCCGAGCGCTCGCTGGAACTCGTGATCGCGCTGTACGCGATCATGAAGGCGGGGGCGGCCTACGTGCCGCTCGATCCGTCGTACCCGGCCGAGCGCCTGGCGGCGATGATCGACGACAGCGGCCTCGGGCTGCTGCTGGCGCAGCGCGATATCGGCCTGCCGGCGCGCGAGGGCGTCGAGCGGGTCGATCTCGACACGCTCGATCTGTCGGACGGCTCGGCGCTGCCGGCGGACAATCCCGGCGTGGCGCTCGACGGCGCGAATCTGGCCTACGTGATCTTCACCTCGGGCTCGACGGGGCGCCCGAAGGGCGTCGGCAACCGCCACGACGGCCTGTCGAACCGGCTCGTCTGGATGCAGCGCGAATACGGCCTGCGGCGCGGCGAGACGGTGCTGCAGAAGACGCCGTTCAGCTTCGACGTATCGGTGTGGGAGTTTTTCTGGCCGCTGATGGTGGGCGCGCGGCTGGCGATCGCGGCGCCGGGCGCGCATCGCGATCCGGCGGAGCTGGCGCAGACGATCGTGGCGCATCGGGTGACGACGCTGCACTTCGTGCCGTCGA
Source organism: Burkholderia glumae LMG 2196 = ATCC 33617 (assembly GCF_000960995.1). Lineage (NCBI taxonomy): Bacteria > Pseudomonadati > Pseudomonadota > Betaproteobacteria > Burkholderiales > Burkholderiaceae > Burkholderia > Burkholderia glumae. Next base: position 1,968,016 of record NZ_CP009434.1, on the reverse strand, counting down.
TGCTGCAGGCGTTCGTGGCGAGCGAGGCGCAGGCGGGCGCGTGCGGCGCGACGCTGAAGCGGATCGTGTGCAGCGGCGAGGCGCTGCCGGCGGACCTGCGCGAACGGGTGGCGAACGTGCTGCCGGGCGTGGACCTGTTCAACCTGTACGGACCGACCGAGGCGGCGATCGACGTGAGCGCGTGGCGCTGCGTGGACGAGGCGGGACGGGCGGTGCCGATCGGCCGGCCGATCGCGGCGACGCAGACCTGGGTGCTCGATGCGCGGCTCAATCCGGTGCCGCCGGGCGTGCCGGGCGAGCTGTACCTGGGCGGGGCGGGCCTGGCGCGCGGTTATCTGGGGCGTGCGGACCTGACGGCCGAGCGCTTCGTGCCGGACCCGTTCGCGACGGCGCCGGGCGCGCGGCTCTACCGCACGGGCGACCTCGCACGCTGGCGTGCGGACGGCGTGCTCGACTATCTGGGGCGCGTCGATCACCAGGTGAAGATCCGCGGGCTGCGCATCGAGTTGGGCGAGATCGAGTCGGCGCTGACGGCGCTGGCGGCGGTGCGCGAGGCGGTGGTGGTGGCGCGGGACGGGCGGCTGGTCGGCTATGTGACGGGCGAGGCGGGCGAGGGGCTGGACCCGGGGCGGCTGCGCGCGGCGCTGGCGGCACGCCTGCCGGACTACATGGTGCCGTGGCGCATCGTGGTGCTGGCCGCGCTGCCGCTGAGTCCGAACGGCAAGGTGGACCGGCGTGCGCTGCCGGCGCCGGAGCCGGCAGCCGCCGAGGACGCGCAGCACGAGGCCCCGCGCGAGGGCGTCGAAGCCGACCTCGCCGCGATCTGGGCCACGCTGCTGCGCGTGCCGCGCGTGAGCCGCCATGACGATTTCTTCGACCTCGGCGGCGATTCGATCCTGGCCTTGCAGATCGTCGCGCGGGCGCGGCAGGCCGGTTATCGGCTGCAGGCACGGCAGGTCTTCGAGCATGCGACGATCGCCGAGCTCGCGGCGGCGGCCGAGCCGCTCGCCTCTGCCGACGCCGGCGCCGCCGACACGGCCGCTGCGGAAGCCGCCGCGCTCGCCGACGGCGCCGCGGTGCCGCTCGTGCCGGTGCAGGCGTGGTTCCTGTCCAAGCCGCTCGCGAACCGCAATCACTGGAACCAGTCGGTGCTGCTGCATCTCGACGCGGCACCCGAGGCCGGGCGCCTGGAGCAGGCGCTGCGCGCCGTGGTGGCCGCGCATCCGGCGCTGCGCCTGCGCTTCGCGCACGACGCAGCCACCGGCTGGCGCCAGTTCCTCGCCGCGCCGCAGCGGGGGCAGGCGGCCCTGGTCGCGACCGTGACGGAGGTGCCGGCCGCCGGCATCGATGCGGCCTGCGACACGATTCAGGGCGCGCTCGACATCGGCGCGGGACCGCTGCTGCGCGCGCTCCTGATCGGCGTGGCGGACGGCAGCTGGCGCCTCGCGATCGCGATCCACCATCTGGCCGTCGATACCGTGTCGTGGCGCATCCTGCTCGACGACCTGCAGCGCGCCTACCGCCAGCTGGAGGCGGGCGAGGCGGTGGCGCTGCCGGCGCCCACGCTGTCGTATCCGCTGTTCGCGCGCCGCCTGCACGAAGCGGCACGACGCCCCGAGATCGTCGCGAGCCTCGGCTACTGGCGCGCGCTCGCCGAGATCGACGGCCGGCTGCCGGCGCCCGCCGCGAACCCGGCGGCGCCCGCGCGGGCAGGCGCCGGCCCGGCGTCGGTCAGGCTCGATGCCGAGACCACCCGCCGTCTGCTGCAGCCGGCCTGCGCGGCGTACCGCACCACGCTCGCGGACCTGCTGCTGGTGGCCACGGGCCGCGTGCTGTGCCGGTTCGCGGGCCGCGAGACGCTGCGCATCGACGTCGAGGGCCACGGCCGCGACGCGCCCATCGGCGAGGCCGACCTGAGCCGCACGGTGGGCTGGTTCACCAGCCTCTATCCGATGGCGCTCGCGCCCACCGGCGAACTCGGCGCGGCGATCAAGCGCGTGAAGGAAGCGCGCCGCCAGGCGCCGCACGGCGGCACCAGCTTCGGCATGCTGCGCCATGCGGGCGACGCGGCGCAGCGCGCGGCGCTCGCGTCGATCGGCGACGCGGACGTGCTGTTCAACTATCTCGGCCAGCTCGACGCCTCGCTCGGCGCGGCCGGCGACGGCCACGCGCGCGGCGGCGCCTGGCGGCTCGCGGCCGAGCCGGGCGGGCGGCCGGTGGCCGCGGTCAACGCGCCCACCCATGCACTCGACATCGCCGCGCAGATTCGCGACGGCGAACTGCTGGTCACGTTCCGCCATCCGCGCGGCGACCGCTACGACGCGGCCACGCTCGAGGCGCTGGCGGCCGGCCTGCGCGCCGAGCTGGCCGCGCTGCTCGAGCACTGCACCAGCGGCGCGGCCGGCCTCACGCCGTCCGATGTGCCGCTCGCGGCGATCGATCAGGGCCGCCTCGACGCGCTGCCGGTGGCGCCGGCCGAACTGGTCGATCTCTATCCGCTCGCGCCGATGCAGGCCGGCATCGTCTTCCACAGCCTGCTCGGCGCGCAGCCGGGCGCCTACGTCAACCAGCTGCGCGTGGACGTGGACGGGCTCGACGCGGCGCGTTTCGAAGCCGCCTGGGCGGCCGCCGCGGCCCGCCACGAGATCCTGCGCACCGGCTTCCTGTCGTTCGACGACATGCCGCGCCAGTGGGTGAAGCGCGGCGTCGCCACGCCGTTGCTGCTGGCCGACTGGCGCGACGGCGGGCCCGACGGCCTGGACGCGCGCCTCGACCGCTTCGCGGCCGAGGATCTGGCGCGCGGCTTCGACCTGGCGTGCCCGCCGCTCTGGCGCGTGGCGCTGCTGCGTACCGGACCGGCCCGCCATCACGTGGTCTGGACCTTCCATCACGCGCTGCTCGACGGCTGGAGCGCCGCGCAACTGCTGGCCGAGGTGCTGGCGACCTACGGCGGCACGCCGCCCGCCGGCACGCCGCCGCGCTATCGCCGCTTCATCGGCTGGCTCGCCGCGCAGCCGCGCGAGCCGAGCGAGGCCTGGTGGCGCGAGCAGGCCGCGCGCCTCGACGGCCCCACGCTGCTGGCCGCCGCGCTGCCGGTGCCGGCCGCCGGCAGCGCGGCGGCGTCCCACGGCATCGTGCGGCTGGTTTGCGACGCCGCGCGCAGCGCGCGGCTCGCTGCATTCGCGAAGGCGCAGCGCGTCACGCCCAGCACGCTGGTGCAGGCCGCCTGGCTGCTGCTGCTGCAGCGCTACACCGGCCAGCGCAGCGTGAGCTGCGGCGCGACCGTGGCGGGCCGTCCCGAGGCGCTGCCGGGCGCCGAGCAGATGCTGGGCCTGTTCATCAACACGATTCCGGTGATCGGCGCCCCCTCGCCGTCGATGCGCGTGAGCGACTGGCTCGCCGCCGTGCAGCGCGACGGCGTGGCCGCACGCGAGCACGCGCACCTGCCGCTCGTGGAAATCCAGCGGCACGCCGGCATCGACGGCGGCCAGCCGCTGTTCGACACGCTGGTGGTGTTCGAGAACTACCCGGTCGACGCGATCCTCGCCGACGCCGCGCCGCACGGCCTGCGCTTCTCGGGGCTGCGCAACGAGGACCGCACCAGCTATGCGCTGACGCTGTCGGTCACGCAGGGCCGGCCGTCACGCGCGGCCGCCGCCGGCCAGGCCGACCTGCTCGACATCGAGTTCGCCTTCGCGAGCGAGCGGTTCGCGCAGGCGCAGGTCGAGCGGCTGGCCGCACAGCTGGGCGCGCTGCTCGACGCGTTCGCGGCCGATCCGCAGGCACGGCTCGGCGCGCTCGATCCGCTGCCGGCCGCCGAGCGCGCGCAACTCGCGCAATGGGGGCGCGGCGCCGAGGCCGGCGCGCTGCCGCCCGTGCATCGCCGGATCGCCGCGCAGGCCGCGCGCCGGCCCGAGGCGGTCGCGCTCGTCCACGACGGCGTCTGGCTCGACTACGGCACGCTCGAGGCGCGCGCCAACCGCGTCGCCCAGGCGCTGCGCGCGGCCGGCGTGGGGCCCGACCTGCGCGTGGGCATCGCGATCGAGCGTTCGCTCGGCATGATCGTCGCGATCCTCGGCGTGCTGAAGGCGGGCGGCGCCTACGTGCCGCTCGATCCGTCGTATCCGGCCGAGCGCCTGACGATGATGATCGAGGACAGCGGCATCGTGCTCGCGCTGACCGAAGCGGCGCGCGCCGCCGACCGCGAGCGGATGCCGGTGGCCACCCTCGACATCGCCGAGCTGCTTGCCGAAGCCGGGGGCTATGCCGACACGGCACCGCCCGACGCGGTGGAGGCGGGCCATCTCGCCTACCTGATCTACACCTCGGGCTCCACCGGGCGGCCGAAGGGCGTCGGCATCACGCACGACGCGCTGGCGCGCCACACCGAGGTGTCGATCGCGATGTTCGGCCTGGGCGAGACGGACCGCGTGCTGCAGTTCTCGACCTTCAACTTCGACGGTTTCGTCGAGCAGGTCTTCCCGACGCTCGCCGCCGGCGCCACGCTGATCGTGCGCGGCCCCGAGCTGTGGAGCACCGAGCGCTTCGCGGCCGAGGTGCAACGCGAACGGATCACCGTGGCCGACCTGACCACGGCCTACTGGAACGCGCTGGCGCAGGATTTCGCGGCGCGGCCCGAGACGCGCGCCGCGCTGGCCACGCTGCGCCGCGTCCACGCGGGCGGCGAGGCGATGCCGGCCGACGGGGTGCGCGCCTGGCGCGCGGCGGGGCTGGACGGCGTGGCGCTGGCCAATACCTACGGGCCGAGCGAGGCGACCGTCACGGCCACGCTGTTCGATTGCGGCGCGCTGACGGCCTCGGACGCGGACGTGCCGGCGCAGATTCCGCTCGGCGGGCCGCTGCCGGGCCGCACGCTCGTGGTGCTCGACGCCCAGGGCAATCTCGCGCCGCTCGGCGCGGCCGGCGAGCTCGGCATCGGCGGGCCGCTGCTCGCGCGCGGCTACCACGATCGCCCCGCGCTGACGGCCGAGCGCTTCGTGGCCGATCCGTTCTCGGCGCTGCCCGGCGCGCGGCTCTATCGCACCGGCGACATGGTCCGCTGGCATGAGGACGGCACGCTCGCCTACCTGGGCCGCGCCGATCACCAGGTGAAGATCCGCGGCTTCCGGATCGAACTCGGCGAGATCGAGGCGGTGCTGCTGGAGGACGCGCGGGTGCGCGAGGCGGCCGTGATCACGCGCCACGGCCCGAGCGGGCTGCGCGTGCTGGCCTATGTGGCGCGGGCCGCGGGCGTGCAGGTGGAGGGCGCGGCGCTGCGTGCCGCGCTGGCCGCGCGGCTGCCCGACTACATGGTGCCGGCCGCGGTGGTGGTGCTCGACGCGCTGCCGCTGAACCCGAACGGCAAGATCGATCGCGCCGCGCTGCCGGAGCCGGCGGGGCAGGCGAGCGACGAGGCCGGCGGCGCGGCGGGGGCGCCGCCGCGCGGCGACACCGAGATCGCGCTGGCCGGTATCTGGTCGCGCGTGCTCGGCGTCGGGCCGGTGCGGCGCAGCGATCGCTTCTTCGAACTCGGCGGCCATTCGCTCGCCGCGATGCAGGTCCAATCGTCGATTCGCGCCAGCCTCGGCGTGGACGTCGCGCTCGTCGAGCTGATGCGCAATCCGTCGCTGGAGGCGCTGGCGGAGGCGGTCGAGGCGCTGCGCGTGCCGGCCGCCGGCGACGCGTCGCTGGCCACCGAGCTGAACGACCTCCTCGCGGACCTGTAACCTGTCGGCGCCCGGCCGGCGCCGGCAATCGACGACACTCGCCCGATCCGAGGGATCGGGCGAGTGTTTCCTCATGCCGCGACGGCCCAATCAGCCGGCCGTCACGCCGGCGTGACGACGCTGCCTCAGGCCGCGCGCTCGCCGTTCTGCAGCAGCCACTGGACCGTGACGGGCTGGTCCGTGGCTTCCTCGAACTGGCTGCCGACCACGTACTTGTAGGCAGCCTTGCCGGTCTTGCTCCAGGTGCTGTCGAGCGTGATCACCAGTTCCGTCACGTGCGGCGCGCCCGGGATCGCCGGCACGGCCGTGCCCTGCAATGCGTAGACCTGCTGGCCGCTGGCCAGGCCCAGCGAATATACGGAGCCATGGAATGCGGATTCGATGTGCAGCGGCGGATTGGTCGCCTGCGTCAGCGTGCCGTAGCCGGACACGCTGTTGGTCCCTTGCGGCACCGAGAGAAACACTTGCAGCCGCCGGCCGCCGGCCAGATTCGGCGTGCCGATCGAGAAGGTGCCGGCGTGATTGAACGGGTGGAATTCCGACATGATGTGCCCCATATTAAGTGGTTAGAAATGGCTATCATTTTGTTTCGGCATCCTCTTGTTATTGAGGATGGTGAAAAAAATAGCATGGGGATTTTATAAAATCCATCGATAATTTAAGGGTTCGATATTTTTTATTAAAACAAAGGATATCGGAAATAATGCTTTGGATTGGTGCTGGCCGAATATGTTTCGATGCATATCAGGCTATGCATCTCATGCTGCCTCAATGCGATGTTTTGATATTAAGTAAATGAAATGACGTTCGACAGCCAGGCGCCGCGTCGGACGGCGGCCACGGCACGCGGCGGCGCCGGCCTTGCCTGGCAAGGCGGCGCCGGGAAAGGGTTGGCCGCAGCGACGGGAGCGCGGCGATTTAGCGGCTGGGACGACCGATCGCGGCGGGACCGCATGGGCAGGACGATGGCCGGTGGCGGTGGTTTTTGATGCAACGCATCACGGTTGCAAGGCAATGGAAAGCGGTTCCGGTGAAGCGGCGTGATTCGCGGATTTGGAATTCGGTAACGAAATGACGGAATGGTTTCTGGTGGGGCGCCGGCTTGATTGCTCGATTGGCGAGCGCCGCGGTTTTCATGCCGCCGCAGCGGCACTCGCGCAATCGCGGCCCATGCTCCGACTGAGTATTTCACGTGGCCGCCGGCATCGGTTTCCGCTCGACCGTGCCCAGAGCTTGCCGGAATCGATGCGCTTGCGGCCCGGCGACACGGCCGCGAGCCGGCTGCCCGCGCCGTGCCTGCCCGTCGCGGCGGCCTGCCAGACCGATGCGCGCGTCAGTACCGGAGGGGGCTCCAGCATCGGCGCCTGGCCCGATGCGGGCAGCCGATCCGACCTTGTGCGCGCCGTTCGAGGCCGAGAAATCGCCCACGCCGAAGTGGCGGGCGGCCAGCGCGCCGCCTGCCGCGGCGCTCGCGCGGCAGGCGTTCCCGCTCGCGCCGACTAGCTTCGCGCGGGTGCGACGCCCGTTGCCCAGGGCGGCGTGAACGCCGGGCCGGCGTGTTGCGCGATTACCGCATGCAGGCGTGTGATGGCGGCCCGCTCGGCCTGCGTCAGCCCGGGGTGCCAGATATCGACGAGCAGGCAGACGCGCGGCTGATCGCTGTCGTTCCAGCTCTCGTGCTCGAAGGTATCGTCGAACAGGATCGCGCGCCCTTCGGGCCAGCCGCGGGTCTCGGCACCGACTCGGAGCCGCGAGCCAGGCGGTACCAGCAGCGGAAGCTGGCAGGTCAGCTTGATGTTGGTTGAATCGGAATGCGGCGGGATTTTCGTGCCGCCCTGGATCACCGAGAAGATGAACGCACCACCCGGATTGAGGTAGGTCTCCACCCGATGCATGAGGGCGGCGGTGCCTGGGCAGCGCCGGCAGTTTTCCTCGACCTCGCGTTGGCTCTTGCGCCGGAAATCGAAGGTCCCCCAATCGGCCCGGCCGATATGATCGAATCGGCCGGCAACCTGCTCCTCGTATGGAAGCAGCATCGAGGGCCTCACCTGGGCGAGATACTCGTCGCGCAGCATGTCGATCTCGGCCTCGAGGATCGAGGTGAAGGCCCGCAGTTCTTCGTAATCGCTCGCCTCGTACCAGGGCTTACCGTCGAGGCCGGGGAAATAGAACAGTTGGGGCCGCTGGTAGGGCGGCAGTTCGGGCAGCGCAAGCTGTCCGGTGTTGATTCCCACGAATTCGAACACGCGCGCCAGCGCCGGCTTGCCGTATTCGGCCTCGAGTGCGTCGAGCGTATCGCGAATGGGAATTTCGATTTCCTGATTCACTCCGGTTCTCCTGGATGTGACTGGTGAAAGGATGGGGACGGCGCGGCGGTCAATAGCCTTTGCGCGGCGATATCGCTGGCGGGCTCGGTCGACCAGTTGCCGATCGAAAGGCTGTAGGCGGTGGCCAGTGCAATGACCAGGCCCACGGCGCTCCAGACCGGCAGGACGCCCCACTGCCCGATCAGATAGCCGAGCAGGATCGAGGCGATCATGCTGCCCAGTTGAAACACCAGCGAGAAGAAGGACAGCGCGCGCGAGCGCAGGCTGTCGGGGGTGCGATGGTGCATCACCGCATTGACCACCACGCCCGCGATGCCCAGGCACAGAGAGGCCGCCGCGAGCAGGAGGCCGAGCGTGGCGACATGGCCGATCCAGCGCGTCAGCACGAGGCTGGCCGCCAGCCCCGCGAACGGCAGGGTGATAGCCAGCCCAGGCCTTCGCTCGCACCACTGCATCACGCGATAGGCGGCCCAGCCTCCCGCGCCCTTGATCACCAGCATCAAGGTCAGGAACAGGCCGAAGGCCCAGGTCGTGCCGTGCTCGGGCACCAGTGTTTTCAGCACCACCGGCCAGTAGCTCTCCAGCACCGAAACGACCCCGCCCAACAGCATGCAGAGCAGGATCAGCGGCCGCACCGCGCCCCGCTTCGCGGCGAACACGACCAGCTCGCGCAGATCGGCGAGCAGCCGTCGCGGCCGGGCCGAAGGCGGCTCGACCGAGAGCGGTCGATGCTCCGGCTCGGGAAAGAAGCGGGGCGTGACGGCGACCAGCGCCAGGAACAGCGTGCCCGCGAAGGCCAGGCCCACGCGATACGGGTTGTCGAACAGCAGCACGCCGATCCAGTCCGGCAGCATGCCGCCGATCAGGGACATGCCGGCCAGGCCCAGCGCGCCCGCCAGTTCGGCGAAGCCGAGGCGGTAGGGCACGCCGCGCGTGTCGCCGCTGTTGCGCAGCAGTTCGACATACCACGCGTCGATGGTGCCCGAGCTCATCGCGCGAGCAACGCCGAAGCTCGCGGCGGCCAGATACAGCATCGGCTTTTGGCTGAAGGCCAGCATCAGCAGGCAGCCCACGCAGTTCATCATCAGCGAGGCGCGGTAGGTGCGGATCCGCCCCACGCGGTCGGCAAGCGCGCCGAACGGCAGCTCGCAAGCGATGGTCGAGAGGCTGAACAGCGCGGCGTACAGCCCGATTTCGAACAGGCTGAACCGGCTGCGCAGCAGGAACAGCGTGACGACCGGCAACACCAGGCCAAAGGCGCCCCACAGCATGGCCTGCTGGAGGCAGTAGCGCAGGTGCACGTTCATGGCGTTACCTTGCCGCCGGATTCGAGCAGCAAGTAATCGCCCTCCGGGCCGCTGCCCGAGCCCGCCTCGCTGAATCCGCAGGCGCGATAAAAGGCCAGCGCGGCGTGGTTGCGGCTCAGGCACTTGAGCTGATAGCGCCTGCCCGGCCAGCCTGGCAGCGCATTGAGCAGGGCACGGCCGACGCCGTTACGCAGGTGGCCGGCGGCGACGAACAGGTGGTGGATGAAGTCGGTGGGCTCCCAGACCGAGACGAAGCCCAGCAGCCTGCCGGTTTCGTCCTCGGCCAGCAGCAGAAGTTCGTCGCGGGTCTGGGCGTCGAAGTCGTCCAGCGCGAAGGCCTCGGCGGCTTGCCAGACGAAGGTCTCGCGGCGAGTGTGCAGGAACAGCTCGCGCAGGGCGGGCAGGTCGGCCGGGTTGGCGGCACGTATTTGCAAGGATCGCATCGCTACTTACCTCATGGCCGTTTTGAGCGGCGGCGTGCACCCGGGCAGGCTCGCCATCACGTCGTGGACGAAGGTCTCGGTATTCCAGCTTCGATCGACCGTCGCGCCGAGCCTGGTGATCACCGCTTGGCATGACGGCACGATCACCACCAGTTGATAATTGAAGCCGTCGAGCATCGTCAGGTCCTCGGGCAGCGAAGGGAAGCGACGTTCTCCGGCGAGGCCCGCATTGAGCCACAGATGCGCGCCGTGCTGGCTGTCGCCGAGCGCGGTCTGTGGCGTGGACATAAAGCGGATCCAGTCCGCGTCGACGATGCGCCGGCCCCGCCATTCGCCATGCTGAAGAATCAGCTGGCCGATCTTCGACCAGTCGCGGGCCGACGCGAGCATGTAGCTGCCGCCGACCAGGGTGCCGGCCGCATCGGGCTCGAGCATCGCGGTATGAATCCCGAGCGGCGCGAACAAGCGCGCGCGCGCGAACGGCACGATGGCTAGCGGCCGCGATGATAGGGCGCGCGCGGCGATGTTCGCCACCAGCACGCTGCCGCCACTTTGGTAGTCGACTTGGTGCCCCGGCGGTTGCGCGAGCGGGCGGCTGGCCACGAAGTGCGCCATGTCGGCGCTCTGGTAGAGCATCGTCGTGGTGTCCGAGCCGGGCAGATAACCCTCGTGATAATCCAGGCCGCTGTTCCATTGCAGCAGGTTGCGTAGCTGGATCGAGCGGCGCGGATCGTCGGGGGCCGACCATTCCGGCATCAGGTCCGTTTGGTCCAGCGAGAGCTTGCCGTCCGCCACCAGCGTGCCGGCCAGCAGGCCGGTCACGGTCTTCGTCATGGACCAGCCGAGCAGCGGGGTTTCGGTGCCGACGCCCGGCGCGTAGCGCTCTCCGACGATCGCCCCGTGCTGGCGCACCACCACGGCCAAGGTGTTGCGTAAGGACTTCGGCCCCGGTTCGGCGAGCGCCCGGTCCAGCACCTTTGCCAGGGCAGGCGGTTCGGCCGCGCCAGGCGTTTCGGGATCGCTTGCAGCGGGCAGGCCGAGGCCCTGGCCTTGCGCGCGCAAGGCGTCGAGATCGGTGGCGGGGCTCACGGTGCAGCCCAGGCCGGGGCGGTAGAGGGCCACGGTCTTGCGCAGCAGGCCGAGGCCGGCCGCGCTGGCCGTCGCGGTGTCGCGGTCGATGCGGTAGGTGACCAAGCGGAACAGCGGGTTGATCGGCTTGACTTCGCGTTCGAACACCGTCTGCGGGTCGGCCTCGCCGCCGGCGAGCACGCGCACGCAGAGGTAGTGCGAGGCGTAGCCGGTTGCGGCGGGCAGCAGCCAATACAGCACGCCGCCCGCCGCGAGCAGGAGCAGCGCCAGTGCGGCAAGCAGGTAGCGCCCGGAACGGGCGGCGCGAGGAGGAGGGTGATCTGATCTCAAGGGAGGTTTCCTGTGTCGCAAATACGGATTCGCCGGGTGGCGATGCGGGCTCAGAGGATGATGTCTTTTTTCAGATAAAGGCGTTCCGACTCGATGTCGCGCTCGCGACAGCGCGCGATCAGCTTGTCCGATTCGACGATCGGCAGCGCATCGGCGTCGTACTCGATACTCGAGATGAACTTCAGCCAGGGCTCGGCGCCCATGGCGTAGACGAACACCTGGCGCGGCGCGAAGTGCTCGACCAGCGGCCAGGCGCGCTCGCAGTCCGAGCCGTTGAGCCGCCGGTTCTGGTCGAAGCGATAGGCCAGCGGCTGGTTCAGCAGCGCACCGTAGAGCCAGGACATCGGCGCGCCGGCGCACTCCATGCCGATGAACAGCGTGTCGATGCGGCCGATGCGGCGTGCGATGCGCTGGTACATCTCCGGCTGCAGATTGTTCGAATCGGCTGCGAACAACATGCTGCGCTCGCCGAGCTTCAAGGCGAACGCGGCCTTCGCGGCGATATGCAGGTCGCCGTGCTCGCCGAGGAAGGGCAGCGCCACGATTTCGCCGCCCGGCACCGCCACGCTGTCCATCTCGCCCACTTCGATCACGCGCTCGAAGCCGCAGGACTCGAGCGCGAGCTTGATCGAGGGATCCTGCAGGAATCCGCCGTGGCTGCGCGGCACGATCAGCGTGCCGATCTTGTGGCGCAGCTGCAGCAGGCTCTCGAGCACGATGTGATCCTGGTGATTGTGCGTCAGCAGCACGTAGTCGATGTGCTCGGGCAGGTCCGCGAAGGTGAAGGGATCGGCGCTCTCGCCGAGCGGATAGCCGACGATCGGATCGGTCATCAACGTGAATTCGCCGGTCTCCACCAGCACCGTGGCGTGGTTGAAGTAGCGCACGCGCAGCGCGTTCGGGGCCGACGGTGCACGGCTGGCCGGCGCCGTGTCGGTGAACCAGGAGGCCAGCGTCGCCCGGCACGGCTCGCCGCCATCGGTGTGGGCGAGCAGCCGATCGATGAGGTGCGGGTCGGCGCCATGGCGGCGCGCGGCGAACAGCTCGTCGTAGAGCGGATCGCGGAACGGCAGGCGGATCTGCACCATGCCCTCACCGGGCAGGCGCGGTGTGCTGAGCATGAAGCTGCGCTCGCCGCTGGTGGCGAGAAAGCCGTTCATGCTCTGCAAGGGCTCCAGATAGTCGACGCTGTCGTAGAGCAGGCGCTCGAACAGGCGGTAGGAGGCGCGTCCGCGCAGGTCGTAGCCGAGCTCGACCATGCCCTTGAGCGCAGCCGGCACGCGCTCGTAAAGCGGCGTGAGCGTGTCGCCCGCTGCGTCGGCGGCGACGAGTTCGTCCAGTTCCTGCAGGGCGTCGGCGAGCGCCAGCAGAGGTGCCGCGCCGTCGCGCGTGGCGCGGATCAGGGCTTCGACGGCCGGCACCTGCTCCTTGCCGGCGTCGAGGAAGCGGCCGCCTGCCATTTTCTTCGCGGAGCGGCGGTGCACCTCGGGGGCGCGCACAAAGGACTCCATGATGCGCAGATGGACCTGCTTCGTGACCAGCGCGCAGGTGGCCGGCTGCAGCAAGAAGGTCCAGGCGTACCACTGGTTGATCAGCGGTTCGAAGACGACGTTCGGTTTCAGATAGATCGGGCTGGTGTCAGTCATGATCGTGTTCGATAAGGCTGGGGGAGTCGTTGGCCACGCGTGCCAGCACCTCGCCGACCTGGTCGTGCCAGGCGCGCAGCAGCCGCGCGGCGGTCTCGGGGGTATGGATCGCATTGCTGTAGCGGCACTCGAAGGTGATCTCTGCCTCGCCGACGACGCAGACCAGGTTCAGCAGGTGTGAGCGCGTGTCCGTGGCGCAGCGTTCGGGACCGATCGCCTCCGGCGCGGCCGAGAATTGCGAGGTGGCTCGGCCAGCGGTGGCGGAGACGAAGTCGAGGCTGACCTCGGGCCGAATGGTGCGTTGCCAGGCATCGGCCTTCGCGTGCGCCGGCATGGTCAGCCCGTCGCCGCCTAGCGCGGCCAGCGGAATCGCGTCGAAACGCGTTTGCCAGACCCGCAGGGCCGCCTCGTCGAGCGTGCCGGACTGGTGCGGCAGCCGCACCGGCAGGTCGCAGACGAAGCAGCCGATGCAACGCTCCAGCGGCAGGTCGGCCCCGAACCAGTCGCGGCCGTGGTGGCCCACGTCGGCGCATACCGCGCCGCCGGCCCAGCCGGTCAGCGCCCGGGCCGCGCTGGCCAGCACCACGGTAGCGGCCTTCACCCCCAGCTGCCGCGGTACGGCCCGAAGCAGCAGGCGCGCGGCAGCGCCGCTCAGGCGCTCGCGCACCACCCGCTGGCTCGACTCGAGATTGAGGCCGTGGCGCTCGCGCGGCAGCGGGAGGTTGGAGGAGAGCGTGGCGAAATAGGCGTCCACCGCGCCGTCGCGCCGCGCCGCTTCCAGCTTTGCGTCGAGTTCGCGCAGGCTCGCTGCGAGCGCCGTGCACGGCGTGGCGGCCAGCGTGATCCGGCTGCCGGCCGCGCGCTGCCCATAGGCCCGTGTGTAGTCGTCGAGCAGCACGCTCCAGGCGTGGCTGTCGGCGATCAGCCCGTGCGCCAGCAGCAGCAGCCGGTCGCCGCGCTCGGCGAGCCGGTAGTGGGCGATGCGCAGCAAGGGGCCTTGTTCGAAGCGGAACCCGGCCTGCAGCGCGGTGCTGTGCTCGGCGATGAAGCTTGCCGCGGCGCTGGCGTCCAGCTGCTGCAGGTCATGGCTGCCGAAGCAGCGCGCCAGGTCGCAGTCCTCCAGGGCTGTCACGTGGGCGCTGCGCGTGTCGGGGTCGATGCGGCAGCGCAGGCCGGGATGGAGCTCGAGCAGCGCGCGCAAGGCGTCGCGCAGCGCTTCCGGATCGAGTGCCTGCGGTGTTTGCACCAGCAGGGCGCGGTTCCAGTGCTGGGGCGTCTCGCGTTGCAGCACACGTCGCTGATAAGGCGTCAGCGGAAAGGAGGCGGGCGCCTCGTCGCGGCTGCCGGCGGCGAGCGGCACCAAGCAGGCGGCCAGTTCGGCGAGCGTGGGGCAGGAGAAGAAGGCCTGCGGATCGACTTGCCAGCCAGCCCGATTCAGGCGCGCGACCACCCGCAGCACCAGGATCGAATCGCCGCCCAACGAGAAGTAATTGTCGTCGAGGCCGATCGGGCCGGTGTCGAGCACCTCGCGCAGCGCCGCGAGCAGCGCGTGCGCCGCTCCCGCGTCGACGGCGGCGCAGCCGGGCGCGCCCCCGTCCGCCGGGCTCGGCATGCTCGCCAGCCGCTGCCGGTCGAGCTTGTCGCCGGCAGTCTTCGGCAGGGCCGGCACCACCGCGATCGCCTGCGGCACCAGATGGGCCGGCATGCTCGCGCGCAGCCGGCGCTGGATTGCCTGGGGACTGGGCTCGGCGCCGGCCGCCGCGTCGACCACGACGAAGGCCTCGATGCGTACCGGATCGCCAGCCGTCGCGACGCGTACCGCCGCTTCGCGGATACCGGCCTGCGCATTCAGGAGTGCCTCGATCTCGGTCAGGTCGATGCGTATGCCGCGCAGCTTGATCTGCCGATCGGCGCGGCCCAGGTAGACGAGCGAGCCCTGGGCGTCGCGGCGTACCAGGTCGCCGGTGCGGTACATGCGTGCACCCGGCCGGGCCGAGAACGGGTCGGGCAAGAACGCCTCGGCGGTCAGATCGGGGCGGCCCGGGTATCCGTCGGCCAGCGAGTCGCCGCCGAGCCAGAGCTGGCCGCGGCCGAACGGCGGAACCGGCCGCAGCGCCTCGTCGAGGACATAGGCGCGCGCGCCGGGCAGCGGCTTGCCGATCGGCACCTCGCGCTCGCCGTCCGTGGCTGCGGCGGGGATCGCGTAGACCACCGACGTGATAACGCTCTCGGTCAGGCCGTAGGCGTTCAGCAGGGCCACGCGGCCGTGCACGAGCGCGCGCCAGTCGCGCACGGCCTCCAGCGGCACCGACTCGCTGCCGGTCACGACCAGCCGCAAGTGCGC
This sequence comes from Burkholderia glumae LMG 2196 = ATCC 33617, assembly GCF_000960995.1. Taxonomy (NCBI): domain Bacteria; kingdom Pseudomonadati; phylum Pseudomonadota; class Betaproteobacteria; order Burkholderiales; family Burkholderiaceae; genus Burkholderia; species Burkholderia glumae. The sequence continues at coordinate 1,952,804 of NZ_CP009434.1, read as the reverse complement.
GGGCAGGCGCGCTTCGCCGTCGCGCAGCGCGCGCACCCACTCGCGCCAGAAGGAGGCGGGTAGATTCAGCACGGTCGCGCGCTGCGCTTCCAGCAGCGTGCCGAAGGCCGCGAAGGTCGGCCAGGCCTTGCGGTCGATCAGCAGCAGGCAGGCGCCGGCATGCAGGGTCGTGAGCATTTCCTCGAGCGACACGTCGAAGACGGGCGAGGCGAACTGCAGGACGCGGTCGCCCGCGTGCAGGCCATAGGCTTGACGCAGGGCCTGGATCCGGAGCGCGATCGCCCGATGGCCGACGTCGACGCCTTTCGGCTGGCCGGTCGATCCCGAAGTAAACAGCGTATAGGCGAGCTGCCCGGGGGCGATCGGCTCGCGCGGCGCGGCCTCGAGCGCGGCGCCCTCGTCGAGCAATGCGTCGAGACCGAGCGCAGGGCAGCCGTCCCAGTCGGACGGCCCCGAGCCATCGTGGATCAGCAGCCCTGGTCGCGCCTGCGCGAGGATCGCCTGCTGGCGCGCGGCCGGCGCGGCCGGATCGAGCGGCAGGCTGGCGGCTCCGGCGCGTATCACGCCCAGCAGGGCGAGCAGCGCGCTCAGTCCGGACGGCAGGCGCAAGGCCACGCGCCGGCCTTGGCCGATGCCGCGCGCGTGGAGGGCGGCGGCGATCCGTTCGACGCGGGCATGCAACTGCGCATAACTGAGCGTGCCCGCCGCGCAGATCACGGCCGGGGCCTCGTGCGCCGCGTGCAGCGTGCTCTGCAGCATGCTGCGCAGGTCGACGGCCGCGCCGGCCGGTTCGGCGGCATCGCCGGCGGCGGCGAGCCAGGCTTCGGTGCGAGCCGGCGACAGCACGTCGTGACGGGCCAGTGGCGTATCGTGGGTGCCGCCGAGCAGCGCATCGAGCGCCTCCTCGAAGCGCTCGCGCAGATCGTCGAGCGCGCCCGCCGCGAATACGCCCTCGCGTGCCAGCAGCATGCCGGCATAGGCGTCGCCGTCGCGATGGAGATTCATCGTCAGGTCGTACTCGGTATGCGTTTCGGGGGTGCTTTCATGCGCCACCTCCAGCTCGCCGATGCGGATCGCGCGCGTCGGCGGCTCCTGCATCGAGAACACCACCTGGAATAGCGGCGTGAGAGACGCATCGCGGGCGCCCGCGTGACGTTCGACCAGTTTCTCGAACGGATAATCCTGGTGGGCCTGCGCATTCATCACGCAGTCGCGCACCCGGCCGATCCAGGCCAGCGCGCTCAGCGGCTCGGCAACCTCCACGCGCAGCGCTAGCATGTTGACGAAGAAGCCGACCAGCCGCTCGGTGCGGCTGTCGCCGCGGTTCGCCACCGGCGTGCCGACCACCAGGTCGTGCTGCCCGGTGCGGCGCGCCAGCGTGAGCAGGAACGCGGACAGCAGCACCACGTAGGAGGTGGTGTTGAGTCGCCGCGCCAGCGCCTCCACGTCCTGCGAACGCCTGGCGTCCACCGCTACCGCGCGCATCTCGCACTCGCCGCTCGTGCCGGGCAGGCGCGGCATGTCGCCGAGCTCGAGGACGGGCGCGCCTGCCAAGTGCGCCCAATAGGCCTCGTGCCCTGCCATCTTGCCGGCGGCATGGCGAGCGGCCTGCTCGATGCTGTAGTCCGCGTAGTCCCGGGCGGGCGCAGCCAGCGCCGGCTCGCGACCTTCGCTCAGCTCGCGATACAGCATCGCGAGATCCTCGGCGATCAGCCGGAACGACCAGCCGTCGACCACGATGTGATGGAACACCAGCAGCAGGCAGGCATGGTTCGGCGCGAGTTCGAGCAGGCGAGCGCGCATCAACGGCGGCCGCGCCAGGTCGAACGGCTCGTCGAGCAGGTCGGCGAGCTGGCGGGACACGAAGGCGCGTGCTTCCTTAGCCGGGCCGCCGCTGAATGCCAGCCGCTGCAGCGTGAATTCGACCTTCGGATGAACCTGCTGCACGCCGTCGTCTGCGGCATGGAAGGACGTGCGCAGCGCCGGGTGCCTTGCCACCAGCGCCTCGAGCGCGCGTTGCAGCGCCGCCCGGTCGAGCGGGCCGCGCAGATGCAGGCATTGCGGCAGATGGAACACCACGCCGCCGAAGCCCAGCTGCTCCAGGGTCCACAGCCTGCGTTGCTGGAACGACATGGTCGCGCGGCGCGGCAGCGCGGCAGGCGCATCGGCAACCGGCGCGGCGGCGTCGGCCGCTGCACGCTCCGGCGCCGGCTCGTCGCCAACCGGCGGCGTCGGCGTTTCCAGTGCGGCCACCAGCCCCGCGATGGTCGGCGCGTTGAAGAAGGCGGCGATCGACACCTCGCGCCCGGTGCGTTCGTGGACCCGCGACAGCACGCGGGTGGCCAGCAGCGAATCACCGCCGAGCTCGAAGAAATTGGCGTTCGGCGCGATCTGTTGGTAGCCGAAGCACTCGGTCCAGATGCGCGTGACGGTGTCGCCCAGGGAGTCGCTCGCGGCGCCCGGCGCTTCGGCCAGCAAGGCCGTGCCTGATGCTGCCGGCGTCGCGGCGACGGTTTCGACGCGGTCCGTGCGCGCCGGCGGCGCGGTCTCGCCCGCGTCGCCCGCCGCGGATTGCGCCGGCAGCCAGTGGCGCGTGCGGGCGAACGCGTAGCCGGGCAGCGGCAGGCGCTGGCGCCGCTCGCCTGCATAGGCGTCGCGCCGCGCGAGCCGCGCGCCCGCCATCCACAGCCGGCCGTGCAGCTCGGCGAGCGCCGCGGCCGTGAGGGGGCGGCGGCCGCTGCTGCCGGCCAGCACCGCATCGGCGCCGGCGCAGCGATGCGCGCGCACCAGGGCGGCCAGCACGTCGCGTGGGCCGATCTCGACCCAGACTGCGTCGCCCAGCGCGGCGAGCGTGCGTACCCCGGCCGAGAAGCGCACCGTGCCGAGCACTTGCGCGGCCCAGTAGCCCGGGTCCGTGGCCCGCGCTGCGTCCAGCAGCTCGCCGCTGAGGTTCGAGACCAGCGGCACGGCTGGCGCGGCGAGCGTCATCGAAGCCGCCAGCTCGCGTACCGTCTCGGCGGCCGGTGCCATCATCGGCGAGTGGAAGGCGTGCGAGGCGGCGAGCCGCGCGTTGGCCACGCCGTCGGCCCGCAAGCGCGCCGAGAACGCCTCGATGTCCTCGAGCGGACCCGACACCACGGCTTGCATCGGCCCATTCACGGCGGCCAACGCGAGCGTGGCCGGCAGGCGCGCCAGAAGCTCGGATTCCGTCAGCGAGACGGCAAGCATCGCGCCCGGCGCCTGCGCCTGCATCGCGGCAGCGCGTCCGGCGACCAGCCGGATGGCATCGTCGACCGAGAACACGCCGGCCACGCAGGCCGCGACCAGCTCGCCGAGACTATGGCCAAGCAGATAGTCGGGCGTCACGCCCAGGGCCTCCCAGGCGCGGAACAGCGCGTACTCGAACGCGAACATCAGCGGCTGCACCAGCGCGGTATCGCGTATCTCGCCGCCGTCCTCGCCCAGCAGGGCGGGCGCGAGCGCGAGACCGGCATGCCGCGCGAAGCCCGCGCACACGTCGTCGAGCGCGGCGCGGAACACGGGCAGTTCGCGATGGAGCTGGCGCGCCATGCCCTGGAACTGCGCGCCCTGTCCGCTGAACAGGAACACCACCGGGCGGTCGCGCGCGCCGCTCGCCAGGATGCGCATCGACGGATCGTCGAGCGCCGCGCAGGCCTCGTCGTGCGAAGCGGCCGCCACGAAAGCACGGTGCGCATGATCCTGACGCCCGATTTGCAGCGTGTATGCCACATCGGCCAGGGGCCACTCGGGATGGCGGCGCAGCGCTCGCGAAAGCCGTCCGGCGGCGGCCCGCAGCGCCTCGGGCGTGGCGGCCGACAAGCGCAGGCAATGGGCGGGCAGGGCCGACGCGCTGGCCGCCCGCGCCGGCGGCGGCGCCTCGAGAATCACGTGCGCGTTGGTGCCGCCGATGCCGAACGCGCTGACCGCCGCGCGCCGCGGACCGCCCGCGCCGGCCGGCCAGTCGAGCGGCTCGGCCTGCAGGCGGAAGGCCGACTCGTCGAGTTCGAGCAGCGGATTCGGCGTCTCGAAATGGAGGGTGCCAGGGATCGTGCCGTGCTGCAGTGCCAGCGCGGCCTTGACGACGCCGGCCAGACCGGCCGCGCTGTCGAGATGGCCGATGCTGGTCTTGACCGCGCCCAGTACGCGCGGAGCCGGGGCGGGATGGGCACCGTAGGTCTCGCGCAGCGCGGCCATCTCGATGGGGTCGCCGAGCACGGTGCCGGTGCCGTGCGTCTCGATGTAGGCGACCGTGGCCGGCGCGACCTGGGCGTCGGCGAGCGCGGCGCGGATCACTCTGGCCTGGCCTGCCGGGCTCGGCGCGGTATAGCCGGCCTTGTCGCGCCCGTCGTTGTTGAGCGCCGAGCCCTTGAGCACGGCATGGACGTGATCGCCGTCGCGCAAGGCGTGGTCGAGACGCTTCAGCACCACGGCGCCGGCGCCGCTTCCCTCGACGGTGCCGCTGGCGGCGGCGTCGAAGGCGCGGCAATGACCGTCCGCCGAGAAGATGCCGCCGCTACTGTGCAGATAGCCGGGCAGCCCGTCGACGCTGAACGACGCGGCGCCCGCGAGCGCCATCTCGCACTCGCCCGAGGCGACCGCGCGCGCGGCCATGTGCAAGGCCACCAGCGAGGTCGAGCAGGCGGTGTCGAGCGTGATCGCCGGACCCGTCAGGTTGAGCCGGTAGGCGATCTGCGTGGCCGGCTGGTTCAGGGCGTTGATCTGGTAGAGGCCGAGCGCGGCCAGCGCGGCGCGATTGCCGAGCACGTGGTTGGCCAGATACTGGCTTGCGCCGCGGCCGACGTAGACTCCCACCTCGCGCGGCCGCGAGGCATCGCCGTAGCCGGCGTCCTCGAGGGCGCGATGGCTTTCCTCCATCAGCTTGCGCTGCTGCGGATCGAGCACTTCGGCCTCGCGCGGCGTATAGCCGAAGAAGGCGGCGTCGAAGCCCTCATGGTCGGCGATCAGGCCACGCGCGGCGACGAAGCGTGGGTTCTCCAGCAGGTCGGCAGGTGCGCCGAGCGCGCGCAGCCGCGCGTCGTCGAGCCGCGTGATGCCGTCTTCGCCGGCCATCAGCATGCGCCAGAACGCCTCGATATCCTCGGCCCCCGAGACGGTTGCGCTCATGCCGATGATCGCAACATCGTGTCCATCCCGTCGCGGCGCGGCAGGTTCGCGATCGGCCGCTGCCGCCTCGGCCGCGGCATCGGCGGCATCGGCGGCATCGGCGGCGGGGGCGGCAGGGCCATGCAGCCAGGCCGCCAGTGAGCGCACCGTGGTGTGGCGGAATAGCTGGCCGATCTCGACCTCGCGCCCGAATTCGCTGCGCAGCCGCGCCTGGCACTGGATCAGCGCAAGCGAATGGCCGCCGATCTCGAAGAAGTTGGCATCGGGATCGATCTGCTCGAGGCCGAGTACGTCGCGCCAGATCGCGGCGATGCCGGCCTGTACGCTGTCGAGCCGGCGCGGCGGCGGCGCCGCGCTGTCGTCCGCACGAGTCGCCGCCCGCGCGTCGTCGAGCGGCATGGCTTCCAGGCTGCGCCGGTCGATTTTGCCGCTGGCCATCATCGGCATGGTGTCCAGCATCAGTATCCGGTCGGGAACCATGTACGGCGCCAGGGTGGCCTGCGCGTGCGCCTTCAGTTCGCGCTCGGCCAGCTCGCGCGTGGTTTCGACGAACGCGCACAGGATCGTGCCGCTAGCGGTGCTGCGGGCCAGCACCGCCACGCGGGCCACGGCAGGATGGCTGCCGAGCACCGATTCCACCTCGCCGGTCTCGATGCGAAAGCCGCGAACCTTCAACTGCGTATCGTCGCGGCCGACGAATTCGATGTCGCCGTGCCGGTCGAAGCGCGCCAGGTCGCCGGTACGGTAGAGCAGGCGGTCGGTCTCGCCGCTCGCGTAAGGGTTGGGCACGAAGCGTTCCGCGTTCAGCTCGGGGCGATTCAGGTAGCCGGTGGCGAGCGCGCGACCCGCCAGGCAGAGTTCGCCGGTCGCACCGATCGGCAGGCGCGCCAGGCCCTCGCCGAGGATATGCGTGCCGATCTCGCCGACGGCACGGCCGATGCGCACCGTGCCGGGCGCGCATGGCCAGATCGTTGCATAAATGCTGGCTTCGGTCGGGCCGTAGGCATTGAAGAGCAGGGTGTCGGGCAGCACGCGCGCGGCCAGCTCGACGCTGGCCGGCAGCAGCGGTTCGCCGGCCGCGTAGATGGCGCGCAGCGGGGTCGGCCGGCTGCCGTCGAGGGTCTGCAGGAACAGATGCAGCATCGAGGGCACGAAATTCACCACCGTCACGCGTTCCCGCACGATCAGGTCCTGCAGGTAACGCGGGTCGTATTGGCCGCCGGGCCGCGCGATCACGATCGCCGCGCCGGCCATCAGCGGCCACAGCATTTCGGTCAGCGACACGTCGAAGGACTGAGCGGTCTTCCACAGCACGCGATCGCCCGGGCCGAGCGGCCAACTGCGCGCGAGGTCCTCGAACAGCGCCAGGACGCCCTCCTGCCGGCACAGCACGCCCTTGGGCGTGCCGGTCGAGCCGGAGGTATAGAGGATGTAGCCGGCATCCTCGGGGCGTACCGTGGCCGGGTCCGGCAGGGCGATGCCAGTCGGTGCCGACGCCAACCCGGAGAGTGCCGCGAAGCGTGTGCCGCCGGCCTGCAGCCAAGCCGGCGCGGCCGCATCGCCGAGGATCGCCACCGGTCGCGCATCGTCGATCATGAAGCGGTGGCGGGCCTCGGGCAGCGCGGGGTCGAGCGGCAAGTACACGGCGCCGAGCCGCAACACCGCGAGCACGGTCTCGAGCATGGCGGCCGAGCGCTCCGCGCAGACGGCGACCACCGCGCCGTGGCTGACGCCAAGCGAGGCGAGCGCGGCCGCGCGCGTCTCGCAGCGCTCCCGCAGCGCGGCATAGGTGAGCGTGACGCCGGCATCGTCGATCAGGGCGATCGCCTCGGGCCTTGCCTGGGCGCGCGCGAGCAGCCGCTCGCCGACGCTGCCGCGTACCGCCAGGCCCGGCTTCGGCCGCGCCCACTCGTCCAGCAGGGCCTCGGTCGATGGCAGCAGCCAGCCGCCGGCGGGCAAGCCTGCCAGGCGCGCCAGCGCCACGCCGTGGGCATGGGCGATGTCGAGCGCGTCTTGCTGGCGTAGCAGGTCGGCGCGATAGCCGACGATGCAGCGCAGCCGCTGGTCGCTCGGTGAAATGGAAAAGTCGATCTGCACCGGGAAGCTGTTGACGGCATGGCCGTCGCGGTTCATCAGCATCGCCACGTCGGCCTCGCCGAGTTCACGCAAGACGTGGAAACTGGTGAAGTTGAACAGGACTTCGCCGAAGCTGAGCCAGTCGTTGTCCTGACCGATCTGCTGCGAGGGGTAGAAGCGATGCCGGAAGATCTCCGACTCGATCGCGAACACCTCGCGCGCCTGCGCCGCCGCCGGCGCATCGGCGTCGAGCGCGGCGCGCACCGGGACCGAATTCAGGAACAGCCCGACCGCCTGCTCGGCGCAACCGTTTTCGGGGCGCACGTGGGTGACCATCGCGCTGAGCACGTCGCGCCGCCCGGTCAGCGCCTGCAACGCGCGCAGATGCGCGGCGAGCAGCACGCTCTTGAGCGGCACGTTGGCGTCGTGCGCCAGCGCGCGCAGCGCCGCTTCCAGTTCTGCCGATACCGGCACCGCCTCGTAGCTCACCTGCTCCCCGGCACCGGCGGACTGCTCGGTGTCAAGCGGGGCGCGCCGCAGCGACAGGGTGCGCGCGCCTGCCAGCGAGCTGCGCCAGAACTCGCGCTGGGCCGGGTCGTCGAGCGCGTCGCGCTCGAGCGCGACGAATTCGCGATGGCCGGTTTCCATCGGGGCCTCGACGAGCGTGCCGCCGGCCAGCAGGCAAACGTAGAGGCTCAGGAACTCGGTGGTCAGCGCGGCCTCGCTCCAGCCGTCGATGATGGCGTGATGGAAGCTCCAGACCAGCTTGAACCGCGTGTCCGAGAGCCGGAACACGAAGCAGCGGAACAGCGGCGCGTCCGCCGGATCGAAGGCCGCGAAGCGCTCCTCGTCCATGAAGGCCGCGATCTGCCGCGCCTGTCGTTCGCCGTCCAGCGTGCCGAGGTCGGTGACCGACAAGGGGATCCGCGCATCTCGCATCACCAGTTGCAGCGGCACGCTGAAGCCGTCCAAGCGCAACACGGTGCGCAGAGACGGGTGGCGCAGCGCCAGGGATTCGAGTACCCGTTCGAGATGGCCGGTATGGCAGGGATAGGCGATCTCGTAGCCGATCACGTCGTGGTAGACGCTGGAGCGGGCGTGGCGAGCGCTTTGATAGAGCATGCCGAGCTGCAGCCGGCTCAGCGGATAGGCATAGTCGACGCCTTCCGGCAGTCTGGCGCGATCGGCCTCGCCGAGCAGCGGCCGGCCGGACGGTGCCGCGGCACCGATCGCGGCCGGGGCGTCCCCGGTGGATTGTTTGCCCGCCTTGCCGGCCGCGGCGCCGATGTGTTCGGCGAGGGCGCGCAGCGTTTAGTGCGCGAACAGATCCTGCACGTCGAATTCCAGCCCTGCGCGCTGGGCCAATGACTTCAGCCGGATTGCCAGCAGGGAGTCGCCGCCCAGGTCGAAGAAGCTGTCGTCGAGGCCGAGATCGTCGCGGCCGAGGATGTCGCGCCACAGCGCGTGCAGCTTGCGCTCGACCTCGTTCATCCCGAGGCGGGTCGGCCCGGCTGCCGCGGCCGACGCCGGCTCGATCGGCTGCAGGGCGGCGAGCGCGACGCGGTCGACCTTGCCGTTCGCGGTCAGCGGAATGTGCGGCACGCAGTGCAGGCGCGCCGGCACCATGTGGTCGGGCAGGACGGTCTTCAACTGGCGGCGCAGGCTCGCCTCGTCCGGCGCCGCGCCGCTCGGCTCGGCGGTCCACCAGCCTACCAGCTGCCGGTCGCCCTGCTCGCTGGTCTCGGCCGTGACCACGGCGGCCTGGACGCCGCTGCAGGCCGCGAGCGCGGCCTCGATTTCGGCCGGCTCGATGCGGTAGCCGCGCAGCTTGATCTGGCGGTCGCGGCGCCCCAGGTAGTGCAGCGCGCCGTCGTGGCCCCAGCGGGCGATGTCGCCGCTGTCATACATGCGCGAGCCGGGCGGTCCGTAGGGGTCCGGTATGAAGGCGGCGGCCGTCAGGTCCGGGCGGTTCGCGTATCCGTGCGCGAGCCCCGGGCCGGCGATGTAGAGGTTGCCGGCCGCGCCGACCGGCAGCTGCTCGAGGGAGCGGCCGAGCACGTAGACCGAGGTGCCCTGGATCGGCCGGCCGATCGGCACGGGGCGGCCCCGCGCCGGAGCATCCGGAATGGTCCAGGTGGTCGCGAAGGTGGTGGTTTCGGTCGGGCCATAGCCGTTGACGACCCGGCCGTTCGCTAGCAGGGCGCGCGCGCGCTCCACGTGCGGCAGCGACAGCACGTCGCCGCCGCAGACCAGGTAGCGCAGCCCGCGCAGCGCGTCGGGCGCATGGTCGACCATCGCCGAGAACAGGCCGCTGGTCAGCCACAGGATCGTCACGCCGGCTTCTAGCAAAAGCGGCCCGAGCTGGTCCAGCGAGCCGTCGCGCGTGGCGGGCACCACCAGGCAGGCGCCGTTGAGCAGGGCGGTCCAGATCTCGAAGGTGGAGGCATCGAAGGCGGTGGGGGCGAACTGCAGAAACACGTCGTCCGGCCGAACCTCGAGATAGGCGGGCTGAAAGGCGAGTCGCAGAATCGCCTGCTGCGGCACGATCACGCCTTTGGGGCGGTCGGTGGTGCCCGACGTGTACATCAGGTAGGCGGGGCGCTGCGCAGCCACGTCGACGGGCACGAAGCCCGCATCGCAGGCGGCGATGTCGTCCTCGTGCTCGTCGAGCACGACCAGGTTCAGGTAGCCGTCGCGCAGCACGTCGGTGCGATCGAGCACGGCCTCGCGCGTGAGGATGACGCTTGCCTGGCAGTCCTCGATCAGCAATTGCAGGCGCTCGGCCGGATAGCGGCTGTCGAGGGGCACGTAAGCGCAGCCGGCGTTGAGCGTTGCCAGCATGGCGACGATCATCTCGATGCCGGGTTCGAGGCAGAGGCCGAGGTTCGATCCCGGCGCTATGCCGAGCTCACGCAGATGGGCGGCCAGGCGGTTGGCGCGCGCGTTGAGCGTGGCGTAGTCGAGCTGCTGGCCGCCCTGGCGCAGCGCGACGCGCTGCGGGTCCTGGCGCGCCAGCGCGTCGATCTGCGCGCCGATCGAGGCCGGCAGCGCCGCTGCCAGCGGGTGATGCTGCCAGCGTTCGAGCAGCGGGTCATGACGCGGCAGCTCGCCCATCGCGTCGTCGGGCTGCGCGCACAGCACCGTGAGATAGCGCACATAGGCGTCGGCGAGCCTGGCGGCATCGGCGGCCTCGAACAGATCGGCGCGCGATACCAGGCAGCAGTTCACGGCATTGCCCTCGCACCTGGCGAACAGCGTCAGATCGAACTGGGCATAAGGATAGAGATCCTCCCGCAGTGTCGTCGAGAGCCCGCAAGGCCCGGGCGGCGCGTCTGCGTCCGGGCCGTTCTGCAAAACGAAATTGATTTGGAACAGGGGGCTGCGCGCGGCGTCGCGTGGGGCGCCGACATGCTCGGCCACGCGATCGAACGAGACCGCCTGATGGCGCAGCGCGCAGGCGACCGTCTCGTGCTCCCTGGCCACCAGCGCCGCGAAGCTCGAGGCACCGTGGCAGGGCGTGCGCAGCGCGAGCAGGTTGGCGAAGAAGCCGACGATGCGCTCGCTGCCGGGTTGCACACGGTTCGCGGCCGTGGTGCCGATGCAAAAATCGTCTTGATCCGCGCAGTCGGCCAGCAGGCGCCGCCAGGCGGCCAGCATCACCGTAAACAGCGTGGTTCCGGCACGGCGCGCCAGTCCCTCGGCGGCGCTGCGTACCTCGGCCGGGATCGCGACGAAGTTCAGCTCGCCCTGGTAGCCGCGCCGCGCGGGGCGCGGCAGCGCGAACGGTAGGTCGAGCGTGGCGGCGCCCGTCAGGGCCGTCTTCCAATGGTCCAGCGCGGCCCGGTCGTCGTCGTGACCGGCCTCGGCCCGCGCCTGCTGCCACCGTGCGTAGTCCGCGTATTGCGGCGCCTGCGAGTCGCCCGCGGCGGCGGGCGCATGGCCCGCGCGTCGTGCGGCATAGGCCGCCCACCAATCCGCCATCACGATGTCGAGCGACCAGCCGTCGATGATCAGGTGATGCGCTGTCAGTACCAGGATCTGCCGCGCATCGCCGCAACGATGCAGCGTGACGCGCAGCAGCGGCCCGCGCAGCGTATCGAACGGCTCGGCAATCTCGGCCGCGATCGCCTTGGACAGCGACTCGTCGTCGATGTCGGCCAGATGCAGCCGCACCGGGATCGACGGCGTCTGCGGCGCAAGCACCACCTGGAACAGGCGGCCGTCGCGATCCTCGAAGCGCGTGCGCAGCGCCTCGTGGCGTTCGATCACGTCGCCGAGCGCAGCGGCCAGCAGGTCTTGGTCGAGCTGCCCGACGATCTCGAGCACGTGCGGCACGTGGAACTGGCCGCTGCCGCCGTTGATGGCCATCTGCACCCACAGCCGCTGCTGTTCCGCCGAGGCCGGCACGTCGGCCGGCCGGGGCCGGCGCGTGATCGCTTCGCGCGCCGCGCCGCCGTCTTGCTTGCTGAACGCCTCGAGCAGCTTGCGGCGCTTGTTTTCGATGGATTCCTTGTTAGACATCAAGCCAGCTCCCTCGCTTCAAACAATTTGAGTAATTCGTCCATGTCCTCGGGGCCGAGGCCGTCGAGCAGTGCGGCGAGCGTTCCCTCGCGCTGTGCATGCCGCCCCAGTTCGGCCAGCACCTGAGCACTGAATCGGTCGAGCTGCGGCGCGTTGAACAGCATGGCCGGCGTCAGAAGCAGGCCGAAGCGGCGGTTGAGCCGGCCAATCAGTTGGATCGCCTGCACCGAGCTGCCGCCCAGCATGAAGAAGTTTTCGTCCGCGCCGATCTCGCCGGTTTCCAGCACGGCCGACCACTCGGTGGCGATATCGCGCTGGAATGCAGTCTTGGGGCGTGCGAGCGAGGTCGACGCGGTGCGCTCGAGTGCGGCCTGGGCTTGCTGGCGCAGCCGCTTGCGGTCGATCTTGCCGGCCGTTAGCAGCGCGATGCGCTCCACCACCTCGATGCGCGCGGGCCGCATGACCTCGGGCAGGCGGCTCGCGAGCCAGTCCTCGAGTTCGCCCTCGGCCCAGCGCTGCCCGCCGGCGGCCGGTTCGACGAAGCCGTGCAGATGCCTGATGCGGCCGTTGACGGCAACCGGCACCACGGCACACTGCGCGACGCCTGGCAGCGCGAGCAGGCAAGCCTCGATCTCGCGCAGCTCGATGCGGTTGCCGTTGAGTTTGACCTGCTCGTCGCGGCGGCCGAGATAGTGCAGTTCGCCGTGCTCTCCGAACATGGCGATGTCGCCGGTGCGGTACATGCGGGCGCCGGGGCGGTCGCTGAGCGGGTCCGGCACGAAACTGGCGGCGGTTAGGTCGGGACGGCCCAGATAGCCCGCCGCCAGCGCCGCGCCGCCGATGTACAGTTCGCCGCGCTGGCCGGGCGGGCAGGGCGAGAGCCGCGAGTCCAGCACGTACAGCGAGACGTTGTCGATCGGCCGGCCGATCGGTATGCCGGCGCGTCCTGCCGGCGTGGCGCTCTCGCAGGGCCAGGCACTGACGTCAATGGCGGCCTCGGTCGGTCCGTACAGGTTGACCAGCCGCGTGCCGGGCAGCAGGCGCCGGAAGCGCTCGGCCTGCTCTGCGAGCAGGGCCTCGCCGCTGCAGATGACCAGCGCGAGATCGGGCAACTGCCGGCCCGGCATGACGTCGAGAAAGGCGTTCAGCATCGAGGGCACGAAGTGCGCGACTGCCACCCCGGCCTCGCGCATCAGGCTGGCGAGCCCGGTCGGATCGCGGTGCAGGCCCGGCGGCGCGACCACCAGCGCGGCGCCGTTTAGCAGGGGCCAGAGCAGTTCCCAGACCGACACGTCGAACGTATAGGGGGTCTTCTGCAACGTGCGCGCGGTGATGCCGCCGCGCAGCAGCGTGTTCTGCCAGTCGAGCCGGTTGAGCAGTGCGCGATGCGTGTTGGCGACGCCCTTGGGCATGCCGGTCGAGCCGGAGGTATAGATCACGTAGGCGATCGCCTCGGGCGGGATCGCTTGCGGCGGCAGCGGTGCGGCCTCGCGCCAGGCCGCGTCGTCGAGCAACAGCTGCGGTACGGTGGCCGCAGGCAAGCGTGGGGCGAGCCGGCGCTGCGTCAGTAGCAGCACGGGGCTGGCGTCGGCGACGATGCGCGATACGCGCTCGGGCGGCGCTTCCGGATCGAGCGGGATGTAGGCGGCGCCGCAGCGCAGCACGGCGACGATGGCGAGCACCATCTCCGGCGAGCGCTCGCAGCAGAGGCCCACGCGGCTGCCCGCCACGACGCCGCGCGCGGCCAGCGCGCCGGCCAGCCGTGCGCTCGACGCGTCCAGCTCGCGGTAGCTCAGCCGGGTCTCGCCGGCCTCGACGGCGATCGCGTCGGGGCTGGCGGCGCATTGCGCGGCGAAGCGGGCGTACCAATGGCTGTCGTCGAGCGCGCGCGCCGGGCCGTGCCAGAAACGCGAGAGCCGCTCGCGTTCCTCCGCACCGAGCAGCGCCACGGCATGCACGGCCTGCGTGTCATCGGCGAGGCAGGCTGCCAACAGGCGTTCGAAGCGGGCCGCAAAGGCCGCGATGCGTGCCGGCGACAGATGGCGCGTGTCGTGCTCGAGGTTGACGTGGAGTCCGTCGGGCGTGAGCTGATAAGCGAAGTTCAGATCGAGCGGTCGCTCGGTTGCCGCCGCCGGCAGCAATTCGGAGGCTACTTGCCGGAAATCGAGCGGTGAGGACTGGGTGAAGAACGCCTCGGTGATGCCGACGTTGAATATCGGCTCGTCGGCGAGCGTGCGGCGGCGGCGCAGCGCCGCGACCAGGTCGGTCAGCGCAAGGCGTTGGCGGCGCCGGCTCGCGGCGCGCTGGGCGGTTGTGCGCGCGAACACGTCGCGGAAGCTGTCGTCGTCCCGCAGCGCGATAGGCATCGGCAGGTTGTTGACGAAGCAGCCGCTGGTTTGCTCGAAGCCCGGCGAGCGCAGGTTGACGGGGTAGGACAGCACCAGCTCCGGCAGGTCCAGCCAGCGCGCCAGCGCGATCGCGAACAGGCTCGAGAGCAGCAGGAACGGCGTCGAGCGGTTGGCCTTGGCACACGCCTTCAGGGCCTGCGCGACGGTGGCATCGAAATGCATCCGATGAATGCAATCGCGGGCGCCAGCCTCGGCCGTTTCCGGGGCAGGCAGATCGACGCCGAGCGGCGCCTCGCCCAGCAGCGCGAGCCAGTAGTCGAGATCGGCCTGCCGGGCGCCCGAGGCGCGATACTCGGCCTCGAGCGCGAGAAAGCCGTCGAGATCCCGATGCGTGCGATCCGGCGCCGGGCCCGCGCCGAGCGCGTGGTTGTACAGCGCGCTCAGGCGCGCATTGATGTAGCGCGCCGAGAACGCGTCGGAAATGATGTGAGGGAAGGCCAGCACCAGACGATGCGTGGCGTCGTCCTCGCGCAGCAGCGAGAAACGGAACAGCGGCGCGCGGTCGAGCGCGAACACGGTGGCGGCGCGCTCGGCAATCCATGCGTCGCGTGCGGCCGCGTCGAGCGCCGGCTGGGCGGGACCGTCACCACGCGCGTCGCGATACTCGAGATCGACCTCGATACGCGGATGGACGATCCGCACGGGATCGCCGCCGTCGTCGCGGAACACGCTGCGGCAGCCTTCGTCGTGCTCGTGAACGAAGGCCTCGAGCGCCTGCTGCAGGGCGTCGCGACGGAGCGGCCCGATCAGGCGGTAGACGAGCGCGGTGGTGTAGGCGGCCGAATGCGGTGCGAGTCGCCATTCGAGCCAGAAGCGGTACTGATATGCGGAGAGCGGAGTCGTGGACATGATTGGCGCAATCGGGATTCGGGAATGGCGGGCGGCGGATCGGGCCGCGGTGCCGCTGGCGTCATTGCATGGAGGCGGCCGATGGCTTCGCCGTGGCGAAGTGATCGGCCAGTGCATGCCGCAGACGCGGGCCGAACACGGCGGCGATATCCTGCTCGGAGAACCCTGGCGACGCCTCGTCGAGCCCGAGCGTGCGATCAATCTCGCGCTGCAGCAGCGTGAATATTTGCGTCGCGGCGCGCTCGCCGCGCAGATAGTCGCCGAGCGCCGCCGCGACCACCGCGGCCGTTTCCGCATCGATGCCCTGGTCGATGAACTCGTCGGCCGACGGAGCCGGTTCGCCATCGTCGGCGCCGCGCAGCGCGTCGATCCTGGCCAGCAAGCCCTCGCTCGACTGGCCGAGCGACGAGCGGCACAGCGCGTCGACGGCACGCACCAGCGCGTCGAGCCCGCGCTGCATTCTTGCGAGCACGGTGCCGCCCGGCAGTTGGCGCGCTCGCTCTATCTCGTCCTGGTCGCCCTGCAGCAACATCGGCAGGTCCTCGCGCGCGATTTCGTGCGCGAGCGGGCTGGTGTGCTCGTTGGACCAGTTTTCGAAGCGCGCCAGTGCCTCGTGCAGCGCGCGCGCGGCGGGATCGGTGCGGCCGCTCAGCGCCGCGATCAGGTTACGCAGCTGGCAGGCGGCCTGCACCGCGAACAGATATTTCTCGACCTCGAGTTTGAGGAAGACCGCCGCGTAGCCATAGAAACCGGATTCGGCGGCGTTGGCGTCGGCGCCCGCTGTCGGTTGCGGCTCGATCATCGCGCGGTAGGCTTGGCCGACCATGATTTCCGGCCCGGCACATACCGAATTGCGGCCGACCAGCAGCCCGGCACCTTCGGCGATCTTGTAATAGGCCTCGGCCGGCAGGCAGGGCGCATCCGGGTCGCTGCCGGCGGCCATGCACTTGATCAGCGAGATGTGCACGATGCGGTGCATGCCGAGCGAAATCCGGTAGATGATCGACGGCACCACCGGAATTTCGTCGGGATCGATCCGCTTCTCGCGCCGCCTGATCAGGTAGGCGGGCAGCAATTGGCAGAGCTTGCTGATGATCCAGAGGTCGGTCATCGAGACCGCGCGGGCTGCGCCGCTCTGGCCGCGACGGCGGCAATATTCTTCGCGCAGGGTGGCGATGGTGGGCAGCACCAGGTGCCAGTGCTTGCCGAACTGGCGCAGCGAGGAGATATTCATCGGCAGTTCGTGATGGAAGCGGCTGCCTTCGTATTCGCAGCGCATCGCCTCGATCTCGACACCCTCGCGCGATTCGGCCGGTGCGATCTCCTCTCCGAGTGGCCGGAAGAAGTCGTCGCGATAGGCGACCAGCGCGCCCAGCATCGAGCGCCAGTAGAACTCCGGTTGGTCCAGCGCGCGCGGCCCGTGATAGCCGGATGCGTAGAGCGCATCGATGACGGTGAAATCGAATTCGTTTTGCATGGGGGGCTCGAATGTGGGGGGGCGGCGCCTCAGCGCGGCATCGAAGTGGGTTTGCCCGTTGCGTCGGTGCCGCGGTCGAAGCGGCGCGCCAGCGCTTGGGCGAGGCTCGCCAGTTCGACGCGCGCCCAGGTTCGCAGGGCGCGCGGCGACCACCACCAGTAGTTGACGTTGATCGAGTCGCTCAGCGAGGTCACGAAGTGCCACCAGCCGGGCGGCAGGTAGAGCACCTCGCCGGCCTCGAGCACGAAGTCGTGACGCTGCGCGTCGCCTAGCCTGGGGAAGGCGTCGAGGTCGGGCCGCGTCATGTCGACCGGGCTGAAAATCACCGGTAGGTCACGGCGCTGGCGGTAATAGACCTGGTGCGATTGCCCCGGCCCGAACAGCACCCAGCGCTTGCGGCCGTATACCTGCACGTTGAGGTTCTCGTGACGGTCGAAATGCAGCGGCGAGGAAATGCCCTCGGGGCCGAGCCAGAAACCGGGCCGCAGTATCAGTCTGCGCCGCAGGCCGTCCGGCAGCCAGCGCGGGAAGCCGTATCGCTCGTGCAGCAACGTGATGTCTTCGCGCAGCGACGGAATCGCCTCGTAGATCTCGGCGTAGGTGATGTAGGCCGTGCGTGCTGCCCCCTGGCTCTGCATCTCGCGGATGGTCTTGCCTAGCGGCGCTTTCTCGTAGCGTCGCGAGGCCAGGTAAAGGTCAGGACGGGTCGGCGTCGGGCAGAGGCTCGAGGTCTCGACCGTGATGTCGTGGCCGCCGTGCTGCGCGACGAAGAATTCCGGCGTCCAGCGCGCCAGTGCCGGCCAGTCGTCGATGAAGCCTTGCAGTACCGCGGGCCGGTCGAGGCCCTTCATCACTTCACGCAGCGATCGCTTGCCGTCATGGCGGATGCGCGCGATCGGAACAATGGTGCGGTCGCTCATGATGCGTTCTCCGGGACGGCGTGGGTGGCATGGCCGGCATCGGCCGGCATCGCGAGCGCCGCACACCGCCCCGGCCGCAAGACGTCGCCGGGCAGCCAGCGGATCACGCGGGTGGTGCCGTCGAGTGTGGCGAGACGCGCCTCGATGCGCTCGAGCATGTCGGCCTCGCTGGGTTCGTCGTTGATCCAGCCGATATCGCGGATCGGCTCGCCGATGCCGCCAAAGCCGTTCGCATAGGGGGCAAAGGCATCGACGCCGGCCCGCACGCAGGCCTCGGCCAGGCGCTCCGGGCCGAGCGTGATCGACGGTCCCTCGCCGGCCTGCTCAGCGCGCGTCAGGCGCTTGAGCTCGTGCATCGGCAGCACCATCCAGAACGTGAACAATCCCTGCCAGAACGGCGCCTTGCGCATCTCGCGGCAACAGCTCAGGATCAGGTCCGGCGGCCCGCGCCGCGCCACCGAGCTCTCGATCACTTGCATCACCGACCCCATCGCGTCCTCGCCGCTGTCGACCAGCAGGATCACCGAGAATTGCGGCGTCGTGACCCTGTAGCAGTTGCCCCAGTTGCGCACGTGCTCGGGCGGCGTGGCTGCTCCGATGGTCGGCTGTTCGCCGTAGAACGGCAGGATGTCGATCTCGATGTCGCCGATTTGCACCGTGTCGCCCCATTTCGGCGCGATCGCGTTCTGGCCGAGCTCCTGCAGCGAGCGACGCATGTCGTCCTGGGACAGCAGCGAGGGCACCGGAATATCAGGCACTATCACCGGCACCGAGCCGTCGCCGCCATGACGCAACAGGGTGGGCAGGTGCCAGTGATCGAGGTGGCCGTGAGTCACCAGCATGCCGTCGATCGAGCCGGCAAGGTTCGACGGCGCCCGCTCCAGGTCGGGCAGGCCGACGTTGCCGCCGACCGCCAGGCTGATCGGGTCGGTCAGCAGGCGCGTCGTTTCAGAGGCGATCAGCAGCGAGGCGTGTTCTAGGCGCTGGATGCCCGGCCCGTGGAATCCCGGCCACGCGAGCGGTGGCGCGGCAGCCGCCGGGGCGTGCGACGCCAGCAGGCGCGGTTCGTCGAACAGCGCGGCCAGCGGCTCCCAGTGCTGGCGCTGCAGCGCGTCGCGCAGCGCGTTGCCCAGGGCCGGCAGGCGATCCGCACTGGTTTGCAGTACGATCGGTTCGCCACGCGGCGGCGTGATCTCGAAGCGCCAGCGATCGCGCTGGCGATGGAGTTGGTAGAGCAGTGCGTCGCTCGCTATACAGCCGCCTGCGGCGACCGATTCGGGATCGAACAGCTCAGCGATGAATGGATGGCGCGCAATGGCTTGGCGCAATACCGCGGCGCAGGCGGTGGGATCGAAGCCCGCCGCGATGAAATCCTGCAGGATGCCGTCCTGCAGGGCGACCATCGCACCCAGGTCCTGCGCGTGCGAAGCCAGAATGCCCGTATTGAGGAATACCCCCAGGCGATCGTCGACTGTCATGTTTTGCCCTCGGATGAAATTCGCGCAACGGCGCGCGCAGGCCGGGCATCGCTGCCTCGCCTGCGATCCGTCGACGCGACTACCGTGTAGTCGCGTCGTCCGTCGGTGGTGTTCGTCGTGTTGCGTCGGGTCGGGCGGCTAGCCGTTCGAGACCTGCCTCACGCTCAACGGCCGCATGTCGGTCCACGCCGTGCGCACCCATTCCAGGCAGGCTTCGCGAGGCCCGGCCTGGCCGGTGAATTGCCAGCCTGCCGGCCTGGGCAGACTGTCGGGCCAGAGAGCGTATTGCTGCTCGGCATTCACGACGACCTGGAAGAATTGCTCGAGCTTTGCGTTGGGGTGAGTTTCTATTTTCATGAAAACGAAGTGTTCCTTGCTGTAATTCCTGAAAATAAGATAAGAATGGAATGGAGAATATTTAATTAATATTTCCAGTGGCGTGATTGCGTTTCATTATCTGGCTCGGTGCCGGCGAATCAATGGTTATTATTGATTCGGCGGCGGTGTGTCTGCGAGCCGCTAGACCTTAGCTGCAGGATTCCCCGATATGCGGCCGGCATATCCGAGAGGGCCTAACCGTGAGGAAGGCGTGGGATGGTGCTCGAAGCTTGCCAAACAGATGACGCTCGATCGATGCGCCAAAACCAAGCACCAGACGCTGCGCGCCGGGACAACTCTCAATGTCCTCGTGATCAAACGTGGAGATTTATTTGAAAAGCAATGCACTGCATCGATGAGTCGTCATCTGCGCCATGCTTGGCGGTATGAATTTCCAATAAACTTTATCACGGAAAGCAACTGGAAAGGTGTTTTTTTTGTGAGAATTCCAATATCAAAATGACGGGGTTTCAATTGGATTTTTAATTTCAAGTATTTAAATAATTCATTTTCGCGCCGTGCGTCAGCCGGCCCGTCCCGCGGCGTTGGGCTTCGGTAGCGGCGTGACGTGCTGGTGACGCTGCGAGATCGACGCGCTGGCGTATGGCAGCGGCCGCATCTGGTGAGGCGGCGGTTGCGCGAGCGCCACCGGATCGCGACGACACATCCTCGTAGCGGGACGCCGGGTTGCTCCGGCAGCCAGGATCTCGGTTGCGAGTCGGCATGGCCTGGCATCAAGGCCCGTATGGCGCTTCGCGGCGCCGAAGGCTGCGAACGGCTCGGGTGACGTCGCCCGAGTCGGCGGGCGCGCCGAGCCAGCGCGTCCCGGCCCCGCAGGAGCGCCAGCTCGCGGGAGCCAGCGGCGATCAGCCCGGCGAGATGGCCGCTCGTGCTGTCGATGCACGGCGGGATAAACGCAAACATGCCGTCCGGCATGGAGGTAGCGCGGCATCGCAAGTGCCGCGGCGACGCCGGTGGTCAGGCCGGGCGCCGCGCAGGCGCCGCCGGGCTCAAGCCACGCCGCTCGCCGCCTCGTAACCGGCCACCGCCTCGTCGTACAGCGCGGCCTGCGTGACGGCCGCCGCGATCGCCGCGTCGTCGTGCTCGCCCGTGAGCATGCCCCAGCGCCGGTACTGCTCGATGAACCAGCGGCCGTCGGCGGCGCGCGGTCGGTTCACCTCGCCGCCGCCGTGGAAGCGCACCGGCGCCGGCGGCCGCGCGAACGGGCCGCGGCCGTAGTCGCCCGCGAGCCGCGGCAGGATCCGCTCGGCCGGCACGTCGAGCGCTTCGGGCGCGGCGAGCCAGCCGGCCGCGCGCGCGCGGTTGGCGGGCCGGTCGAGCCACGCGCAGGCGTCCAGCAGGGTGCGGATCAGCGCGCGCGCGGTATTCGGATAGAGCGCCGCGAATTCGCGCCGGCAGGCCAGCGCCTTTTCCGGATGGTCGTACCAGACCTCGCTGGTGGCGGCCACGGTGCGGCCCGCGCCCTGCGCCTCGGCCACCGCGTTCCACGGCTCGCCGACGCAGAAGCCGTCCAGCTCGCCGCAGGCGAGCGCGTCGGCCATGCCCGGCGGCGGGATCACGATGCTGCGCACGTCGCGCAGCGGATCGACGCCGTGCGCGGCCAGCCACGCGTAGAGCCACATCGCGTGGGTGCCGGTCGGAAAGGTCTGCGCGAATACCGGCTTGCGCCCGAGCGTGGCGAGCGCGGCGCGCAGCTCGCCGCCCGCCTGCCACGCGTCGGCGAGCCGGTTCGAGAAGGTGATCGCCTGGCCGTTGCGGTTCAGCACCGAGAGCACGGCCAGATCGGCGCGCGGCCCGCCGATGCCGAGCTGCACGCCGTAGACGAGCCCGTACAGCGCGTGCGCGGCGTCGATCTCGCCCGTCAGCAGCTTGTCGCGGATGCTGGCCCACGACGGCTGCCGTTCGAGCGTGAGCGCGAGGCCGTGCCGCGCGCCCAGCTGCAGGCGCTCGGCGACCACGAGCGGCGCGGCGTCGCTGAGCGCGACGAAGCCGAGCCGCAGTTCGCGGCGTTCTGGTGGCGGGAGGATCGGAGTGTTCATGCTTCACCATCGGGAATTCGGGACGCGGCGAGGATCTGGCGCGCGGCTTCGACGATCCGGATGCCCTGGTTCATGGCGCGGCGGCGCAGGGCCGCGTAGGCATCCTGCTCCGATAGCCGGCGCGCGTCCATCAGCAGCCGTTTCGCGCGGTCGATCAGCTTGCGGTCGGCCAGCTCGCTCTCCACCTCGGCGAGCCGCCGGCGCAGCGCCGCGTCGTGCGAGAAGCGCGCCAGCGCGACTTCGAGGATCGGCGCGAGCCGCTCGGCCGACAGGCCCTCGACGAGATAGGCGCTGACCCCGGCGCCCACCGCGGCGCGGATCAGCTGCTGGTCGGCATCGGGGCTGAACATCAGCACCGGGCGCGGCGCGCGCGCATGCATCACCGCGAGCTGTTCGAGCGTGTCGCGCGACGGCGATTCGGTATCGATGATCACCACGTCGGGGCGCTCCTTCTCGACCACGGCCGGCAGGCGCGCCGGCGTGGCCACTTCGTCGAGCATTTCATAGTGCAGCCGCGCGAGCGTGTCGCGCAGCTCGCCGATCGGCTTGTCCGTATCGGTGACGAGCAGCACGCGCAGCGGGCGGGCGGGTTCGGTCAGTCCCATGGGGCGAGCGGGGCGCAAGGCGATGACGAGGCGCGCGCGGGCCGGGCGCGCGGCGCGGCGCGGCCGCCGGCCCGGGCCAGGGCGAGGAACGGCGCGCGCGGGGCGAGCAACGGCGCGCGCGGGGCGGCGTGAGGCTTACGCGGCATCGGACAGCGGCTCCCGATCCGGCGCGGCGCCGGCCTCGATCCCGGCGGCAGCGGAGGCCGCGGGCGGCAGCATCGCGAGCGCCTCGCCGATCGCCGTGCCGACCAGGATCACGGCCGGGCTGCCGAGGCCGGCCGCGGCGGGCTCGGCAGCCAGCGCGGCGAGCGTGCCGGTCCAGCGCCGCGCGCGCGGCGTGCCGGCCCATTGCACCACGGCGGCCGGGGTGGCCGCGTCGAGCGTCGCGAGCAGGCCGGCGGCCACGCGCTCGATGCGGTTCATGCCCATGTAGACGACGAGCGTGGTGCCGGTCGCGCCGAGCGCGGCCCAGTCGGGCTCGCCATGATCCTGCAGGTGCGCGGTGACGAACGTGACGCCCTGGCAGTGGCGGCGGTGGGTGAGCGAGACGCCCAGCTCGGCCGCGGCCGCGAAGCCCGACGAGATCCCGCTCACGATCGTCACCGGCACGCCGGCCGCGTGCAGCGCGGCCAGCTCCTCGCCGGCGCGGCCGAACAGCAGCGCGTCGCCGCCCTTCACGCGCACCACGTGCTGGCCGCGCGCGGCGTAGCGGCACATCAGCTTCTCGATGAAGGCCTGCGGGGTGGAGCGGCAGCCGCCGCGCTTGCCGACGCGGACGATGCGCGCGCGCGGCGCGAGCGCGGCGATCGCCGGGTCGACCAGATCGTCGAGCAGCACGACGTCGGCGCTCGCCA
Organism: Burkholderia glumae LMG 2196 = ATCC 33617; assembly: GCF_000960995.1. Taxonomy (NCBI): domain Bacteria; kingdom Pseudomonadati; phylum Pseudomonadota; class Betaproteobacteria; order Burkholderiales; family Burkholderiaceae; genus Burkholderia; species Burkholderia glumae. The sequence continues at coordinate 1,930,033 of NZ_CP009434.1, read as the reverse complement.
GCACTTTCGCGGCGCGCAGCGTCAGCAGGTCGGCGGCGCCCGGGCCGGCGCCGAGCAGGGTGACCTTGCCGGTCGTTTCGGTAGGGGTCGTCATTCTCGTTCAGTTCCAGTGTGGCGCGCGACGCGGCGCGCGCCGCCGGAACCGCACGGCGCCGCGCGCCGGCCGCGAGGCCGGGCGTTGGGGACGCCGTTGTCCGGGCGGGCCGCGCCTGGCGCGGCCCGAATCGTCGGGATCTGCTGCATCGGATTGCCTGCGCCGACTTCGTTGCCGGCGCCAGGCCCGTCACGCAATAAGCGCGCCAGCTTCGCCAAGCGATCCGCAGGCGCGGTGCCCGGCCGGCCGCCGGGCCGTCCCGCCGGCGATTGCCGGTCGCGCCGCGCTGGCGCCGGGGCGCGCCGCGCCCGCGCGCGCCTGCGTCCGGCACGGCCGCGTTCGGGGGCGCCGGCCGCCGCACGCGCTTAGTGCTGCGCCGCACCACAATTGGGCGGCGATGCGCCGTCCTATGCCGCGCCTCGGTGCCGCGCGCCGCGCGGGATCGCGGGGCCGTGCCGCAAACCCGCGCCGCACGGCGTTTCGCAACGTCTGGCACGGCGCTTGCAAAGCGTTAGGCGAACGAGTCAACGGCGATTCGTTTGCAATACCGAATACTGAGCGGCCCGGCAACGGGCTTTCTGGGCAACGGCGTCCTGTGCATCCGGTGTTTCTACCGGGTTCTCAGGACGCCGTTTTGTTTTGGTAGATCCTCATGTCGAACAAAGCCACCCGTATCGATCTGTTCAGCCTGCGCACCGTGCCGATGCGCGCATTTCATCTCACCTGGATGGCGTTCTTCGTCTGCTTCTTCGCGTGGTTCGCCTGCGCGCCGCTGATGCCGCTGATCGCCAAGCAGTTCCATCTCAGCGCCGGCCAGGTGGCCGACATCAACATCGCGGCCGTCGCGGCCACCATCCTGGTGCGGCTGGTGGTCGGCCCGCTGTGCGACCGCTTCGGCCCGCGCCGCGTCTACGCCGGGCTGCTGGCCGCGGGCGCGCTGCCGGTGATCGCGGTGGCCTTCAGCCACGATTACTCGAGCTTCCTGCTGTGCCGGCTCGGCATCGGCGCGGTGGGCGCGAGCTTCGTGATCACGCAGTACCACACCTCGGTGATGTTCGCGCCGAACGTGGTGGGCACCGCGAACGCCACCACGGCGGGCTGGGGCAACGCGGGCGCCGGCGCGGCGCAGGCGCTGGTGCCGCTGATCCTGGCCGCGGTGCTGATGCTCGGCGTGGGCGACGCGTCGGCCTGGCGCGTCGCGCTGGTGGTGCCCGGCGTGGCGATGCTGGTGATGGCGGTGCTCTACTGGCGCTACACGCAGGACTGCCCGCAAGGCGACTTCATCACGCTGCGCGCCCGCGGCGAGACGGTGGAAAGCGGCAAGAAGGGCGGCTGGGCAAGCTTCTTCCTCGCATGCCGCAACTACCGGGTCTGGATGCTGGCCATCACCTACGGCGCCTGCTTCGGCGTGGAGGTGTTCATCCATAACATCGCCTCGCTTTACTACGTGAACCACTTCCAGCTGTCGCTGAAGGACGCGGGCCTCGCGGCCGGCATCTTCGGCCTGCTGGCGCTGTTCGCGCGCGCGCTCGGCGGCTGGCTGTCGGACCGCCTCGCCGCGCGCCGCGGGCTCGCCGTGCGCTCGATGCTGCTGGCCGTGCTGATCGCCGGCGAGGGGCTCGGCCTGCTGGCGTTCGCTCATGCCGGGCAGGTGGGCATGGCGATCGTGGCGATGGTCGCGTTCGGGATGTTCACGCACATGGCTTGCGGCGCGACCTACGCGCTGGTGCCGTTCATCGACCGCAAGGCGCTGGGCGGCGTGGCCGGCATCGTCGGCGCGGGCGGCAACGTGGGCGCCGTCGCGGCCGGCTTCCTGATGAAGGGCGTGGGCGACGTGCAAGCCACGCTGACGCTGCTGGGCGGCTTCGTGCTGGTCACCTCGCTCTGCGCGATCGCGGTGCGCTTCAGCGCCGAGCACATGGCCCGCGAGGCCGCGTTGCGTGCCAGCGCGCTGGCCAACCTGCCCGTCGCTCACTGAGCCGCGGCCAGATATCGGGCAAACACAGAGAGGAAGGCAACATGAACATCGTCGTCATCGGTCACGGAATGGTCGGCCACAAGCTGCTCGAGAGCCTCGCCGGCCACCCGTGCGCGCCCCAGGTCACCGTGCTCTGCGAGGAGCCGCGCGCGGCCTACGATCGCGTTCACCTGTCGGAGTTCTTCAGCGGCAAGACGGCCGAGGATCTCTCGCTCGTCGCGCCCGGCTTCTTCGAGGCGCATCCGAACTTCCGGCTGCGCCTCGGCACGGCCGCCGCCTCGGTCGATCGCGCCGCGCGCACCGTCACGCTGGCCAACGGCGAGACGCTCGGCTACGACCGGCTGGTGTTCGCGACCGGCTCGGCGCCGTTCGTGCCGCCGGTGCCGGGGCGCGACCGGGCCGACTGCTTCGTCTACCGCACCATCGAGGACCTGGTCGCGATGCGGGCCTGCGGCGCGCGCTCGCGCTCGGGCGTGGTGGTGGGCGGCGGGCTGCTCGGCCTCGAGTGCGCGAAGGCGCTGCGCGATCTGGGGCTCGACACGCACGTGGTCGAATTCGCGCCGCGCCTGATGGCCGTGCAGGTCGACGACGGCGGCGGCAGCATGCTGCGCGGCCGCATCGAGGCGCTCGGCGTGCAGGTGCATACCGGCAAGAACACGCTCGAGATCGGCGACGGCGAGACCGCCACGCATCGCATGCACTTCGCCGACGGCACGCACCTCGAGGCCGACATGATCGTGTTCTCGGCCGGCATCCGCCCGCGCGACCAGCTCGCGCGCGACTGCGGGCTCGAGATCGGGCCGCGCGGCGGCATCGTGATCGACGATCGCTGCCGCACCGGCGACGCGGCCGTCTACGCGATCGGCGAATGCGCGGCCTGGCGCGGCCAGACCTTCGGGCTCGTGGCGCCCGGCTACGAGATGGCGCGCGTGGTCGCGCAGCAGCTGGCGGGCGGCGAGGCCGCGTTCGGCGGCGCGGACCTGAGCACCAAGCTCAAGCTGATGGGCGTGGACGTGGCGAGCATCGGCGACGCGCACGGCACGACGCCGGGCTGCCGCGTGGTGCAGTACGTCGACCAGCGCCGCGAGGTCTACAAGAAGCTGGTGGTGTCCGAATGCGGCAAGCGCCTGCTCGGCGCGGTGCTGGTGGGCGACGCGGCCGAATACGGCACGCTGCTGCAGATGCGGCTGAACGGCATCGAGCTGCCGCCCGAGCCGGAGATGCTGATCCTGCCGCAGGCCGACGGCGCCGCGAAGCCGGGCATCGGCGTCGAGGCGCTGCCGGCCGCGGCGCAGATCTGCTCCTGCAACAACGTCTCGAAGGCGCAGATCTGCGAGGCGGTGGCGGGCGGCGCGACCTCGATCGGCGCGCTGAAGACCTGCACCGGCGCAGGCACCTCGTGCGGCGGCTGCGTGCCGCTCGTCACGCAGATCATGAAGGCCGAGATGAAGAAGCAGGGCCTGGCCGTCAACAACCACCTCTGCGAGCACTTCGCGCATTCGCGCCAGGAGCTGTACCACCTGATCCGCGTCGAGGGCATCCGCACCTTCGACGAGCTGCTGCGCAAGCACGGCAAGGGGCTCGGCTGCGATGTCTGCAAGCCCACCGTGGCCTCGATCCTCGCCTCGTGCTGGAACGAGTTCGTGCTCAAGCGCGAACACGCGGGCCTGCAGGATTCGAACGACTATTACCTCGCCAACATCCAGCGCGACGGCACCTATTCGGTGGTGCCGCGCATGCCGGGCGGCGAGGTCACGCCCGAGGGGCTGATCGCGGTCGGCCAGGTGGCGAAGAAGTACGGCCTCTACACCAAGCTCACCGGCGGCCAGCGCGTCGACCTGTTCGGCGCGCGCGTCGAGCAGCTGCCGCTGATCTGGGAGGAGCTGATCGCGGCCGGCTTCGAGTCGGGCCATGCCTACGGCAAGTCGCTGCGCACCGTGAAGTCGTGCGTCGGCTCGACCTGGTGCCGCTACGGCGTGGGCGATTCGGTGGGCCTCGCGATCGACCTGGAGAACCGCTACAAGGGCCTGCGCGCGCCGCACAAGATCAAGTTCGGGGTGTCCGGCTGCACCCGCGAATGCGCGGAGGCGCAGGGCAAGGACATCGGCGTGATCGCCACCGAGAAGGGCTGGAACCTCTACGTATGCGGCAACGGCGGCATGAAGCCGCGCCACGCCGAGCTGCTGGCGGCCGACCTCGACCGCGAGACGCTGATCCGCTACATCGACCGCGTACTGATGTTCTACATCCGCACCGCCGACCGGCTGCAGCGCACCAGCACCTGGCGCGACAACCTGGAGGGCGGGCTCGACTACCTGATCGACGTGGTGGTGCATGACAGGCTCGGCATCGGCGCGGACCTCGAAGCGCAGATGGCGCACGTTGTCGACACCTACGAGTGCGAGTGGAAGAAGGCCGTAAACGACCCCGCCACGCGCCGCCGGTTCCGCCATTTCGTCAACAGCGACGCGCCCGATGCCACCATCGCGTTCGTCGAGGCGCGCGGCCAGATCCGTCCCGCGCTGCCCGGCGAGGCGGCCGAGCCGGCCGACGCCTCAGAGCCGGTGACCGCCTGAGGGCGGCCGGCGTTCAACCATCCGATCGAGGAGAAGCTCATGCATCGCGAACCGAAACTGGCTGCCGCCGCGCGCTGGACGCCCGTCTGCCAGCTCAACGACATCGTGCCGAACACGGGCGTGTGCGCGCTCGTCAACGGCGGCCAGGTGGCCGTGTTCCGCGTCGAGGCCGGCGACGGCCGCACCAATATCTACGCGATCGACAACATCGATCCGCTGTCGCGCGCGGCGGTGCTCTCGCGCGGGCTGGTGGGCAGCCTCGGCGAGCGCGTGGTGGTGGCCTCGCCGCTCTTCAAGCAGCACTTCGACCTGCGCACCGGCGAGTGCGTCGAGGCGCCGGAGAAATCGGTCGGGGTCTACGCCTCGCGCGTCGAGGGCGGCTTGGTCTGGGTCGAGGCGGCATGACGCCCGCCATCACGGGCGGGACAGGTGGGGCCGGGCCGCGCGCGATGCCGCGGCGGCTCGCCGATTGATCGCAACGGAGCGGCAATGACGAACGCGAGCGTGAAAACGGTGTGCCCGTATTGCGGCGTCGGCTGCGGGATGGTGCTGCACGTCGATGACGGCGAGGTGGTCAAGGTCTCGGGCGACCCCGAGCATCCGGCCAACTTCGGCCGGCTCTGCACCAAGGGCTCGTCCGCGCACGTCGCGCTGCGCCACGCCGGGCGGCTCGAAAGCGCCTACCTGCGCGAGGCGCGCGACCGCGATGCGGTGCCGCTGCCGGTGGACGACGCGATCCGCGAGACGGCGCGGCGGCTGGCCGCGATTCGCGACGCGCACGGCCCCGACGCCGTGGCGTTCTACGTGTCGGGCCAGATGTCGATCGAGGCGCAGTATCTCGTCAACAAGCTCGCCAAGGGCTACCTGCGCACCGCCCACGTCGAATCGAACTCGCGCCTCTGCATGGCGAGCGCGGGCAGCGGCTACAAGCTCTCGCTCGGCGCCGACGGGCCGCCCGGCTCGTACCAGGACTTCGACCACGCGAACCTGTTCCTCGTGATCGGCTCGAACATGGCCGACTGTCATCCGATCCTGTTCCTGCGCATGATGGACCGCGTGAAGGCCGGCGCGCAGCTGATCGTGGTCGATCCGCGCCGCACCACCACCGCCGACAAGGCCTCGCTGTTCCTGCAGATCCGGCCCGGCACCGATCTCGCGCTGCTCAACGGGCTGCTGCACCTGCTGCACGAGAACGGCCACACCGACGCGGCGTTCATCGAGGCCTACACCGAGGGCTGGGAGGCGATGCCGGCCTTCCTCGCCGACTACCCGCCGGCCCGGGTGGCCGAGCTCACGGGGCTGGCCGAGGACCAGATCCGCCGCGCCGCGCAGATGATCGGCGAGGCGCGCGACTGGACGAGCTGCTGGACCATGGGCCTGAACCAGAGCACGCGCGGCACCTGGCACACCAACGCGATCTGCAACCTGCATCTGGCCACCGGCGCGATCTGCCGGCCCGGCAGCGGGCCGTTCTCGCTGACCGGCCAGCCGAACGCGATGGGCGGACGCGAGATGGGCTACATGGGGCCGGGGCTGCCGGGCCAGCGCAGCCTGCTCGACGCCGCCGACCGCGCCTTCGTCGAGGCGGTCTGGCAGCTGCCGCCCGGCACGCTGCGCGCCGACGGCGGCGGCGCCGGCACGATCGACATGTTCGAGCGGATGGCATCGGGCGAGATCAAGGCCTGCTGGATCATCTGCACGAATCCGGCGGCCACCGTCGCGAACCGCGCCAACGCGATCGCCGGCCTGCAGGCCGCCGAACTCGTGATCGCGCAGGACGCGTTCCTCGACACCGAGACCAACCGCTATGCCGATATCCTGCTGCCCGGCGCGCTATGGGCCGAGGCCGAGGGCGTGATGATCAACTCGGAGCGCAACCTGACGCTGATGCAGCAGGCCATCGAGCCGCCCGGCGAGGCGCGCGCCGACTGGGCGATCGTCGCGGCCGTGGCGCGCGAGATGGGCTACGGCGAGGCGTTCGACTACGCGAGCGCGGACGAGGTGTTCGCCGAGATCGTGCGGTTCTCGAACCCGGCCACCGGCTACGACCTGCGCGGCGCGAGCCACCGCGCGCTGCGCGCGACGCCGCTGCAATGGCCCTGTCCTCCCGGCGACGGGCAGGACCGGCACCCGCTGCGCTACCTCAACGACGGCGTGAGCCAGACCCGCCGCATCGCCGGCGACGGCAGCGTGCCGGCGCTCGCGTTCCCGACTCCCAGCGGGCGCGCGCGCTTCTTCGCGCGGCCGCACGCCGAGGCGGCCGAGCTGCCGTGCGCCGAATATCCGATCGTGCTGAACACCGGCCGCCTGCAGCACCAGTGGCACACCATGACCAAGACCGGCAAGGTGGCGATGCTGAACAAGCTGAACCCGAAGCCGTTCGTCGAGCTGCATCCGCAGGACGCCGCGGCGCTCGGCATCGGCCCGCAGGACAGCGTCGAGCTGCGCTCGCGGCGCGGCCGCGCGGTGCTGCCGGCCGCCATCAGCGATCGCGTGCAGCCCGGCGCCGCGTTCGCGCCGATGCACTGGAACGACGTATACGGCGACGAGCTCTGCATCAACGCGCTGACCCACGACGCCGTCGATCCGGTCTCGCTGCAGCCCGAACTCAAATTCTGCGCCGTCGCGCTGACGCGCGTGGCGCGCGCCGCCGCCGACCCCGTCAGCGCCGCTGGCGCCGGCGGCGCGCGCCAGCCGTCGAACCCGCCGGCCGCGCCCGCCGAAGCCGGCGCGGCCCCGCCTCAGGAATCCCCCATGTCCGCTGCTCTCGATACGTTCGCGGCCGCGCTCGGCCTGCAGGATCTCGCCGCGCCGCCCCTTTCCGATGCCGAGCGCGCCTATCTCGCCGGCTTCCTCAGCGGCCTGCGCGGCGCGCCCGCGGGCGGCGTGCCGGTGCTGCCGGCCAGCGCGCCGTGCGCGCCGGCCACGCGGCTCTGGCTCGACGGCATGCTGGCCGGGCTCTACAGCCGCGCGCCGCTGGGCGAGGCGCCGGCGCTGCCCGGGCCGGCCGGCGCGGCGCCGGGCGCCGGCCCGGGCGAGGCGCTGCCGGCCGCGGCCGGCGTGCGGATCGTGCATGCGCGGCCGAAGGTGCTGCTGCTGTGGGCATCGCAGACCGGCAACATCGAATCGCTGACCGAGCTCTACGCGACCATGCTGATGAATGCCGGCTTCGAGATCCGCGTGGCCTGCATGGCCGACGCGACGCCGGCCGTGTTCGCGAACGCGCAATACGCGCTGCTGATGACGAGCACCTTCGGCGACGGCGACGCACCCGACAACGGCGCCGCGTTCTCGGCGGCGCTGGCCGGTGCCGCGGCGCCGCGCCTGGACGGCCTGCGCTACGCCGTGCTCGCGTTCGGCGACCGCAACTACGACGCGTTCTGCGGCCATGGCCGCCGGCTCGACGCCCGGCTCGCCGAGCTCGGCGCCGAGCGGCTGACCGAGCGCGTCGATTGCGACGTCGAGTTCCAGCCGGCCGCCGACAGCTGGCTCGAGCGCGCCATCGCGCGCATCAAGGCCGTGGACGCCGCGCTGCACGCGGTGCCCGACGGCGGCGCGATCCCGTCGCTGCTGCCCAGCAAGGCACGGCCGGCCGCCTCGCGGCTGGTCGCGAACCTGAGGCTGAACCGGCCCGGCGCCGCGAAGGACACGCGCTACCTGGCGCTGTCCACCGAAGGCACCGCGCTCGAATACGAGGCCGGCGACGCGCTCGGCATCTGGCCGACCAATTGCCCGGCCGTGGTCGACGAGCTGCTGACGCTCACCCGGCTGTCGGCCGATACGCCGGTGAGCGTGCCCGGCGTGGGCGAGCTGCGGCTCGGCGAGGCGCTCGGCCGTCATCTCGACATCACGCGGCCGCATCCGGACGCGCTGGCGCTGATCGCCGGGCGCAGCCGCAACGGCGCGCTGAAGGCGCTGCTCGCCTCGGATCGCAGGGCCGATCTGAAGAACTGGCTCTGGGGGCAGCAGCTGGCCGACGTGCTGCACGAGTTTCCGGTCGAGCTGTCGGCGGCGGAACTCGTCGCGATGCTCAAGCGCCTCCAGCCGCGCCTCTACTCGATCGCGTCGAGCCCGGCCGCGCATCGCGGCGAGGTGCATCTGACCGTCTCGGCGGTGCGCTACAGCAACGGCCGGCGCGAGCGCAAGGGCGTCGCCTCGACCTTCCTCGCCGATCGCGCGCAGATGGGCGAGGGCGGCGTGCCGGTGCCCGTGTTCGTGCAGAAGTCGGCGCATTTCCGCCCGCCCGCGAGCGGCGACACGCCGATCGTGATGGTCGGGCCGGGCACCGGGATCGCGCCGTTCCGCGGCTTCCTGCACGAGCGGCGCGCGCGCGGCGCGCGCGGGCGCAACTGGCTGTTCTTCGGCGAGCAGCACGCGGCCACCGATTTCTACTATCGCGACGAACTGAGCGCGATGCACGACGACGGTTTCCTCACGCATCTCGATCTCGCCTTCTCGCGCGACCAGGACGCCAAGGTCTATGTGCAGGACCGCATGCGCGAGCGCGGCGCGCAGCTCTGGTCGTGGCTCGAGGACGGCGCGCATTTCTACGTGTGCGGGGATGCCGCGCGCATGGCGCGCGACGTCGACGCGGCGCTGAAGGCGGTGGTGGCCGAGCACGGCGGGATGGACGAGGCAAGCGCCGCCGAGTACGTCGCGCGCATGGCCAGGCAGCGGCGCTACCTGCGCGACGTCTATTGAGCCGCCGTGCCGGCTGCGAACGCCTCGCCGCGGGCCGGGCAGCGCGGCTTGGAGGCCGGCCGCGGCCGCGCTATGGATCGGAAGTTTGATCTGGCTCCCCGGGCCGTGAAGACGGCCCGGGGTGAACGAAGGCAAGCGCGCTATGCTCGCCAGACTGGGCGCCCGCCGATAGCGCCGGCCGATCGATGAGGCTGGCAAACGCGACGAAAGCGGTGGTGGAAGGCGGTGAGGACGGCGGTGAGCGCGGCGAAAGCGGAACAACCCGCCGGACCCCGGCTCCGGCAGGCCGAATCGCTCTCATTTTGTCCGAATATCGAACAATTTCGGAAAAAAAGTTTTGCAGCGTTGCCGATCTATGCCAACGGCAGCCTCTGCGATACTGCGCGCGCTGTCCCCGACCCGGTCCGCGGTTGCGAACCGTCGGGTCACGCGCCGCTTCCGAGACACCTGCCGCGGCGCCCACGACGACCTATCACGACCCGTTCGAGCTCTCGCCATGCCCACTTCCCGAATCCTCGCCGAATCCCTGCGTTCCCTCGTCCGTACCGCCGAAGAAGCGGCGGCCCTGATCGTGCCGAGCATGACCGTCGCCATGAGCGGCTTTACCGGCTCCGGCTATCCGAAGGCGGTGCCGGCCGCGCTGGCCGCGCGTATCTCGGCCGCCCACGCGCGCGGCGAGGACTTCCGGATCAACGTGCTGACGGGCGCCTCCACGGCGCCCGAGCTCGACGGCGCGCTCGCCAAGGCCGACGGCATCTCGATGCGCCTGCCGTACCAGTCCGATCCGGTCCTGCGCGACAAGATCAATGCGGGCAAGCTCGACTACCAGGACATCCACCTGAGCCACGTCGCGCAATACGCCTGGTTCGGCCTGTTCGGCGAACTCGACGTGGCCGTGGTGGAAGTGGCCGGCATTCGCGAGGACGGGCTGCTGATTCCGTCGGCCTCGGTCGGCAACAACAAGACCTGGCTGGACCTGGCGAAGAAGGTGATCCTCGAGGTCAACTCGCGGCAGCCGCTCGGCCTCGACGGCATGCACGACATCTATTACGGCACGGCGCTGCCGCCGCATCGCAAGCCGATTCCGCTGGTGTCTGCCGACGACCGCATCGGCGAGCCGTACCTGCGCTGCCCGGCCGACAAGATCATCGCGATCGTCGAGACCGACGCGCCCGATCGCAGCAACGCGTTCTCGGCTCCCGACGCCACCTCGAAGCAGATCGCCGGGCACCTGATCGAGTTCCTGCGCCACGAGATCGGCCGCGGCCGGCTGCCCGCCAACCTGCTGCCGCTGCAATCGGGCGTCGGCAACATCACCAACGCGGTGCTGGCCGGGCTCGGCGAGGGCGGCTTCACGAACCTGACCGCCTATACCGAGGTGATCCAGGACGGCATGCTCGACCTGCTCGTGAACGGCACGCTGAGCTTCGCCTCGGCCACCGCGCTGTCGCTGAGCCCCGACGCCGTCAAGCGCTTCGCCGACGACATCGCGCTGTTCCGCAAGAAGATCCTGCTGCGCCCGCAGGAGATCAGCAATCATCCGGAGCTGGTGCGCCGGCTCGGCTGCATCGCGATGAACGGCATGATCGAGGCCGACATCTACGGCAACGTGAATTCCACGCACGTGATGGGCACGAAGATCCAGAACGGCATCGGCGGCTCGGGCGACTTCGCGCGCAACGGCTACCTGTCGTGCTTCATGTCGGCGAGCACCGCGAAGGGCGGCACGATCTCGCGGATCGTGCCGATGGCGAGCCATGTCGATCACACCGAGCACGACGTGGGCGTGGTGGTGACCGAGCAGGGCCTCGCGGACCTGCGCGGGCTGTCGCCGCGCCAGCGCGCGCGCAAGATCATCGACACCTGCGCGCACCCGGACTACCGGCCGATGCTGGCCGACTACTTCGAGCGCGCCAGCCACGAGAGCTTCGGCAAGCAGACGCCGCATCTGCTCGGCGAGGCGCTGTCGTGGCACGACCGCTACGTGCGCACCGGCACGATGAAGCCGTGACGCGGCGGCCGGGGCGCCTGCGCTGCCCGGCTGCCCCGTAGCCCCGTAGCCCGATATGCACGAGACCACGGCGGCCGCCGGCCACTTCAGGAAGCGCTGGCCGCGTCCGGCGCCGAATCCTGCAGGCTGCCGCGCAGCGCCTCCAGGCTGGCGCCGGCCGCGCGCGACGCGAGTCCCGCGACGCCCGTGCCGGCCGTTTTCATCATGTCCTGCCATTGCTGCAGGAACAGGAAGGTGCCGAGCGTCAGATCGTCGGCGTCGCGCGCCTTCGAGGCCGCCAGCAGCCATTCCCTGAGGCCGGTGGCGCCGTCGGCGGTGGCGCGCGTGCTCAGCTCGTTCCAGGTGGACGCGGTGTCGGTCTGCACGCTGTTGAGCGCGCGCAGCGCACGCGCCGCCGCGTCGAGGCCGAGCGTGTCGCGCTGGGCCTGCCAGACGGCGTTGAAGGCCGCGGTGCCCGTCTTCGAGCACTGGTTCGCGAAGTCGAGCGTGCGCGCGAGCGCAGCCGGCCAGCTGGCGCCGGTGTCCGGCGAGACGGCGGCGGCGAAGGCCTGGGTTCCGTAAGCGGCCATGCCGGCGCCGATCTGGGCGGCGGCGCGCATCAGGATCAGAGGGGTTTGCATCGGGGCGGTGTTCATGTTCGGTTATCTCGAGGGTGGCGGCGCGCCTGTCGTCGAGCGCGCCCGCCGGGTGACGGAAACGGGACCGCGAACGGCGCGGCCCCGGGAGCTCACTGGCGCGGGTCGGAAAGACGCTTGACCATCCGCATCACGGCGGCGATCTGCGGGGCCTGGCGGCTGTAGAAGTCCGGCTTCATCGGGTCCTTGCTCGTGTAGCCCCAGAAATCCCAGCAGCCGAGCGGATTCTTCGCGGAGGCGCCGGCCTGCGGATAGAGCACGATGATCCGGTTGGTTTCGGCCAGTTCGTTGTAGCCGGTGCTGCTGGCATACCGTTCGCCGATTTTCTCGGCGCTTTGCAGGCAGCCGTGAAACGCCACGTGGATGCGGCAGGCGGCGCCGGCCTGGGTGCAGGCGGCCGGCACGTAGACGAAGCCGGTCGACCCGAGCGAGGCGCTGCCGTCGGGGTCGAAGGCGCGCTGGTCGAAGCTGAGCAGATGGTCGGGCGGCGCGGTGGCCGCGGGCGCCTTCAGGTCCCCGTAGATCCAGCGCAGGATGTCGCGCGACTGCTCGAAGCCGCAGTTGTTGATGAACGGCGGCTGCGAGAGTCCGCAGGCGGTATCGGCCTTGTTGTCGGTGATCAGCGCATGGCCGGCGGCGACGTTGTCGACATAGCGGATCTGGCTGTCCGGGGTGCCGGCGAGCTGGTAGAAGCGCGGCACCTGCGCGACCACGCGCGTCGTGACCGTGCGGTCGCTGCTGCCGCTGAACACGTACACCCGTTGCGCCGCGAGGCCGCGCAAGTCGTCGATGCGTTTCTCGTCGGCGAACCGCTGGGCGGCGCGCAGCGCGTCCTGCGCACGCGGGCCGGTATCGCCGAGCGGGTTCATGCAATGGGTCTGCGCGGCGGTGGCCGGGCTCACCAGCGGAAACAGGCCCGCGCAATAGAACGGACCGCCCGCGACGATGCCGGCGCCGATCAGATGGGTGGACCACGCGACGTCGAATTGCGCCGCCATGAACGCCCCCGACGAGAGTCCCGATACCGACGTCTGTGCCGGATCGGCGCCATAGCCCTGCAACGGTGCTGCATGCAGCGGGCCCGCGGCCCCCATGCCGGTGCCGATCAGCGCCGTGAGCGCGAGGCGCGCGGCCGTGCGCCGCCATGTCAATCGCCATCCCTTCATTGTTTTCTCCTGGTCGATGCCGGCGGAAAATCCGCAGCGGCTAAGCCTATTCTTTGACGATTCGTCGCTTCGGACCATTCGTCAAATGCGGTAGGCGCGGCCGATCGATCGGAAACGGCGATCCAGCCGGAATCGAGTGCCTTGAAAATCAATTCGCAGACGTTTCTGGCCTGGGCGCGCCGCAGCATCTGAGGGCGATGCGTGCGCGCGGTCTGGTCGCTGATTTTCAGGCGCCGCGCGATTTGCTTGTCGCCGAAGCCGTGCGCAAGCAGCGAGAGAATCTCGATCTGGCGTGGCGTGAGCGGCGCCATGGCCGCCGCGAGCCCGCCCTTCGGCGCATCGGCCGCCAATCTGAACCAGATCATCACCAGCTCCGCTGATTTCTTGGCTTGAAATTTGAGCAACAGATTTTCGCGATGTTTTCTCGCGGTCGAGGTGGCGATGCCGAGCCGCGCGGCGATTTCGCGATCGGTGTTGCCGAGCGCGATCAGCTCGAGCACGGCGCTTTCCCGCAAGGTGAGGGACATTCCGGTTTCCATGTCGAAAACGCAAGGCGTGCGCGCGCCGCCCAACCGGCTGGTCGCGAGCGATGCGATGCGGGTTGGTGCGAATGGCGCGCGATGCATCGAAACCCGGCACGGGCGGCCTTGCTGATTGACGAAAGCAGTGGGCATCCACTGCCTGGCGGGGCCGCGGGTATCACGCCGAGGTCGGCGTGCAACCCGATCGGCTCATCTTATGAATCGGCAAACCGGGCGGCCATGGCAAAGGAAACGGAAAACCATGCCGGCTCGATGGTGTTGGTGGGGATTTGACGATTCGGAGGGCCGTGCAATATCGAATCGACGGGATGGCAGGTGATTCGAATGATCCGGTGCTTCGAGGCAGAGCGCGGTGCATACCGCATTTGCCGTATGGAGGGGAATCGGCCCGGCGCCGAGAATGGGCCTGCCGTCCGGATGGTGTCGACGCGGCCGGTTAGGGCGCGGGCGGCACGGGCTGGCGTCGTGCACGTTCATCGCTTCGCTTTCCTGAATTCAGCGCCATGGCCAACCTGTCGATGCTTCCGATTCCGCTCGCGAAGAAGCCGCCGCGGCCCGCCTTGCCGGCGGCGCTGCGGCGGCGCGAGCCTTGCAGGCTCACCTGCGGGCCGCACCGGCGCACGAGATGCCATCCATGAAAGCGAATCCGGCGCTGCTCGCGCTTGCCAAGGCCGTGCGTCCCGATACGGCGCCCGAGGTGGCGGCCCCCGGCGCGCCCACGCTCGCCGCGCAACTGCGCCACGAGTGCGAGGCGATGGCGCGCCACGCGCTGCAGCACGGGCTGCACGTTGCGCCGGACACGGTCGCGCGCCTGGTGGCGCTGCTGTCCAGCGACGAGCGGGCCGGCACCGACGGCGCCAGCGTGGCCGCGCGCATGCGCGATTTCGCGATGATCCACGCCAGGCTGTCGCAAGTGGTCGCGCCGGCGACGCCGCAGGGCATCGCGCTGCTCGACCGGCATCGTCACACGCCGCACGTGATCGGGCTGCTCGGCCCGGTACCGCTGATTCGCGCGCTGACGCTGGCGGCGATCGGCTTTCTCTGCGCCGTGATCCTGAGCGGACTGTCCGCGGAGGTCAGCGAGGAGAATCTCGAACGCGGCATGCTGGCGTCCTCGGGCACGGCGCTGCTCGTCAACATGCTGTTCCTGATGTGCTGCGCCGGGCTCGGTGCCTCGTTCGCGACGCTGTTCCAGGCGCATCGCTACATCGCCAATTCGACCTACGACCCGAAGTTCGACGCCTCGTATGGCGCGCGGCTGATCCTCGGGCTCATCGCCGGGCTGATCCTCGTCGAAATCCTGCCCGCGCATCTGTTCGCGGGCAGCAGTGCAAGCGGCTTCGGCAAGCCGGCGATGGCGATGCTGGGCGGCTTCTCGGCGAGCGCCGTGCATCGCCTGCTGCAGCGCGTGGTCGATTCGCTCGAAACCGTCGTGCGCGGCGACCCCTCGGCGCAGGTCCACGCCGCGCTCGAAAGCCAGCGCGCCTACGCAAGCTCGGAGCGCATGCAGGTGCAGAACGAGCACACGCAACGGCTGCTGACCTTGCAACGCACGCTCGATGCCGGCGCATCGATCGATACCGTGCGCCAGCAGCTCGCGATGCTGACCCGGACGGCCTTGAGCGGCGACGGCGGCGCCTATCTCGACGAGGGCGCGGCGCCGGCCGATAGCGCGGCGGCGCCGGCCTCGTCCGACGCGATATCGGCCTCTGCCGCCACGCCTCGATAAGCCGGCGGGAACACCGCCCCGTGCGGTTCCGCTACCACCGGCCGGGCGCGATGACGGGGCCGTGAGCGCCGCCGGCGCTCGCCCTCGTCCCGACGGCAGGCAAGCGCGTGCCGGCGCGGCCGTCATGCCCCGTCGCTTTCGCGGACGCCGCCGGGCGCACACCGCGCCTCGCGCGCGGCCCGAACAGGCCCAGCAGCCCCGTCAGCCAAGGGCTCAGCCGGACGAGCGCGCGCCGCGTGTCCGCCGCCGTGCCGGCGCGGACGACAGCGTCGTGACGCGCCTTGCCGTGAGGTTCGGCCTCGGGCAGGCAGGGTGCAGGACCGTGAGCAGCCAGGCGCGTGAAAACGGAAAAGGCAGCGCCGCCGCCGATGCCGCCGCCGGACCCGACCGGCAAGCCTGGGCGCTTCCGGGGCGCGGCCCCGGCCGCCGCGCGCCGCGGCGGACCTCAGCGCGCCGCATGGCCGGCCAGATGCTGGCGGATCAGCGATAGATAATGATCGCCGACCGAGTGATCGGTCGCGGCACGCCGCACCGGCCGCTGGATCGAGAACGGCGGCCGCATCCCGAGATAACGGCAGATCGCCGAGACGTAGGGCTTGCGTATCCGCCCGAGCTGGTGAATGGCGCGCGCGACGCGCTCGTCGCCGACCTGGCTGCGCAGCCAGGCGAGGATCTGGCGGTCGGTGTCGTTGACAAGTCGAACCCGGTGTTCCATTGCTCACCTCGTACTGTTTATGAATACAGTGCTGTGAATATATCCAGTATTTTGGAGGAAGACAATCGACAACAATCGGGGGCAAATCGAACCGGCCAATCGGCCAGGGGAGGGAGCGGGCCGCGTCGCACCGATGCCGGGGGTGCGGTTGCCATTTCCATGGCCAGCTAATATCATTCGCGAGTTGAAAATAAGAATCATTATCGAGTGACGTGCCCCGGGACGGGCCGTATCGGGCGGCGGCGCGAGCGGTCAGGGAAAGCGGCTCTGCAGGCCGTCGCTCGCGAATGGCGCGAGGGCCGCTGCCGGCCCGGCGCGATCGACGAACACACCCATGAACTCGAGGAACTATCGGATGACTCGCGATGAGGGCGCCATGAACCGCGCGAACTACGGCGGCACCTTGCTGCAACTGCTGAGGCCATTCCTTCCGATCACGCTGGCCGCGACGCTGCTCGGCATCGCCGGCGGCCTTTGCACCGCCTGGCTGCTGTCGGTGATCAACGCCAGCCTGCACGCGCCGGGCGGCATCGGCATGAACACGGCCATGACCTTCATCGCGCTGTGCATCGTCACGCTGCTTTGCAACGGCATCGCCGGGATCGGCAACAGCGTCACCGGCCAGCGCATCATCGCGGCGCTGCGCAAGGACATTTCGGCGCGCATCGTCTGCGCGCCGGTCGCGGCGCTCGAACGCTACAAGACGCACCGGCTGCTCTCGACGCTGAACAGCGACGTGGAAACGGTCAGCGCGTTCACCTTCAGCTTCCCGAACTTCGCGGTCGCGGCCGCCATCACGCTCGGCTGCGTGGCCTACATGCTGGTGCTGTCGCCGTCGCTGTTCCTGATCGCGCTGGTCGCGATCGTGGTGGGCGTGGCGATCAACCAGTACGCGAGCCTCAAGTGGAGCCATTACTACAAGGGCGTGCGCGGCGCGCAGGACGAACTGCAGAAGCAGTACCGCGCGATCACCGAGGGAGCGAAGGAGCTGCGGATCAACCGCGAGCGCCGCCAGCGCGTGTTCGGCCTACGCCTGTCGGGGGCGGCCGACGACATCTCGAACCTCAAGATCAAGGCGATGCGCCTCTACTACGGCGCGAGCGCGTCGGGCACGACGCTGTTCTTCGTCGTGATCGGCGCGATCCTGCTGCTGCAGCAGCGGCTCGGCGTCTCGCCGGAAGTGGTCAGCGGCTTCGTGATCGTGCTGCTCTACGTGCGCGGGCCGGTGGAGACGCTCGCCAGCGGCCTGCCGGCGCTGATCCAGGCACGCATCTCGTTTCAGCGCATCGCCGAGCTGACCGCGCAGTTCGCCAACCGCGAGGCGCGGCTGCTCGACGGCGCGCCCGCGGCCGATGCCGTGGAACTGCGCGAGATCGAATTGCGCCGGGCCTCGTGGGCCTTTCCGCCCGTCGGCGACCAGCCGCCGTTCAAGCTCGGCCCGATCGACCTGAAGATCGAGCGCGGCGAAATGCTGTTCGTGATCGGCGAGAACGGCAGCGGCAAGACCACCCTGATCAAGCTGCTGCTCGGGCTCTACGAGGCGGGCCACGGCGAACTGCTGCTGAACGGCGAGCCGGTCGAGGCCGGGCAGATGGATGCGTACCGGCAGCTCTATTCGGCCGTGTTCGCCGACTATCACCTGTTCGACGATCTGGTGGTGCGCGACCCGGCGCTGATCGCGCGCGCGCAGGCCTATCTGGAGCAGCTCGAGATCGCGCACAAGGTGAAGATCGAGGACGGCGTGTTCTCGACGATCGATCTCTCGACGGGGCAGCGCAAGCGGCTCGCGCTGATCCACGCGATGCTGGAGCAGCGGCCCGTGATGATGTTCGACGAATGGGCGGCCGACCAGGACCCGACCTTCCGCCGCGTGTTCTACACGGTGTTCCTGCCGGAGCTGAAGCGCCAGGGCAAGACGCTCATCGTCGTCTCGCACGACGACCGCTATTTCCACGTCGCCGATCGCGTGATCCGGATCGAGCGCGGCCAGATCATCCAGACCGCGAAGGGCGCGGAATTCACCTACGAGGATCGCGGCACCGCGCAGATTGCCGGACTCGCCGCCGCGAACGGCGCGAAGCTGCATTGAGGCGGCGGCCGGCCGGTGCCGGCTGCCGGCCCGGGCACCGGCGCGGTTTGGGCCCGAGCGCGGCTGACGGGCTGGCGGGCTCGATCGTCGCTCAGATCGCGGTGCGGCCGAGCCATTCGCGCACGTGATGCGCGCGCGGCGGCCGGGCCGGCGGCGCGGCCGCCGATACCGGCGTGCCGACCATCAGGAAGCCGAGCAGCCGGTCCTGCGGCTCGAAATCGAGCGCGGCGGCCAGGTTCGGATCGTAGCTGTCGGCACCGGTGATCCAGAAGCCGCCGTAGCCGAGCGCGTGGATCGCGTTGAGCATGTTCATCGCCGCGGCACCCGTCGAGAGCATCTGCTCGATCTCGGGAACCCCGTGCAGGTGGCGGATCGCGGCGGCCACCGCGATGATCAGCGGCGCTGCCCAGGCGGCCCGGCCGCGCGCCTCGCGTTGGTCGGGCGACAGGCCCGGCTCGCGCGCGACGGCCAGTTCCGTCAGCAGCTCGGCCAGCTCCGCGCGCGCCTCGTCGCGAATCAGCGCGAAGCGCCACGGCCGCAGTCGCCCGTGATCGGGCGCGCGCAGCGCGGCGTCGAGGATCAGGCCGAGTTCGTGGTCGCGCGGCGCCGGCTCGGTCAACTGCCGGTGCGACTGGCGCGACAGCAGGACCTCGACGAGCGCGCGGCCCGCCTCTGGCGCGACGCGGCCGGCCGGTGGATGGGCGGCGGGGGCCGGGGTGGTGAGCTTGGCTTGCGTCATGGTGGCTCCGTTCGACTGATTCCCGTCATGATGCGCATGCCTTTTCATTTGTGCAAATGATTCTCATTCGTATTGTTATGAGGTATGGTAGCGCTTACGCGCGCGGCCGGCGCGGCGTGGCGCCGGGGCATCGGGTGCGCCGCGCCGGCCGCGATTACCTGTCCCGACGGTCGCTGTCGATCGGCCGGGTACTCGGGCCGAGGCGCGCGGCGGCGGGGCGGCGAGATCGGTCGCGGCGGGCCGCCCGGGCCGGCCCGTCCATTGTCGACTCGTCTATGCTGATGCCAGTCCATGAGCAGTTGCAGGGTGCGGGATTGCGCGCGACGTTGCCGCGCGTGAAGGTGCTGGAGTTCTTCGCGGCGGCGCGTCCGCGGCACGTCAGTGCCGAGGACGTGTTTCGCCATCTGCTGGCCGAGAAGATCGACATCGGTCTCGCCACGGTCTACCGGGTGCTCTCGCAGTTCGTCGAGGCGGGAATCCTGACGAGCGGCACGCTCGATTCGAACCGCCACGTCTACGAGCTCAACGACGGCAAGCGGCACGATCACATCATCTGCCTGGCTTGCGGCAAGGTGGACGAGTTCTCCGATCCGCTGATCGACGGCCGTGAGAAGGCGGCCGCCGATGCGCTCGGCTATCTGCTGACGGGCCACCATCTGGTGCTGCATGGCTACTGCGCCGAATGCCGGCCGAAGCCGCGCGGGGCCGACCCCGACGGCGCCTGATTCTTCCGAGTCCGTCCGAATCCGCCCGGCTCGCCCCGGGCGCGGCGCGCTGCCGAACGCGGGGCCTTCGGCAGCGCCGCCATCCCATTCCAATAACGATCCGCCCGCGCGCGTCACGGGATCGAGAGAGGCCATGACCGACCGGCACCGGCCGCGCATTGCGCGCCGGCGCGACCGGTCGGAACCGGCTTCGGCCATCCGTCAGTCACGCATGGGAGGCACATGGTTTTCGCAGCATGGAGGAAGGGGTATGGCACGGCCGGCCGGATCGGCCGGCGATGCTCGGCATGGGCAGGCAGGCTCGCGCTCGTCGCGAGCGTCGCGGGCGCGGCCGGCAGCGCCGGTTGCAGCGCCCCGCGCGAGACGGGCGCCGATGCGGCAACCCAGGCGGCAGCCAGGCCGGCGGCCGGCGGGCCGGCCAAGCCGGCTGCCGCTTCGGAGGTCGCAGCGGGCGTTGCTGCGCCGGCCGGCGCGGCCGACATCGCGGCCGCCGCTTCGGGCCTGGCTGCCACGGTCGTGATCCGCCGCACCACCGACGGCATCCCGCACATCGAGGCCGCGAACTGGCAGGCGCTCGGCTACGGCTACGGCTACGCGCAGGCGAGCGACAACCTCTGCACGATGGCCGAGGCGTTCGTCACCTATCGCGGCGAGCGCGCGCGCTTTTTCGGTGCCGGCGGCAAGCCGGCCGCGCGCTCGACGTTCGGCACGCCGACCAATCTCGATTCCGATTTCTTTTTCCGGCTCGTCGCGCCGCCGGCCACGCTCGCTCGCTACCGCCGCAGCCAGCCGCCCGAGCTACGGCAACTGATCAGCGGCTTCGCGGCCGGCTACGACCGCTATCTCGCCGAACTGCGCGCGGGCGGCGCGCCGGGCCGGCATGCCGCCTGCCGCGCGGCGCCGTGGCTTGCGGCCATCACCGCCGACGACGTGGTTCGGCGCCTGTACGCGGCGAACCTGGCCGGCGGCGCGGCGCGGTTCGTCGCGGCGCTCGCGAACGCGCGGCCGCCCGCCGAGGCGGCCCGGCACGCCGGCCTCGCGGCGCGCGGGGCCGCGGCGGCCGCGGCCTCGGGCCTGACGGCGGCCGGCGGGCTGGCCGGGCTCGACGCCGAGGCGATGCAGGTCGGCGGCCACTACGGCATCGGCAGCAACGGCATCGCGTTCGGCCGCGACGCCACGCACGGCGAGCCGATCCTGCTCGGCAATCCGCACTGGTTCTGGAGCGGCCCCGACCGTTTCTACCAGGCGCAACTGACGATTCCCGGCCGGCTGAACGTGAGCGGCGCATCGTTTCTCGGCGTGCCGGTCATCATGATCGGCTACAACGACGCGGTGGCGTGGACCCACACGGTGTCCGGCGCGCGCCGCTTCGGCCTGTTCCAGCTGACGCTGGCCGCGGACGACCCCACCGTCTATCGGGTGGACGGCCGGCGCATCGCGATGACGCCGGTGGTGCTGACGGTGCCGGTGCGGCGGCCCGACGGCACGCTCGCCAGCGTCACGCGCACGCTGTACCGCAGCCGTTACGGCCCGCTCGTCGACCTGTCGTCGTGGTCGCCCGCGCTGGCCTGGACCCGCAGGCAGGCGTTCGCCCTGCGCGACGTGAACGCCGACAACGACGCGATCTTCGCCACCTTCCTCGCCTTCGGCCGCGCGCGTTCGCTCGACGCGTTCATCGCGGCGCAGCGGGCCGCGACCGCGATGCCGTGGGTCAACACGCTGGCGATCGGGCGCGGCGACCCGCGCGTCTGGTACGCCGACATCGGCAACGTGCCGGACGTGCCCGATGCGCTGGCCGACCGCTGCACGCCGCCGCTCGGCCGCGCGTTCGACGCCAGGGTGCCCGGCGTGCCGTTCCTCGACGGCGCGCGCGCCGCCTGCGACTGGCGCCGCGACAGCAGCGCCGCGCGGCCCAGCTCCTTGCCCGCGAGCGCGATGCCGGGCCTGCTGCGGCGCGATTTCGTCGCCAACATGAACAACAGCTACTGGCTCGCGAATCCGGCCGCGCCGCTGACGGGCTTCGCGCGCGTGACGGGCGTCGGTGCCGCGCCGCTCGACCTGCGCGCGCAGCTCGGCCTGCGGTTCGCGATGCGGGCGGCCGCAGCGGCCGCTGCGCCGCATGCTGGGAACCCGGCGAACCCGGCGGCGGTGACGACGGCCGAGGTCGAGCGCTTCTCGCTGGCGGGCGAGACGCTGTCGGCGACACGCTACCGGCCGGCGCTGCTCGATCGCGTCTGCACGAACCCGGTCATCATGGTCGGGCACGACCTGCTGAGCGGTGCCGCTTACCGGCCCGCGCGCCGCGCGCCGACCGCGGCGGCCTGCGCGACGCTGCGTGCCTGGCACGGCGCGGCCGATCCCGAGGCGCGCGGCGTCCTGCTGTGGGACCAGTTCTGGGCGCGCGTCGCGAAGCTCGCGCCGGCGCGGCTCTACACGCAGCCGTTCGACGCGGCCGATCCGCTGCATACGCCGGCGGGCTTGCGCGCCGACGATCCCGCGATCGCCGAGGCGTTCGGCGCGGCGATCCTGGCCGTGACCGACGCCGGCTTCGCGCTCGATGCCAGGCGCGGCGAGACGCTCTACCTGACGCGCAACGGCGAGTCGATCCCGCTCTACGGCGGCTGCGCCAATCTCGGCTACTTCACCGCCGTCTGCGACTACGGCAAGCCCCGCGCGCGCCAGCCGATCACGGCCGACACGCTGGCGGGCAACAGCTACCTGCAGGTGGTCACCTTCGATGCACGCGGCCCCGAGGCCCATACGCTGCTCGCGCATTCGGAATCCGACGATCCGGCCTCGCCGCATTACGCCGACGGCACGCGTCGCTACGCGGCGCGGCGCTGGCTGCGCACGCCGTTCGAGGCGCGGGCCATCGCGGCCGACCCGGGGCTCGACGTCACGCGCCTGACGCTGCCGGCGGCGCTCGCCGAAGGCCCGCACCCGCCCGACGCGGCCGACGCGGCTAGCACGGCTGGCGCGGCACGGCCCTAGGCGCCGGCCGGCCGCGGGGCAGCGGCGTGCCGAAGCGCCAAGCGTGAGCCTGGGCGGCCGACAAGCCCGCGCGCCGATCTTTCCGCAGCGCGGGCGATTGCCCTCTACAATCTGCGGACCGAGCCGCCGGGCGCGCGCCTCGCGTGCGCCCGGCGGCCCTTTCCCGATTCGAACGAGAGGACTCGTCGTGAAGTTCATCCACGCGGCCGACATCCATCTGGACAGCCCCCTGCACGGGCTCAGCGCCTATCCCGACGCGCCCGCCGCGCAATTGCGCCAGGCCTCGCGCGACGCGCTGCAACTGCTGGTCGATCGCGCGATCGACGAAGCCGTGGCGTTCGTCGTGATCGCCGGCGATCTGTACGACGGCGACTGGAAGGATCACAACACCGGCATCTTCTTCGGCCGGCAGATGGCCCGCCTGCGCGACGCGCAGATCCCCGTGTTCGTGCTGTGGGGCAATCACGACGCCGAGAGCGAGATGAGCAGGAAGCTCGCGCTGCCGCCCAATGTCACGGTGTTCCCGTCGCGCAAGCCGGCCACCTTCCGGCTCGATTCCGGCGACGCCGACGGCACGCGCGTCGCGCTGCACGGGCAGAGCTTCAAGGACAAGGCGGTGGTCGACAACCTCGCCATCGGCTATCCCGACCCGGTGCCGGGCGCCTACAACATCGGCGTGCTGCACACGGCGCTGGAAGGCGGCACGCTGCACGCGAACTACGCGCCGTGCTCGCGCGCCGAGCTGCACGCCAAGGGCTACGACTACTGGGCGCTCGGCCATGTCCACGAGTTCCAGCAATGGAACGAGGCCTCGACGATCGTGTTTCCCGGCAACCTGCAGGGGCGCCACATTCGCGAGACGGGCCGGCGCGGCGCGGTGCTGGTGACGGTGGAGGGCGGGCGCACCGAGGTCGAGCGGCTGTTCATCGACGTGCTGCGCTGGGAGGCGCTCGAGGTCGGGGCGGGCGACTGCGAGACGATCGAGGCGCTGTCGCACAAGATCGGCGCGGCGCTGGAGGCGCTGCTCGCCAGCGACGGCGAGGTGCCGCGCGCGGTGCGCGTGACCGTCACCGGCGCGACGCCGCTGCATGGCCAGCTGTTCGGCCGCGCGGCCGAGCTGCGCGCCGAGGTGCTGAACCAGATCGGCATGCTCGGCAACCAGCGGCTCTGGCTCGAGAAGGTCAAGCTGCGCACCGCGCCGCCTGCCGAGCCGGCCGCGCACGGCGAGCCGCTCGAGGCGCTCGACGACCTGCGGCGCATCCTGGCCGAGGCGATCCACGATCGCGAGTTTCTCGCGAGCCTCGACCGGGAGCTGAAGCCGTTCGTCGGCAAGGTCCGCAGCGAGGTGCGCGGCGAGGACGTGCCGCTGCTCGGCGCCGCGCGCGCCGGCGAGCTGCCGGCGCTGGTCGAGCAGGTGGGCACGGCGCTCGTCGCGCGCCTGGCGCGGGGGGAGTGAGCGATGCGGATTCGCCAGCTCGAGCTGTTCAGGTACGGCAAGTTCACCGACGCCACGCTGCGGTTCCCGCCGGCGGCCCATGACTTTCATGTGATCGTCGGGCCCAACGAGGCCGGCAAGTCGACGGTGCGCACCGCCGTGTCGGAGCTGCTGTTCGGCATGAAGCTGAAGACGCCGCTCAACTTCGTCCACGACGTCTCGGACCTGCGCCTGGGCGGCCTGCTCGACGTCGGGCGCGGCGGCGCGGGCGGCGCCACGCTGGCGTTCCACCGCGCGCGCGGCGCCAAATCGCTGCGCAAGCCCGAGGACGACGGCAAGCTGCCCGACGATTTCCTCGAGGCGGCGCTCGACGGCGCGACCCGCGAGTTCTTCGAGCAGATGTTCTGCCTCGACCACGAGCGGCTGGTGGCGGGCGGGCGCAGCCTGCTCGACGCGTCCGACAAGCTCGGGCAGGTGCTGTTCGAATCGGCGGCCGGCATCGGCAGCCTCGGGCCGGTGCGCGAGGAGCTGGAAGCGTTGCGCGCGGCGCTATGGGCGCCGCGCAGCGGCAAGACCGCCTTCGCCGCCGCCGAGGCCGCCTTCGCCGAGGCCACCGCCGAGCTGCGTGCGCTCCAGGTTCGCACGCGCGACTGGGTCGAGCGCCAGGCGGCGCTCGACAAGGTTCGCGGCGAGATCGAGCAGGCCCGCGCCGCGCAGCGGCGGCTCGACGCCATGCGCTCCAAGCTCGAGCGCGTGCGGCGCCTCGCTCCCTATCTGAACGCCGAAGCCGCGAAGGCGGCCGAACTCGCGGCGCTCGGCCCGGTGCTGGAGCTGCCGCCGAGCGCGACGGCCGATCTGCTCGAGGCGCGCGCCACGCTCTCGGCGGTGCGCGCGAAGCTCGACACCTATCGGGAGGAACTCGCGAGGCGGCAGGCCGAGCGTGACGCGCTTCGCGCCGATCCCGAGGCGATCGCGTTCGCCGCCGACATCGAGGCGCTCGACGCGCTGCGCGTCGAATGCGCGCGTCACGAGCAGGCACGTCCGCTGGTGGAGGCGGACATCGCGCGCGAACTCGAGGCCGCGTTCGCGGCGGCCGCGCAGCTCGGCTGGCCGCGCGACGAGGCGGCCCTGCGCGCGGCGCTGCCGTCCGAGCTCGCCTTGAAGACGGTGACCAACCTGCTGCACCGGCGCGGCGCGCTGGAGCAGGCGCTGGACGGCGCGCGCGACGCGCTCGCCGAACGCGAGCGGGAGCTGGCGCAACTGAGCGCGCAGCGCGCGGCGATCGTCGCCGACGAGGTGCCGGAAGCCCTGCGCGCCGCGCTGGCCGACGCGCAGGGCTTCCGGCAGAGCGAGGCGAAGGAGCGCGCACTGGCGCAGGCGCTGGCCGAGAGCGGCCACGCGCTGGCCGACGCGCTCGATCAGCTCGGCCGCTGGCGCGCGCCGGTGGCCGCGCTGAAGACGATGGACCTGCCTTCGGCCGCGCGGCTCGCCGCGCACCAGAAGGCCGACAGCGACGGCATGAGCGCCGTGAGCGCCGCACGCGGCGCGCTGGCCGAGGCACGCGCCGCGTTCGAGAAGCTCGCGCTGCAGGAGCAGCACGCGGCGCAGGGCCGGCAGATCGTGACGCAGGCCGAGGTGCACGCGCAGCGCGTGCGCCGCGACGGCCTCTGGCGCGACCTGAAATGCGGCGCCGTCGCGCTCGAGGCCGGCGCGCCGGCGCTGGACGACGCGATCCTGCGTGCCGACCAGCTGGTGGACGCGCAGCTCGGCACGGTGCAGGCCGCCGCCGAGCTGCAGTCGCTGCGCCAGCAGCTCGAGCTCGAGCGCGCCCGGCTGGCGCGCAGGGAAGCCGAATTCGCCGAGGCCGAGCAGGCGCTCGCGGCCACGCGGCGCGCCTGGAGCGAGGCGGCCGAGGCCGCCGGCCTGCCCGGCATGGCGCTGGCCGACATCGGCGACTGGCTCGCGCGACGCGAGACGGCGCTCGCCGCGCAGCGCACGGTCGACCAGCAGACGCGCGAGCTGGACCGCCTGCGCGCCGAGCGCGCAGGCGCGCAACAGGCGCTGGCCGCCGCGCTGCTCGCGGTGGCGCCCGGCGTCGATGCCGACCTCGACACCGGGCGGCTGAGCCAGTGGCTCGGCGCGGCCGAGGCCTTCGTGCAGGCGGCCGAGCGTGCCGTCGCGCAGCGCGGCAACCTCGACGCGCGCGTGAGCGAAGCCGAACAGGCGCGCGCCACGGCGGCGGCCCGCGTCGAGCGCGCGCAGCGCGAGCACGACAAATGGGACGAGCAGTGGCGCGCTGCGCTGGCCGAGGCGCGGCTCGCCGAGCGCGCGAATTCGGCGGCGGCCGCGCAGGGCGCCGTCGATCTGGCCAACGAAGTGGCCGCGCATCTGGCGGCGGCCGACGCGCCGGCACGCCGGCTCGAGGCGATGCGGGCCGACCTGGCCGCGCTCGCACGGCAGGCCGCCGCGCTGGCCGAGGCGCTCGATCCGCGCCTGCCGGCCACCCACGACGGCGCCGCGATCGCGCGCGCGCTGGCCGCGCGGCTGGCGGCGGCGCGCGAGAGCGCGGCCGCGATCGCGCGCGCCGACGAGGCGCTCGATCAGGCGCGGCGCCAGCTCGACGAGGCGAACGCGGGCCTCGCCGCCGAGCAGGCGCGCGTCGCGCCGCTGCTGGCGAGCGCGCGGGTCGACTCGATCGACGCGGCGCTGCCGCTGGCGGCGCGTTCGGACACGGCGCGCCGGCTTCGCGAGGAGATCGCGGCGGCGCGTGCCACGCTGATCCGCGACGGCGACGGGCTCACGCCCGAGGCGATCGCGGCCGAGATCGCCGCCCAGGATCTCGCCGAGGTGCCGGCCCTGCTCGAAGCGGCGCGGCACGACGGCGAGGCGTGCGGCGCGGCGCTGAGCCGGCTCGCGCAGGAGGAGGTGGTGGCGCAGCAGGCGCTCGACGCGATCGCCGGCCAGTCGAGCGCCGCGATTGCCGAGGCGAAACGCCAGGAGGCGCTCGCCGCGATGGGCGACACGGCTGAGCAGTACCTGGAGGCGGCCACCGCGAGCCGCCTGCTGCGCTGGGCCATCGAGCGCTATCGCGAGCAGCGGCAGGGGCCGATGCTGAGCCGCGCGAGCGAGATCTTCGCGGGGCTCACGCTCGGCGATTTCTCGCGGCTCGTGGTCGATACCGAGCGCCAGCCGCCCGAGCTGTCCGCGCGGCGCGCGAACGGCAGGCCGGTGGCGGTGGGCGGCCTCAGCGAAGGCACGCGCGACCAGCTGTTCCTCGCGCTGCGCATCGCCGCGCTGGAATTGCAGCTCGGCAACAAGGCCGCGCTGCCGTTCGTGGCCGACGACCTCTTCATCAACTTCGACGACGCGCGCTCGAAGGCCGGCCTGGCCGCGCTGCGCGAACTGTCCACCCGCACGCAGGTGCTGTTCCTCACGCACCACGCGCATCTGCTGCCGCTGGTGGAGGAGGTGTTCGGCGCGCAGGTGAACGTGGTCGAGCTGCAGCGCGAGACCTCGGCCTGAGCCGGCGCCGCGCCCGCGTCGGCGGCCGGCCGCGGGTCCGGCGCGCGGCGGCAGGCGGCACGGCGGCACGGCGGCACGGCGGCGGGCCGGCCCGAATGCGCCGGCACGGCCGGCTGCCGCGCCCGCCTTGGCGTGGCCCTCGCCGCCGCGGCCGGCGAGGGTGCCGCGCGCCGGCCAAGAATCCGGTTGACAGCGGGGGGCTGCGCGTGGTTTGATTGCCGCCATGCAAGCCGCCCAGTCCTTCTTCTCGCTACGACTACTAGCCCCGCTATCCGGGCTAGGTCTGCGGCTGCGCGCGTTCCCCCTGCTTCGTTCCTGAAGCGCCAGCGTTTCCCCGCATCACTCCTGGCCCCGGTTGTCGACCGGCGCCCGCGTTGATTCTCCCTCCAGGTTCCCGTCGCACGACCCCCCAAGGCCAGCCTGTATTCGCCGCTTTGCCGTTGTGCCGTCTCACCGCTGCGCGCGTGATCGCGATGCCGATCCGGATTGCCGATCCGCGCTGCCGCTTATGAAAACCTGACCGAGAACCGATCATGATGCTCAAGAACCCCGCCGCCAAGTACCGCCCGTTCACGCCCGTCAACCTGACCGATCGCCAGTGGCCGTCGCGCACCATCACGCGCGCGCCGATCTGGATGAGCACCGACCTGCGCGACGGCAACCAGGCGCTGTTCGAGCCGATGGACGCGGCGCGCAAGATGCGCATGTTCAAGATGCTGGTGGCGATCGGTTTCAAGGAAATCGAGGTGGCGTTTCCGTCGGCCTCCGAGACCGACTTCAATTTCGTGCGCGAGCTGATCGAGGGCGGCCACATTCCCGACGACGTGACGATCGAAGTGCTGACGCAGGCGCGCGACGACCTGATCGAGCGCACCTTCGCGTCGCTGCGCGGCGCCAAGCGCGCGATCGTCCACCTCTACAACGCGACCGCGCCCGAATTCCGCCGCATCGTGTTCGGCCTCGAGCGCGAGGGCGTGAAGCAGCTGGCGGTCAGCGCGGCGCGCACCATCAAGCGGCTGGCCGACGCGGCCGCCGACACGCAGTTCACGCTGCAATACAGCCCGGAAACCTTCACCGCCACCGAGCTCGACTTCGCCAAGGAAGTCTGCGATGCCGTGTTCGACGTCTGGCAGCCGACGCCCGAGCGCAAGTCGATCGTGAACCTGCCGGCCACCGTCGAGGTGGGTACGCCGAACTACTACGCCGACCAGATCGAGTGGATGCACCGCAATCTCGCGCGGCGCGATTCGCTGATCCTCTCGGTGCATCCGCACAACGACCGCGGCACCGCGGTGGCGGCGGCCGAGCTGGCGGTGATGGCCGGCGCCGATCGCATCGAGGGCTGCCTGTTCGGCAACGGCGAGCGCACCGGCAACGTCGATCTGGTCACGCTCGCGCTGAACCTCTACACGCAGGGCGTCGATCCGGGCCTCGATTTCTCGCAGATCAACAGCGTCGCGCGCACCGCCGAGGAATGCACGCAGCTGCCCGTGCATCCGCGTCATCCCTACGTCGGCGATCTGGTGTTCACGGCGTTCTCCGGCTCGCACCAGGACGCGATCAAGAAGGGCCTCGCGGCGCAGCGCGCCGACGCGCGCTGGGAGGTGCCGTACCTGCCGATCGACCCGAGCGATCTGGGCCGCACCTACGATTCGATCATTCGCGTCAACAGCCAGTCGGGCAAGGGCGGCATCGCCTATCTGCTCGAACAGGGCTATGGCGTGGCGCTGCCGCGCCGCCTGCAGGTGGATTTCAGCGCGGCCGTGCAGCGCCTGACCGACCAGAGCGGGCAGGAGGTCTCGGCCGCGCAGATCTGGGCGCTGTTCGAATCCGAGTACGTCGCCAACCATGCGCCGCTGCGCTACCTCGGCCACGAGCTGAGCGAGCGCGGCGGCCGCGAGACGATCGTGCTGAGCGCCGAGATCCACGGCGAGCGGCGCGAATTGCGCGGCGAGGGCAACGGCCCGCTCGACGCGCTGATGAACGCGCTGCGCACGCCGCTGCGCATCCAGCACTACGAGGAGCGGGCGCTGTCGCAGGGCGCCGACGCGAAGGCGGTGGCGATCGCCGAGCTGGCAGGCGAGGGCGTGCCGGGCAGCGCGTTCGGTGTCGGCATCGACGCGAACCTGACCACCGCGTCGATCCGCGCCGTGATCAGCGGCATCAACCGCGCCTACGCGCGTGCCGGCCAGGCCGCGCAGGCCGGCTTCTTCGCCGTGCAGCCGGCCGCGAGCGAGGTGGCCTGAGCGCGCCGCCGGCGTGCCCGATGCGGCGCGCGATGACGGCCGCCGCCTCGCCGGCCGCCGTCGAACGGCAGGTCACGGCGAGGCTAATTTCGCGCGGTATCCGGCAGGGGGGCCTTATTGGGCCAGCTCACTATGAATTGCGTGCCGCCTTTGGCCGTTGCGCGGCAACTGGTTTGTCCGCCGTGCGCCTGAGCGATGGCCGCGACGATGGCGAGCCCCAGGCCGCTGCCGCCCGTCTTGGCGCGGGTGGCATCGGCGCGGCGGAACGCCTGGAAAACATAGGGGACGACGTCCGCCGGAATGCCCGGGCCGTCATCCTCCACGCTCAAGCTGCACTGTCCATTTTCCAGCCACGTGCGAATGCGGATTTCCCCTGGAACGGCATGCTGCCGGGCATTGTCGAGCAGGGCCAGCAGGGCTTGCTGAATCCGTCCCGGGTCGCAAAGCATGCGGCGGCTGCCGTCCAGGTTCAGGACCGGATGCTGGCCGGCCGAGCGCAGCGCATCGGAGCAGAATTCCACCACCGACGTGATTTCCGCGACGAGGTCCGTTGCCTGCCACTGGAGATCCAGGTGGCCGCTTTCCACCAGGCTGACGACGCGCAAGTCCTCGATCAGGCGGGACAGCCCCTCGACCTGGCCGAGCAGGTTGCGGAACTGGGAGGCGTCCGGCGTGAACACGCCATCGACCAGGCCTTGCAGTCGTCCGCGCAGGATGGTCACCGGCGTGCGCAATTCGTGGGAAATCGCGGCATTCCAGAAGGTTTGCTCCTCGGTCATGCGCTGCAGCTTGTCCGCCAGGGCATTGAAGTCATCGGCCAACAGCGCCGCTTCGCCCAGCGAGCGGTCACTGGCATCGGCCCTGACACCCAGCTCGCCCTGGGCGACGCGGCGAATGCTGTCGGTGACCGAGTTCAACGGAACCAGGATGCGGCGCGACAAATTGATCGCCACGACGGCGGACAGCGCCAACGCAGCCAGGGTGGTGCCGATCATCCACCCCCACTCCGGCCCCGTCGGCATCAAGCTTTCGCTCGAAGACGCCTCCGGCCAATAGGTTTTCAGGAAGAAATAGAAGGCATAGGAGGTCAGCAGGAACAGCAGGGTGACGCCAAACGCCATCGCCATCATCGTCAGCGCGATCTGGCGGCTCAATCCAACCAGTTTCATTCGGTGCTCCAGAGCCGGTAGCCCACCCCGCGAATGCCGACCGGGATGCCGGTGACCCCCCGGTCCTCCAGCTTCTTGCGCAGCTTGCTGATGTGGCTGTCCACCGTGCGCTCCAGGGTATCGCCTTCCGGCAGGCAGGTCGCCAGCAGTTCCGCGCGGCTGAACACGCGCTTGGGCGCACGCGCCAGTTGCACCAGCAGCTTGAACTCGGTCAGCGTCAAGCTCAGCGCGTGGCGCTGCTTGCCGACCTCGACGGTCGCCTCATGGTGGTCCAGGTCGATTTCGAACGGCGCCGCGCGCAGCACGCGCTGCTCTTCGCGCTCGCCCCGCGCCATCGAACGGCGCAGCACCGCCTGCGTGCGCGCCACCACCTCCGCCGGGTTGAAAGGCTTGACGACGTAGTCGTCGGCTCCGATGCGCAGCCCCATCAGCTTGTCGATGTCCTGGTCCATCGCCGTCAGCATGATGACGGGCGTGTCGCCGCGGCGGCGGATTTCGGTGAGCACCTGCCAGCCGTCCAGGCAGGGCATCTGCACGTCCAGCAGGACCAGGTCGGGCTTCAGGCGCTCGTGAAGCTCGAGCGCCTGCCGGCCATCAGTCGCCTGCACGCTGCGCAGGCCCGAACGCGTCAGGTAGGCCGCCACGATGTCGGCGATTTCGGGCTCGTCCTCGGCAATCAGGATCAAGGCCTGAGTGCTTGGCTCAGCATTGGCTGGCAGCGTCGAATCAAGCATGGCGGCCGGGTATTTTTTCGTTCTCCATCGAATCTCCATCATAGCTCGGACGAAACACCATCGTCCAGATTCAGACTCCCGACCGTCTCGCCGGCCATCGACGGCCTGTTTCCGAAGGAGTTCCATGAAGATCGAATCACCGTGCCGCCGCGCAGGCCTCTCTGTGCTGTTGACGGTCATGCTGACGGCTTGCGGGCAATCCGAGCCGCAGGAAAGCGCTCCGCCCGCGCCCCAGGTCTCGGCGACGACCTTGGTGCCTGCTCGGCTGGAACTGAGCGACGAGCTGCCCGGGCGCGTCGCCGCCTTGCGCGTCGCCGAGATTCGGCCGCAAGTCAGCGGCATCGTGCAGCGCCGGCTGTTCGAGCAAGGTAGCGAAGTGCGCGCCGGCCAGCCCTTATTCCAGATCAATCCCGCGCCGTTCCGGGCCGACGCGGACACCGCCGCCGCCGCCCTGCAGCGGGCCGCCGCCGTGCTGGCGCGTGCCCGCCTGCAGGCGGCCCGGCTGCAGCCTCTCGTCGAGGCCGACGCGATCAGCCGCCAAGCCTATGACGACGCGGTGTCCCAGCGTGAGCAGGCCGCGGCGGACGTGGCGCAGGCGCGGGCCATCCTGGCACGCCGCCAGCTGGACCTGAAGTTCGCCACCGTGGAGGCGCCGATTTCGGGCCGCGTCGACCAGGCATTGGTCAGCGAAGGGGCGCTGGTGAGCAGCGGCGACAGCAATCCGATGGCGCGCATTCAGCAGATCGATCAGGTGTATGTGGACGTGCGTCGTCCCGCTTCCTCGCTCGACGCACTGCGCGAAGCCCTGGCCGCACCCGGCGCGAGCGCCGGGCACGGCTTGCCGGTGACCTTGCTGCGAAGCGATGGGAAATCCTATGGCCTCAAGGCACGCATCCTGTTCTCGGGCATCAATGTCGATGCCGGCACCGGCGAGGTCCTGCTGCGCGTGCTGGTGGACAACCCGCAGCGGCAGCTGCTGCCGGGCATGTTCGTGCGCGCGCGCGTGCCCGGCGCCAGCTACGACGCCGCGCTGACGGTGCCGCAGCAGGCCGTGGTGCGGGTGAGCGGGCAGCCGCGGGTCTGGGTTCTCGATGCGAGCCACCGCGCCAAGCTCGTCGCCGTGGCGTTGGGCGAGCGGGCGGGCAGGCGCTATCGCGTCCGCGCCGGGTTGCACGCCGGGCAGCGGATCGTGGTCGAGGGCATGGAGCGGCTCTCCGACGGCACCAAGGTGAGTTCGCATGAGTGGAAGTCGCCCGATTCCACCCCTGCGGCCTCCGCTAGCTGAGCAACGAAACACGAATCGCCATGTCCAAATTCTTCATCCAGCGCCCGGTCTTCGCCTGGGTGGTCGCCCTGTTCATCGTTCTGGCGGGCGTCATCGCCATTCCGAAGCTGCCCATCGCCCGCTACCCGTCCGTCGCGCCGCCGTCGGTCAGCATCATCGCCAGCTATCCGGGCGCCACGCCGCAGACCATGAACGACGCCGTGCTCAGCCTGATCGAGCGCGAGCTGTCGGGCGTGAAGAACCTGCTGTATTTCGAGTCCTCGGCCGATACGTCGGGCTCCGCGGAGATTACCGCCACCTTCAAGCCCGGCACCGACCCGGAGCTGGCGCAGGTCGACGTGCAGAACCGGCTCAAGTCGATCGAGGCACGCTTGCCGCAGGTGGTCCGTCAGAACGGGCTGACCGTGGAGTCCGCGGCGTCCGGCTTCCTGATGCTCGTCGGCCTGACATCCGAAGACGGCCGTTTCGACGAGACCGCGCTCAGCGACTACATGGCGCGCAACCTGGTCGAGGAACTGCGCCGTATCGAAGGCGTGGGCAAGGTGCAGTTGTTCGGTACCGAGCAGGCCATGCGGATCTGGGTCGATCCGGCCAAGCTGATTTCATACGGCCTGACGATGAGCGATCTGACCGCGGCCATTGCACAGCAGAACGCCCAGATCGCACCCGGCAGCGTCGGCGCCTCGCCGGCCGTGCCGGGGCAGCGGGTGACCGTGCCGCTGAATGTGCAGGGGCAATTGAGCACGCCGGAGGAGTTCGCCGCGGTGGTGCTGCGTGCCAATGCCGACGGCTCGAAGGTCGTTCTCGGCGACGTTGCCCGTGTCGAGCTGGGCGCGCAATCGTATGGCTTCTCCAACCGCGAGAACGGCAAGATCGCCACCGCCGCAGCCATCCAGCTCGCGCCCGGCGCCAATGCGGTGCGCACCGCCCAAGGCGTGCAGGCGCGCATGGCGGAGCTGAGCCGTACGATGCCGGCCGGCATGCATTACTCGATCCCGTTCAACACCGCGCCGTTCGTCAAGATTTCGATCGAGAAGGTGATCCAGACGCTGCTCGAGGCGATGGTGCTGGTGTTCCTGGTGATGTTCCTGTTCCTGCAAAACATCCGCTATACGCTGATCCCCGCCATCGTCGCGCCGATCGCCGTGCTGGGCACCTTCGCGGTGATGCTGGCCTGCGGCTTCTCGATCAACGTTCTGACCATGTTTGGCCTGGTCCTGGCGATCGGCATCATCGTCGACGACGCCATCGTGGTGGTGGAAAACGTCGAGCGCATCATGGCCGAGGAGGGGCTGGAGCCGAAGGATGCCACGCTCAAGGCGATGAAGGAGATCACCGGCGCGGTGGTCGGCATCACCCTCGTGCTGACCGCCGTTCTCATCCCGATGGCACTGGCCGGCGGCTCGGTGGGCGTGATCTACCGGCAGTTCACGCTGTCGATGGCGGTGTCGATCCTGTTCTCGGCTTTCCTCGCGCTGACGCTGACCCCCGCCCTGTGCGCCACGCTGCTCGAGCCGGTCGATCCCGGCCGCCATTATAGGCCGGGCTTTTTCGGCTGGTTCAACCGCCGTGTCGATCGCCTGAGCGCGGGCTATGAAACCCGCGTGGGCAAGCTCGTCACCCGCGCCGGACGGGTCATGCTGGCCTTCCTCGCGATCGCCGCGGTACTGGTGCTGGCCTTCCGGCAGCTGCCTTCGTCGTTTCTGCCGGACGAGGATCAGGGCTACTTCATGACCAGCATTCAGTTGCCGGCCGACGCGACCGCCGAACGCACGCTCGACGTGGTGAAGCTTTTCGAGAAGCACATCGCTTCGCGTCCCGCCATCCAGTCCAATCTGTCGATCCTCGGCTTCGGCTTCTCGGGCTCCGGCCCGAACGCCGCCATGGCCTTCACGGTGCTCAAGGACTGGAAGCAGCGCGGCGGCGCCACCTCGCAAGGCGAGGCGGCGCTGGCCCAGCAAGCCATGTCCGGCAGCACCGAAGGCACGGTGATGAGCTTGCTGCCGCCGGCGATCGACGAACTGGGCACCAGCTCCGGCTTCACGATGCGCCTGCAGGATCGCGCCAATCAAGGCTATGCCGCCCTCAAGGCGGCCGAGGCCAAGTTGCTGGCGCTGGCCGCGCGCAGCAAGGTGGTCAGCGGCGTCTATCCCGACGGCCTGCCCGCCGGCACGAGTATTCGCCTGCATATCGACCGGCAGAAGGCCGAGGCGCTGGGCCTTTCCTTCACCAGCATCAGCGACGCGCTCTCCGCCGCGATCGGATCGACCTATGTCAACGACTTCCCGCATGCCGGCCGCATGCAGCAGGTCATCATCCAGGCCGATGCGCCCGCGCGCATGCAGATCGACGATGTGCTCAAGCTGTACCTGCGCAACGCCAGCGGCGGCATGGTGCCGCTGGCCGAAGTGGTCAGGCCGGAGTGGAGCGAGACGCCGCTGCAAATGGTGCGCTTCCAGGGATTTCCGGCGGCGCGCATTTCCGGCAGCGCCGCACCCGGCGTCTCCAGCGGCGCGGCAATGGCCGAGATGGAGCGTCTGGCCGCGCAACTGCCGCCGGGATTCGCGGTGGCCTGGACCG
The DNA here is from genome assembly GCF_000960995.1 of Burkholderia glumae LMG 2196 = ATCC 33617. Lineage (NCBI taxonomy): Bacteria > Pseudomonadati > Pseudomonadota > Betaproteobacteria > Burkholderiales > Burkholderiaceae > Burkholderia > Burkholderia glumae. Next base: position 1,894,371 of record NZ_CP009434.1, on the reverse strand, counting down.
GGCAGTCGTTGCAGGAGCGCCAGTCCGCCTCGCAGGCGCCGTTGCTGATGGCGCTGTCGATGCTGGTGGTGTTCCTGGTGCTGGCCGCGCTCTACGAGAGCTGGTCGATTCCGTTGTCGGTGCTGCTGGTGGTGCCGTTGGGCCTGCTCGGCGCGGTGGGGGCGGTGCTGCTGCGCGGCATGCCCAACGACGTGTTCTTCAAGGTCGGCTTGATTACCGTGATCGGCTTGTCGGCCAAGAACGCGATCCTGATCGTCGAGTTCGCCAAGCAACTGCGCGAGCAGGGCAAGGGCTTGATCGAGGCGGCGGTGGAGGCGGCGCGGCTGCGCCTGCGTCCGATCGTGATGACCTCGCTGGCCTTCGGCCTGGGCGTGGTGCCGCTGGTGATCGCCAGCGGCGCCAGCGCCGAGACGCAGCAGGCGATCGGCACCGGCGTGCTGGGCGGCATCGTCTCGGCGACCGTGCTGGCGATCTTCTTCGTACCGGTGTTCTTCGTGTTCGTGATGGGGTTCCAGGAACGCTTCGTGACCTGGCGGGCAAACCGCCGGGCGGCCCGCCCGTCCCACCACCAGCAACAGGATTGATGTCATGCGCGCACTCATGGTTCTACTGTTGCTGACGGTGTCGGCATGCTCGCTGGACCCCGCGCTGGTCAAACCCGAGCCGCCGGTGCCCGCCACCTTCCCGACCGAGGCCGGCCGCGCCACCCAGGCGCATGCCGCCGATCTCGGCTGGCGCACGATGTTCCGCGACCCGCGCCTGCAACGCCTGATCGAACTGGGGCTGGGCCACAACCGCGACCTGCGCCTGGCGGTTCTGAACGTCGAGGCCGTCCGTGCCCAATACGGCATTCAGCGCGCGGCCCGGCTGCCGTCGATCGAGGCGACCGCCAGCGCCACTCGCCAGCGCACGGTGGCCGGCAGCGAGCTCGGCCCGGCCGTGCCCGCGGCAGTCCAGGAGCAGTACGTCCTCAGTCTCGGCCTCAATGCCTTCGAGGTCGATCTGTTCGGCCGCGTGCGCTCCTTGTCCGAGGCCGCCTTCGCCCGCTACCTTGCCAGCGAGCAAGGGCGCCGAGCGACGCAGATCGCCTTGGTCGGCGCGATCGCCGATGCCTATTTCGCCGAGCGTCTGGCGCAAGCGCAGCACCGCCTGGCCGAGCGCACGCTGGCGGACTGGCGCCAATCGCTGGACCTGGCGCGCAAATTGAAAGCGGCCAACCAGAGCAGCGGCCTGGATGTGGCCCAGGCCGAAGCTCAGGTCGCCAGCGCCCAAGCCGACCTGGAAGCGCGCGGGCGCGCCGTGGCACAGTCGCGCAACGCGCTGCGGCTGCTGATCGGCACCGACCTTCCGGCGAATCTGCCGGCATCGATTCCCTTGGACGCGCAACCGGTGGTGACCCGGTTGCCGGCGGGGCTGCCGTCCGATCTGTTGCTTCGCCGTCCCGACATTCTGCAAGCCGAGCAAAGCCTGGTTGCCGCCAATGCCGAGATCGGCGCCGCGCGCGCCGCGTTCTTCCCGCGCCTGTCGCTGACCGCCGCGCTCGGTTATGCGAGTCCGGCCATGCACGGGCTGTTCGACGGCGGCAGCCGGGCCTGGAGCTTTGCGCCGCAGATCACCGTGCCGATCTTCCAGGCAGGAAGGCTGCGTGCCGAACTGCGGCTGGCGCAACTGCGTAAGTCCAGTGCCGTTGCCGAGTACGAAAAGGCCATCCAGGCCGCGTTCCGCGAAGTGGCCGATGGCCTCGCCGGTCAAGAAACCTATGGACGGCAGATCGAGGCGCAGGCGCGCGTGGTATCGAGCGCCGAGCGCCGCATGGAACTGTCCAAGCTGCGCTACCTCGCAGGCGTGGAGGGGCGGCTGGAGCTGCTCGATTCGCAGCGGCAGCTCTACGCGGCACGGCAGGCACTGCTGGAACTTCGCCGCAGCGCGCTCGGCAACGCCGTCTCGCTCTACAAGGCGCTCGGCGGCGGATTGACGGACCGGGACGCGAGCCCGGCCGACGGCACGGCGCTGCAAGGGCCCGTCGACGCGACCGTCGACGCGCGGGGATGACGCGGCAGGGGCGCGCCACCGGCGATCGCGCCGGACATGCGTGACGGCAGGCCCTCGCTGCGCGCTTTCCGCTTGGCCTCCCACGGATTGGTGAAATGGCATAGAAAGCGGCCAGTCATACTGAGGCCATGGAAATGACGGAGCATGCCTCGGTTTAAATGAAACGAGGCCGTTGCCGGATGAGGATGAAGAGAACTCGCGTCGCCGGGTGTTTCTTGTTGCTCTTGATTGGTGCGAGTCTTGCGGGGTGCGGCGGCAGTGACGATAGCGCCGGCAATCCAGCGCCGGCCGTGAAGAAAGTGTATCACTGCGGCAATTGACGAGCCGACAAGATAAAGCCATGAAATCGAATCGCCGGGACTTTATAAAAAAATCGGCAAAGGTGCTTGGGGCAGCGGGCGCGATATCTCTCTTGCCGGCCAGCATCCGGCGCGCCCTCGCCATCCCTGCCTCGTCGAAGACAGGCACGATCAATGATGTCGAGCACGTGGTCGTGCTCATGCAGGAAAATCGCTCGTTCGATCACTATCTTGGGCATCACGCGGGATTTCGCGGATTCAACGACAGATCGACGCTTCCCGTCGATGCCCAAGCCTCGATCTTCAATCAGCCCGACGGACAGGGTGGCTACGTAACGACTTTCCATCTCGATAGTAATGCCACGCGCGCGCAAACCATCAGCTCGCTGCCGCACGGCTGGTCGGACGGCCATGCGGCCTGGAACGACGGCCGCTGGGATAATTGGGTGCCCGCTAAAGGGGGGCTCACCATGGGGCATTTCGCGCGCAACGACATTCCCTTTCACTACGCGTTGGCCGACGCGTTTACGGTATGCGACGCGTATTTTGCATCCTGCCTGGGGCCGACCAACACCAATCGTCTTCATCTGATGACCGGCATGATCGACGTCGCCGGCACCGGCGGCGGACCACTGATCGACAACACGCCGGCCCATGTCTTCACGTGGACGACGTACCCGGAGCGGCTGCAAAAGGCCGGAGTCAGCTGGCGCGTGTACCAAGGCTCGGACGGTAGCGAGCCGTTCAGGACCTCGCTGACGCCCAACCCCGCGGGTTCGACGAACCTCGACTACCCGAATCCGTACAACGTACTGAATTTCTTCCAAGCCTATACCGCCGCCGATGCCGATCCGGCGCTCGTCGCGAATGCCACGACGAAGCGAACCCTGGCCGAGCTGACGAACGACGTCAAAGCCGGCACGCTCCCCCAGGTCTCCTGGCTCTTGCCTCCCTACCTCTGTTCGGAGCATCCGGCCCGCTCGCCGGCGGACGGTGCGACATACATCGCCGCCGTGCTGGATGCCTTGACGTCGAATCCGGATACCTGGAGCAAAACCGCGCTGTTCATTACCTACGATGAAAACGACGGTTTCTTCGACCACGTCGTTCCGCCGTCGCCGCCGATGTCGAGCCGTGAGGGCTTGTCGAATGTTGCCACCGCCAACGAGTTCTATGCGGGCAGCAGCACCAATCCATCCGGCCCGGTCGGGCTGGGCGCGCGGGTGCCGATGTTCGTCGTCTCCCCGTGGTCCAAGGGAGCCTGGACCTGCTCCGAGGTATTCGATCACACCTCCATCATCAAATTCATCGAGAAGCGCTTCGGCGTCGTGGAGCCCAACATCAGCGCCTGGCGCCGCGCGATTTGTGGCGATCTGACGTCCGCCTTCGACTTCACGAGCCCTGATGCGAGCGCCGTGTCGGTGCCTTCCGTGGCGGGATTGAGTGCCGCCGCGGCAGCCCAGAGCACGCTTGCGCCACCCACCGTGCCCGTCACCCAGGTGCCGTCGCAACAGGAGCGGGGCAGCCGGAACGCGCGTGCGCTTCCCTATGAGCTGTTTGTCGATGCGGCTCAAGACCTGAGCGCGTCGACCATCACGCTGAGCTTCATCAACACGGGCAGTGTCGCGGCCGGCTTTGCCGTGTATTCGGCAGGCACGCCGACATCGGTCAAACGCTATACGGTGGACGCAAACAGCAAGTTGTCCGACAGTTGGCGCTTTGCCGGCGGGGCAGCGGTGGCCTCGGCCTATGACTTGACGGTGATCGCGCCGAACGGCTTCGTCCGCCGCTTTGTTTCGTCGGGCACGAGCGCGAGCAGCCAAGAAGCGACCGTCTGTTATGAAGTCACCGCCGGCGACCTTGCCGTCAACCTGGTCAACACCGGCAAAGCCGGCGTGACGTTCCGGATCACGGACAATCGCTACGGTGTCGCTGCGCAATCGGTGAGCGTGGCGGCCGGCCAAACGGTCCAGGTGCCATGGTCGCTGGCTGCCAGCAAGAGGTGGTACGACCTCGGCATCACTTGCGATGCCGACGCGCGCTTCCTGCGCCAGTTCGCGGGACACGTCGAAATCGGTGCGCCGGGGGTCACCGATCCTTCGATGGCCTAGTTTCCAATGCGCCTCGCCGCGCGGCCGTGCCGGTAGCGCCTCGCGGCGGCGCGGCTGCATGCCGTGCTCGCTGGCGTGTCCCACGGCCGACGCGGCCGGCAGGCGCATCCGCAGATCCCGCCGGGCCGCCGCGGCAGCCCGAGCGAGCCGCCGAGACGGCCGCGATTCGCCAACCTGCCGCGTTTCTATCGGGACGAGGCCAAATGAAATTCCGAGGCGGCTTGCCTGAGGCTGGCCGCCTGCTGATCCAAAGACTGGGCGGATGCGGCGGCCTCTTCGACCAACGCGGCGTTTTGTTGGGTGACGGCGTCCATCTGGGAGACCGCTTGATTGACTTGTTCGATGCCGCGGCTTTGCTCTTCGGAGGCCGCTGCCATCTCGTTGACGATGTCCGACACTCGTTTGATCGCGATTCGGACCTCCGCCATCGTCGTGCCGACTTCCCCGGCTTGTTTCGAACCTTGATGGATCATCTCCACGGAAGACGAGATCAGGGCCTTGATCTCCTTGGCCGCCGCAGCCGAACGCTGCGCGAGGTTTCGCACCTCGCTCGCGACCACGGCGAAGCCGCGGCCTTCCTCGCCGGCGCGGGCAGCTTCCACGGCCGCGTTCAGCGCCAGGATGTTGGTCTGGAAGGCGATCGACTCGATCATGCCGGTGATTTCCGAGATCTTGGCCGAGCTATCGCTGATGCGCGATATCTCGCCGATCATCGCATGCACGGAGGCATCGCCGCTATCGGCCAGCCCGGTCGCGCTGGCCGCCAAGGCGTTCGCCTGCTTCGCGTTTTCCGCATTCTGCTTCACGGTTTGCGTAATCTGCGTCATGCTGGCCGCGGTTTCCTCCAGCGAGGCCGCCTGCTGCTCGGTTCTTGCCGACAGGTCGATGTTGCCGCTCGCGATTTCGCTCGCGGCGAGCGTGACCGAGTTCGCGGAGCTTTGTATTCCGCGCACCATCTTCGTCAGATTGGCATCCATCGCCGACAGGGCACGCAATAAATCGCCAAATTCCCCACTGGCGTCGGCGCGAATCGTATTCTCGAGCTGCCCCCCTGCAATATGGTTCGCCAAATGGATGGCCTCGTCCAGCGGCCGGCCGATGGCGCGAAAAAGATAGACGCAGGCGGCGATGATGACGAGTACCCCTGCCGCCAGCAGCGCGATCGCCACCCGGGCCACGAAATTCGCCTCTTCGTCGCTGGTCCGGGCATAGTCCTTTGCCTGATCGTCATTGATCAGGATGTCCTGGGCGATGATTTTGAGTAAGAGTCGCTAACACAAGTCATCCACGAATCTGGAGCAGATGACGGCGGCAGCCAGGACAAGCAGAGCGGTATGAATATCGAGGCGTCGTTCGAAGCGAATTCGAAGCTTGCCGAATCCGGCGAACCAGGCATGCGTACGCTCGACGACCCAACGATGCCTGCCCAGCCGTTCGCTGCTTTCGATACCGCGGCGTGCAATACGAGCCTTGATGCCGCGCTGTCTCAGATAACGTCGACAACGCCCGAAGTCATACCCTTTGTCAGCGTGCAGTTTGCTCGGGCGCTTGCGTGGCGGACCGTTCAGCCCGGGTACCGCAGGAATGGCATCGAGCGTGGACTCGAATGCCATCGAATCGTGGCGGTTGGCTCCCGTGATCGTGACGGCCAGAGGAATGCCGCGTGCATCTACGACGATGTGTCGCTTCGATCCGAGCTTGCCGCGGTCGGTCGGGTTGGGGCCGGTTTCCTGGCCCCCCGGGGGCTGGAGACGCTGGCTCCATCGAGGCTGGCGCGTTCCCAATCGATCTGGTCGTGCTCACGCAGCCGACGCAGCATCGCCAGATGCAGCCGGCGCCATACACCGGCCGCTTGCCAGTCTCGCAGACGTCGCCAACACGTCATGCCACTGCCGAAGCCCAGTTCTTGCGGGAGGTCTTCCCACGGGATACCGGTTTGCAGCACATATAGGATGCCGTTGAGCGCAGCTCGGTCATCGACCGTGCGCCGCCGTCCGCCCTTGGGCGATGGGGTGAATTCCGGAATCAGCGGTTCCAGCTCCACCCACAACTCGTTGCTGATTTTGCGTCTTGCCATATCGCAGACGATACGACTTCTGCTACGTCATGTCTAGGTTATGTTAGCGGCTCTAATTCGGTGGAGGCGTTCGCGTGCTGATCGACCATTTCCGCCGCGCCATCATAGTTGCCGCTGGCGAAAAGATCCGTGATGTGTTCCGTGAGCTTCTGAAAATCGGGCAGGCCGGCGTCGATCGCGTCCGCCACCGATTTTTCCTGCGGGCTGCTGACGTGCAGCGGATAGTAGTCCGCCCAGGCTTTTTTCATGGTCGCCAGATCCAGCTTGACGGCATCCACGGCCGTTTGTGTTTTCTGCGGCTCGCGGAATGCCTGTATTCTTCTGAATTGAAGCCGGATATCGAGTTGCGTTGCCCGAATTTCCGCCAGATCCTGGATCGGGACGGTCACTTCAGTATAGGATTCCCTGACGTTTTTCCTCATTTCAAAGATGGCGGAGATTCCGAAAATACTGATGACCAGCATGAGGAAAAAACAAAAAACCATTGATGCCAGGATCTTGAATTTTATGGATTGCATAAAATTATTCATATCCCTTCCTTTCTCGTTGACGTTCTGTGGCAGACCAGCCAGGCGACGCTGCCCGCCTCGTTGCGTTGCGCCGGGGCATTGGCGTGAGGTGCGGTAAACGTCGCCGGGCGTTTGGCGCCTTCCTTGATAGCGCTGTCGGGATAACGGCAACCCATCGGGAATCTGTCACCAGGGCTATCAAATTTATCAATTCAAATTACTGATTGAAAGCTTTTCTGGCTAAAAAGAAGGATTTTATATTCTAAATTAAAATAATAAGAGAATTTAAATTCTATTGTTTCTTTTTTTAGTAGGATAAAATTTTATTTTCGCGGCTGATCCGGCAAAATCCCGAAATGATAAATCTGGGGGCGAGCGGATTCTTTCATGCCCCAGCCGTTGTCGATGCCGGTGCGCCCCGGCGTTTCTGCGGCGGCGCGGGCCCAGTCGTGCGTCGGGCGTCAGGCCGGCGCTTGCCAAGCGAGCCGGCCGGGCCGCGCTCGGCCGGGGGCGAAGGCGGCACCCGAGGCGAGCGGTCTGCTGGCCGGCTCGGGCGTGACAGGCTGGATTGCGCGAGCGGGCCGCCCGGCGCCGCGCTACGCCGGATCGGAGGGGGCCCGCCGGTAGCCGGCGCCCGCGTGCGTGGCGGGCAGCGTCGGGCCGGCGCCGAACAGCTTCTCGCGCAGCGTGCCGTCGGCGTAGGCACGCTTGTAGCGGCCGCGCGCTTGCAGCTCGGGGACCACCAGGTCGATGAAGTCCTCGTAGCTTTCCGGCGTGACGGTGCGGGTGAGGTTGAAGCCGTCGATGTCGGTGTCGTCGATCCAGCCGGTCAGGGCGTCGGCCACCTGCACCGGGTCGCCGACGATGGTCGCGTAGCGGCCGCCGAGCGTCATCTGGCCGAGCAGGTCGCGCACGGTCGTGCCGCGCCGGCCGTCGGTCGCGCGCTGCAGCGACGATTCGATGCCGCGCGGCTTGCTGCCGTCGGCCGGCGTGATCTCGTCGTCGAGCGCGAAGGCCGCGTAGTCCACCCCGGTGCCGGCCGCGAAATGCGCGAGGCCGGCCTCGGGGCTCGCGTGGCGCGCGTAGTCGGCGTACTTGTCGCGTGCCTCGGCCTCGCTGCGGCCCACGACCACCGTCACGCCCATGAAGATCTTCAGGGCGCCCGGGTCGCGTCCCGCCTCGGCCGCCTGCCGCCGCAGCGCGGCCACCAGCTGGCGCGTGCCTTCGCGGCTGCCGCTCGAAATGAACACGCATTCGGCGTGGCGCGCCGCGAACGCCTGGCCGCGCCGCGACGAGCCGGCCTGGAACAGCACCGGCGTGCGCTGCGGCGAAGGCTCGGCGAGATGGTAGCCGTCCACCTCGTAGAAGCGGCCGCGATGCGTGATGCGATGCACCTTCGCCGGGTCGGCGAACACGCGCGCGGCCCGGTCGCGCCGCACCGCGCCGTCTTCCCAGCTGCCTTCCCAGAGCTGGTAGAGCACCTCGAGATATTCATCGGCGCGCGCATAGCGCTCGTCGTGCGCGATCTGGCCGGTCAGGCCCGTCGCGCGCGCGGCGCTGTCGAGGTAGCCGGTCACGATATTCCAGCCGATGCGCCCGCCGCTCAGGTGGTCGAGCGTCGAGAAGCGGCGCGCGAGCAGGTAGGGCGCCTCGCAGCTCAGGTTGACGGTGATGCCGAAGCCGAGATGGCGCGTGGCGGCGGCCATCGCCGAGACCAGCAGCATCGGATCGTTGACGGGCAGCTGGATCGATTCGCGCAGCGTGAGGTCGAGCGAGCCGCCGTACACGTCGTAGACGCCGACGATGTCGGCGATGAACAGGCCGTCGAACAGCCCGCGTTCGAGCAGGCGCGCCAGGTCGGTCCAGTAGGCGAGCGTATGGTATTCGGCCGAGCGGTCGCGCGGGTGCGTCCAGAGGCCGTGGTTGATGTGGCCCACGCAGTTCATGTCGAATGCGTTCAGGCGGATCGGCTTGCGGGTCGTCATCGTCGGGGCGGCGCGCCGGAGCGGGTGATCGAAACCGGCGAGCATGGCATGCGGGCGGGGGCGCGGCAACCAAGGATTGGTGATTAGCTTTGCCGTGCCGCCACGAAGGCGTCCGGCGGCAGGCGCCGGCATGGCGGCGCGAGGGCCGAAGGCGGCGCCGGCCACCCGCGCCTGCCGCGCCGGCCCGGCGGCGCCTGCGGTTCGTGACGCGGCGCGGCGGCGCGTGCCGCCGCCCGGGCCGGCCGTGCGCGGACGCGGGGCGCCCGGGGCGTCGCGCGGCTCAGTCCAGCCCGCCCTGACACAGGTATTTGATCGACAGATAGTCGTCGAGGCCGTAGCGCGAGCCTTCGCGGCCGTAGCCCGATTCCTTCACGCCGCCGAACGGCGCGGCCTCGCTCGCGAGCGCGCCTTCGTTGATCCCGACGATGCCGGTTTCGAGCCGTGCCGACACGCGCGCGATGCGCCGCACGTCCTGCGTGTAGCAATAGGCGGCGAGCCCGAACGGCGTGTCGTTGGCGGCGGCGATCGCCTCGTCCTCGGTATCGAACCGAAACAGCGCGGCGATCGGGCCGAAGGTTTCCTCGCAGTTCAGCTGCATCGCGGTGGTGGCGTCGGCGAGCACGGTCGGCGCGTAGAAGTTCGGCCCCAGCTCGGGCAGGCGCTTGCCGCCCGTCAGCACGCGGGCGCCGTGCTCGATGGCGTCGCCCACATGGCGCGCGATCTTGTCGACCGCGCGCGCGTTGATCATCGGGCCGATTTGCGCGGCCGGGTCGGTGGCCGGCGCCACCTTCAGCGCGGCCACGCGCTCGGTCAGCTTCGCGGCGAAGGCTTCGTAGAGGCCGGCCTGCACGTAGACGCGGTTCGGCGACACGCAGGTCTGGCCGCCGTTGCGGAACTTGGCGGCCATCAGCCCGTCGACGGCCGCGTCCAGCTCGGCGTCGTCGAACACGATGAAGGGCGCGTTGCCGCCGAGTTCCAGCGACAGCTTCTTGAGGGTGGCGGCCGACTCGCGGGCGAGCAGCTTGCCGACCGGCGTCGAGCCGGTGAACGTGATCTTGCGCACACGGCCGTCCGCGAGCCAGTCCGCCACGGCGGCCACGCCGCGCTCGCGCGAGGCGGCGATCATGTTCAGCACGCCGGGCGGGACGCCGGCCTCCTGCGCGAGCAGCGCGAGCGCCAGCGCGGTGAGCGGCGTATCCTCCGCCGGCTTCGCCACCACCGTGCAGCCGGCGGCGAGCGCAGGAGCGATCTTGCGCGCGATCATCGCCAGCGGGAAATTCCACGGCGTGATCGCCGCGACGATGCCGATCGGCTCCTTGACCGCGCTGAGCCGCTTGCCGTGCTGCTGCTGCGGAATCAGGTCGCCGTAGCTGCGCGTGGCTTCCTCCGCGAACCACAGCACATACGATGCGCCGTAGGCGACTTCGCCGCGCGCCTCGGCGAGCGGCTTGCCCTGCTCGCGCGACATCAGCCTGGCCAGATCGTCGGTGTGCGCGACGAGCGCCGCGTGCCAGGCGCGCAGGATCGCGGCGCGCTCGCGAGCGGGCCTCGCGCGCCACGCGGGCAGCGCGCGCGCGGCGGCGTCGGTCGCGGCGCGCGCGTCGGCCGCGCCGCTGTCGGGGGCCTGGGCGACGGTCTCGAGCGTCGCCGGATCGACGACCTCGAAGCACGCGCCGTCGAGCGCGTCTTGCCACCTGCCGTCGATCAGGTTGGCGCAGCGCAGCAGTTCGGTTCGGTGCAGCGTGAGCGGCATGGCAAATCCTTGGATGAGGCGCTGCGGCGGCAGCGCGCGGCGCGGCAACCCCACGCGGGCAGCGCGGCGCCGCGTTCGAGGTGCCGGCCGAGCGTCGTCAGTGACGGTCGCCGAACAGCGATTCGAGCGGGTAATGCCGTTTGACGAACGGCGACTTGATGATCACGTAGCTGAAATACTTCTCGATGCCGATGTTCTGCTCGAGCAGCCCTTCGACGATCGTCTGGTAATGGCTCACGCTGCGCGTGATGAACTTGAGCAGATAGTCGTAGCCGCCGCTCGCGAGGTGGCACTCGACGATCTCGTCGACCAGGCGGATCGCCGCGACGAAGCGGTCGAAATCCTCGCGCCGGTGGTCGGCGAGCGTGACCTCGGTGAACACCACCTGCACGTCGCCGAGCTTCTCGAGCTGGATGTGCGCGCCGTAGCCGCCGATGTAGCCGGCCTTCTCGAGCCGCTTCACGCGAATCAGGCAGGGGCTCGGCGAGAGTCCGACCGCCTCGGCAAGCTCGACATTGGTCATGCGGCCGCGCTTTTGCAACTGGGAGAGGATGCGCAGGTCGATGCGATCCAGCTTGCTGTCCGTCATGTTCACGTGAGAAGGCGTAAATGGAATGTCCGGTTACTTTAGAGTCGATCGATGAGCGCCACAAGCCCGGCTTTCCCTTGCCGGGCCGCCGGGCTCAAGCGTGCGCGAGGTCCAGCGCGCGCAGCACGGCCGGCTCGGCCAGCACGTCGTCGAGGGTCTTGCGCACGCGTTCGAACAGCAGGTCGAATTCGCCCGCGGTGAAGCTCAGCGCCGGCGCGAAACCGAGCACGCCGTCGCCGAACGCGCGGAACGTCACGCCGTTCGCGTAGGCGGCCTGGGCGATCCGCTCGGGCAGGCCCAGCGCCGGGTCGAACCGGGTCTTGCGCGCCTTGTCGGCCACCAGTTCGAGCGCGCCGAGCAGGCCGATCGAGCGCGCGTCGCCGACCAGCGGGTGCGCGCGCAGCGCGTCGAGCCCGGCGGCGAAGCGCGGCGCCATCGCCTGGCCGTTCGCGAGCAGGCCGCCCTCGTGATAGAGCCTCAGCACCTCCAGGCCGATCGCGGCGCTGACCGGATGGGCCGAATACGTGTAGCCGTGCCCGACCACGGCCGTCTCCGACCGGCTGCCGGCGATGCCTTGGTAGATTTCGTCGGACATCAGCACCGCGCCCATCGGCGCGTAGCCGGCGGTCAGCCCCTTCGCGACCGTCATCAGGTCCGGCTCGACCTGTTCGGCCTCGCACGCGAACAGCGGGCCGGTGCGGCCGAAGCCGGTGATCACCTCGTCGGCGACGAACAGGATGCCCAGGCGCCGGCACGCGTCGCGCATGGCGCGCAGCCAGCCGGCCGGCGGCACGATCACGCCGCCCGAGCCCTGCACGGGCTCGCAGAAGAACGCCGCCACCGTATCCGCGCCGAGCTCGGCGACCTTGTCCTCCAGCGCGGCGACCGACGCGGCGATCAGCGCCTGCGGATCGTCGCCGAGCGGATGGCGGTAGGGGTAGGGCGAGGCAATATGGTGCTGCTCCGGGCGCGGCAGGTCGAAATGGCGGTGAAAGGCCGGCAGCGCGGTGAGGCCGGCGCCGACCGACGACGAACCGTGATACCCGCGTTCGAGCGCGATCATCTGCTTTTTCGACGGGCGGCCGGTCGCGTTGAAATAGTGCGTGATGAAACGCACCGCGGAGTCGACCGCATCCGAGCCGCCGAGCGTGAAGTAGACGCGGTTCAGCGACGGCGGCGCGAGCGACGCGAGCCGCTCGGCCAGCTCGATGGCCGGCTGCGAGCCGAAATGGAAATAGCCGGTGGCGTAGGGCAGCTTCGCCATCTGCTCGGCGGCGGCCTTCACGATGCTGTCGCGGCCGTAGCCGACGTTGACGCACCACAGGCCCGAGAACGCGTCGAGCAGCGTATGGCCGTGGGCGTCGCGCAGGAATACGCCTTGTGCGGAATCGAGCACGGTGACGCCGCGCGCCTCGTGCGCGTGGTAGTTGATGACGGGGTGGATCAGGTGTTGACGATCGGCTTCGATCAGCGCGGCTGGGTTCATGGCGGGGGCGAGGGGCTCGTCGGTGGTCAGCGGTGAGGACATGCTAACGGGCGAGAATTCCGCCTGCGTCTTCAATTTGCCGTGCGGAACGTATGGACGCGGCGTTTGCACGGCGCGGCGCGGCATTTTCTGCTGCGCGCGCCGCCCGGCCGGGCGCCGGCGTCAGTAGCCGCGCGCGCGGTCGACCACGCCGAGCATCGGCTGTCCCGCGCGGTGGCGCGCCAGGTTCGCGAGCACGGCGTCCACCGCCGTGTCGGGCCGCGTCGCGCTGGCGATGTGCGGCGTGATCCGGATGCGCGGATGGTGCCAGAACGGATGGCCCGCCGGCAGCGGCTCCGGATCGGTCACATCCAGGATGGCACTGTCGAGCCGGCCGCTGTCGAGTGCCGCGAGCAGCGCTGCCGCGTCGAGCTGCGGGCCGCGGCCGACCTGCACGAGCGAGGCGCCCGCCGGCAGCGCGTCGAACACGCGCGCGCCGAGCAGCCCGCGCGTGCTGTCGGTGAGCGGCAGCAGGCAGACCAGGATGTCGGTGCGGGCGAGGAACGCGTCGAGTGCCGCCTCGCCCGCATGGCAAGCGACGCCGTCGAGCGTGCGCGGCGTGCGGCTCCAGCCGGCGCAGGGGAAGCCGAAGCGGCGCAGCATGTCGAGCACGGCCTGCCCGAGCGTGCCGAGCCCGAGCACGCCGACCCGGCGCGACGCGGCCGCGCGCACGGCCTTGGGCTGCCAGGCCTGCGCGCGCTGCTGCGCCGCGTAGTCGAACAGGTCGCGGTGCACGGTCAGCACCGCCTGCGTCACGTACTCGACCATGCCCTCGACGATGCCGGGCTCGATCATCCGCACCACGGGCAGATGCGCCGGCACGCGCGACAGGTCGAACTGGTCGATGCCGGCGCCCACCGAGAACACCACCTCGAGGTTCGGCAGCAGCGCGACCGGATCGTCCGGCGGCTGCCAGGCCGCGAGATAGCGGACCGCCTCGGGGTCGCCGATGTCGGGCCAGATCCGGAACGCGAGGTCGGGCGCTCGCTGCGCGAAGCGCTGTGCCCATTGCGCGCCGCGGACCGGGTCCGCCTTGTAAAGGAAGCTCATCGCGCGCGGCTTCAGCCGAGTGCCTGGTTGACGACGCCGAACACGCGCATCCGCGCGTCGCGCGCGGGCACCTCGCCGCGCGCCATCGCCACCACCGTATCGACGCGCGGCAGGCCGAGCCCCTGCAGCCAGGCCGACAGGCCGC